>JAQCUL010000003.1:0-67140 GCA_027685415.1 Streptococcaceae bacterium AF13-5-6.0
TTGTTGCTTGGAGTCAGGTCCGTGTTAAGGGACACGCCATTACCGATCTCTTCTCTCAAGAAGAGCTTGACGCCATCAACTACGAGTCCTTGCGTGGTGGCCACACGGTTTTCTTTGGCAAATTCTATACCAATTTTGGGATTGCAGCAGCAGCCCAACGCTTGGCAGAAGCTGTGATCAATGATAGCCACGAGGAAATGCCTGTGTCTAACTATCGTCCAGAATATGGAACCTATCTTGGCTACCCAGCAATTGTAGGTCGAAAAGGAATTCTCGAACGATTGGATTTGCATTTGACAGAAGAAGAAAAAGAAAAATTACTCCATTCAGCTGAAACTATCAAAGAAAATACACGAAAAGGATTGGAGCATGCATAAAAGCAAAGAGAGTGGGACAGAAATCGGTAATTCGTTAGAATTCGATTTCGTCGTCCCACCTCCGCACAGTTGAGTAGGGCTGTAAAAGCTGATGAAATCAGCGTAGTAGAGCCCACTCAACCACTGCGTCTTGCTCGACAATCCAAAAATAATTGAGAGGCTAGGACTTTTGTCCCAGCCTCTTTTTCTGCAATTTTTTCGAATGGTATAAGTGAGGGGATTCCCTATACGAAATCATCGGAGGTTGCTATGAAGAAACGACACGAGTATGTATCGCCCACCTTGGATTTAATGGCGAAAAAGATTTTTAGTCTACCGGATGTGACAGCGAAATTCATCCGCGAAGTATTGGATCTGCCAGTAGAGTCCGTTGAGATTTTAGAAGGAGACCAGATCCATGAGCAGGGGTTTTTAGGAGATCTTCCTTTTGAAACATCCGTTGATGTGAGAGCAAGGCTAGATAGCGGGCTTGAAGTGATCATTGAGATTCAAGTTTTGAAGCAAGAGTACTTCTTGAATCGTTTCCACTATTATTTAGCCAATCAACTGGTAGAAAATGTCCAACGCAAGCGAAAGAAAGGAGCGACCCATTCTATGTACCAGGAGCTGGAGCCGGTCTATGGGATCGCTATCTTGGAGCGAAGTATTTTTCCTCATTTAGATTCACCCGTCAATGTCTATGAAATGCGCCATACAGTAGATGGGACACCTCTTTATAGCTCTCGAAAGGATGGAGTAGCTCACAATATGTTAAAGGTTGCCTTTTTAGAGTTGGATAAGTATAATGAAAGTAGAGATACGGAGTTGAATGCTCACTGGAGACAATGGCTTGAATTTTTTGGTAATCGCCCATTCAGTCATCAACCAGATCAAGTGATCGAGCAGGCAGAATCACTCCTAATCCCATCAAATTGGACAAGGGAGGAAAAAGAAATGATTGATGAACGGATTCGTATCAGAGAAAATTGGGAAATGAGCATGGATACCTTTCGGAAAGAACAACTGGAAGCCGGATTTCAGAAAGGGTTGAAAAAAGGTCTTGAACAGGGACTCGAACAAGGACTCGAACAAGGTCTCGAGCGTGGTATCGAACAGGGATTGGAACAAGGCAGACAAGAAGGCATGGAGTTGGGAGTTCAAGCTGGTCAGCAGTCTCTGATTCAGAAACTGGCTTTGAAGGGGATGAGTATCGAGATGATTGCTGAAATGACAGATTTATCCCGCGAATTCATCAAAAAAATGTTGGCTACTGATTCGTCTGACGAGGCGTAGTAGCGCGAACAGAATTTTGGGATTGAGAATTGCCTTGCTTATAAAAAAGTAGTTCTAAAATGGATTGTAAAGATCGTCTGGGGGTCGTTTTTATTGGATGTTGATCCTCTACAGATTTATACGGTTGTGATTTATTGAAGGTTGATCCTCTACAGATTTATACGGTTATGATTTATTGAAGGTTGGACACTTTTGTCCAACCTTTTTTCTCATTCTTCTTGGCCCATCCTTAGTGAAATGGAATAAAAGTTTAAAATATCCGAGTTGTAATCCTTGACATTACATTATGATCGTGTATAATAGCTATTGTAACAAAAAATCTTACAACAGAAAGAGGAAACAACTATGAAAAACATTTTATTTATTGTCGGATCCCTTCGTCAAGGATCTTTTAACCACCAAATGGCTAAGAAAGCAGAAAGTCTTCTTGAAGGAAAAGCAACAGTGACTTACTTGGACTACAAGGACATCCCTTTGTTTAACCAAGATTTAGAAACGCCAACCTTGCCAGCGGTACAAGCAGCGCGTGATGCGGTCCTTGCGGCGGATGCCATCTGGATCTTCTCACCAGTCTATAACTTTGCGATTCCAGGTATAGTGAAAAACTTGATCGACTGGCTCAGCCGTGCCCTTGACCTATCAGAAACTCGTGGCCCATCTGCCCTCCAAGACAAGATCGTAACAGTTTCTTCAGTAGCCAATGCAGGACACGAGCCAATGTTTGCGGCCTACCAAGCCCTCTTGCCATTCGTTCGAACTCAAGTAGTCGGAGAGTTCACTGGAACAACCGTAAACCCAGAAGCCTGGGGAACAGGTGAATTAATCTTGACGGACGAAGCAGTGGAAGGACTGAAAAAACAAGCACAAGATCTATTAGAAGCATAAGAAAAAGCTGAGACAAAATTCTCAGCTTTTTTAGATACTAAAGAGTTGTCCGAAGAAGTAAGTCACACCCATGGTGAGAAGTCCAATGATGAGATTGCGAAGCATGGCTGGCTTGGTTGGTGCTTTTCCCAGTTTTGCACTGGTATAGCCAGTGAAGATCAAGGATAGTCCAACAACGAAGACCGTCACCGGAATGCGATAGGCAGCTGGAAAGAGAATGATAGAGAGCATTGGAGGAAGGGAACCAACTGAAAAAGCAAGGAAGCTAGATGCAGCAGCATGCCAAGGATTGGTAAACTCCTCGTATTCAATACCATATTTCTCTTCAACCAGGGCTTTGAGGGGATGTTTTAGAAAGGCCCGTTCTGTCAAAATCTTTGCGGAAGTTTCGCATTCTCCATTTTGAAGATAAGCGTGGTAGAGAGATTCTCTCGCTAACTTTGGATCGCGATCCAACAAGGCTTGTTCGCGGTTAACAGCGGCTTCTTCCGTATCTTTTTGTGTGGAAACAGAGACATACTCACCTCCCGCCATCGAAAAGGCACCTGCCAGAATCGCTGATAAGCCAGAAAGAAAAATGATCCAGATGTTTGAGGTGGCACTGGCTACCCCGATCACCACCCCAGCTATAGAAATAATCCCATCATTGGCCCCGAGAACAGCGGCTCTCAAGATATTCAAGCGGTCGTTAAATGATTCATCTACTCCATGTTTCATTTCAGTCATACAATGTCTCCTTTATCTTGTTTAGAATGATTATAAATAAAATACAAAAAGAAAGCAAGAATTTCAACTCAAATGATAAAAGTTCGACAATTTAATGAAATTTAAGTTATAATCTTTGGCATTGCAAGCAAAAAAGAAAGAATAGGGAATACGCCTATTCTAGCAAGGTTTATTTAGCATAAGTGACTTTACCTTTCAAGATCCTGATGGCATTATTACACGGGTTAGAAAAGGATAATAAAAAGGGAGTGGGAAAGAACTCCGTAAAATAAAAAAATTGAAAAGGTTCCCCGAACCTTTTCAATTTTCCCACCCCCGCATAGCTTCAACAGTCTGGGAGACTGTTGAAGGTTGTAGATAAAGGAAACTTTGTTTCCATCATTAGGTCTTCTTTGGAGCTTAATCAAGCGAACAAATACTTAGGAAACTTGCTTCGCAAGTCCTATCTACCACCTCAAGGCAGTGCTTTGAGCAATCAACCACTGCGTCATACAGTTAATTCTATCAAAGATCGAAGGTTGGACAGTTTTTTGCCCAACCCCTTTTTAATGAGATAAATTAGTTCGTTTCATTTTCTTTTCCGACAACCCAAAATAAGAGAAGGAGTTGGAAGATGCCTAAGGCAAATAGGACCATAAAACCGTTGCGGCTTCCTTTAGCAGTGGCTTGGGTGAAGTCCATCTTTTGATTAGCTTGGCTCATGGCAACAATCAGCGAAGCCAGGGTTGTTCCGACAGCGCCTGCAAATTGTTGCAGGGTGTTAAAGATCGCGTTCGCATCAGGTTGCTCTTCTAGAGAGAGTTGTTTTTGTCCGTTGGTCATGATATTGCCGAAGGCCAGACCCATACCGGTCATGAAGATCATGTAAAAGATGAGAATCAAGCCATTTGTCAGCTTCAGGCCAAAGAGGGTAAAGTGGAAATGGGCCAGAAGGATTAAAGCAGCTCCAAGGAGAATCGGTTTGCGGGCACCCAACTTATCTAGAATGAGACCAGAGAAGGGAGCAAAACCTGCTCCAATGATGGCTCCTGGAAGTAGCATCAAGGCTGCAAGCGTGGTACTCGAGTGGTTGACCAATTGGACATAATTGGGCAAGAGGAAACTCATGGCCAGTGAGCCTAATTGGAAGGTGAAAAAGGCAAGAACATGGCCAGTGAGGAGATGGTTCTTTAAGATGGCAAGGTTGATAATGGGACTCTCCAAGCGATTGGACCGCCAGACTAAGAGAACGAGTCCCAAGAACCCAATCACCAGCCAACCAAGCACAGAAAAACTAAAGAAAGCATGATCAGAGAGACCGTGAATCCCTAAAATCAGTCCTAAAAATGAAGCAATAATGGCGAGAAGGCTCATGATATCAAGAGTTTCTCGTTTGACTGTACTGATTTGTTCAATGGAGCGAAGTCCAGCAACTAGCGAAGCTAGAAGGATCGGGAATTGAACCAAAAAGATGGACCGCCAACCGAAGTTGGCAGTCAAGAGACCACCGACAGTAGGCCCAATGGCTGGTGCAATGGCTGTAATCAGGGTCCCCACTCCCATCATGAGACCGATCTTGCGTTTTGGGACCTGCTCTAAAATGATATTAAACATCAGAGGAAGGGCAAAACCAACCCCCATTCCTTGGACCAATCGACCCAAAACCACAAAGCCAAAACTTGGAGCCAGGAAGTCAATGAGAACACCTAAAACAGATAGGAGATTTCCAACTAAAAAGATGGACTTCATTTTAAAAGAGCGCTTGAGGTAGGCAGATAGGGGGACTACACAGGCAACCACTAGAAGATAGATGGTGGTGACCCACTGGACGGTTGCGGTATTGATCTCAAATTCCTTCATCAATATTGGGAAGGTGATATTCATGGCAGTTTCTCCAGCCACCCCGCAAAAGGAAAGGATCCCTGTTGCAAAAATAGCGTAGAGGACCTTGGCTGAAAATTTTTCTTGTGACATCGGTGTCTGATTCCTCCTAAATCTTCCTAAAGATATGGACTTTGGTATAAAATCGGATGAAAATCCATGGTAACGATCTGATTTTCCGTCAGGTAGCATAGCAAGACCAACGGTAACCTGATCCATCGTTTTGTTAGCTAACAAATAGTATAGAGGAAATGAAGACCCCTGTCAAAGAGTTTTTGAAAAGTTTTGAAAATATTAACAGCATTCTCAAAAGACGATGCTTCTCCAAACGAAAGGAAAGGCTCGCCAGTATGATATAATAAGAAGAAAGCAGTAAACGTGAATAAGTCAATCAACTCGAACAGGAGGCCCCATGACCAAGTATTTAGTCCAGAAGTTTTTCTGGTTACGAGAAAAAAGTTTGATTCAAATTTCCCAGAAAACCCTGGTTTCCTTATTTCCTTTTTTCCTATTTTCTGGAATCATTCGGGTGATCGCTCTATCGGTCTTCTCCGATCGAGGCTATATCCATCAGCTCTTTTCGATGGATAGCTGGTTGCCATGGGATCAGGCCATTAGTCAAGTTCTCATTAATTTTTCCAATTTTTTAGGAGGTTTAGCTGGGCCTTTAGTGACCTACTTCGCTGGAAAATATACAGCTGGGCACTATGGTAGAAGTACAGGGACAGCTGGAGTGACAGCTCTTTTGGTCAGTCTAATAGTAGGCTCTCAGGAATTGTTGGTGGGCCCCCTCCATGACGGGCAACTGACGCGTATCAACTTACCTGCGACGACCAATATCGTCTTAGCAATTTTTTTAGGCTATCTAATCGGGCAAATCTTTCGTATATCCAAGGCTAGTGACGACCAGATTGTGGACAAGGATTTCATCTATCAGCCCAAGACTGTGCGTCCCATTTTCTTGTCCTTAGTTCTAGGGGTCAGCCTCAATCTTCTTTTGGTTCTTGGAAATCAATTTAATATTTTTCAGACTATCCGACAGTTCTTGGCTTCTCTAACGGTAAGCAGTCATCATCTCCTGTCCACCTTTGTCATGGGACTATTTAGTGGGCTATCTGCTTGGTTTGGTAATAGTCAAGCCTTTGCCTTGAACTCAATTGCGGATGATAACTTTGCTTTGGAAAATCTCACCTACGCTGTGACCCATCATTCAACGACAGGCATTCCTCATCTCTATACCTTGACCAATTTGTACCGCAGTTTTGGTCTGGTAGGTGGAATTGGTGCAGTTCTAGCCTTATTGGTAGCGATCCTGCTGGTTTCACGAAGTCAAAAGGACAAGAAAGTCAGTCTTCTCAGTCTGTTTCCAAGTCTCTTTAACAATGGGGCGTCTTTCATGGTAGGGATACCGGTCCTTCTCAACCTGCTTTATGTGATTCCTTTCCTGTTGATCCCTCTGGTGAATATGGCGATAGCAGCTGTAGCTTTGTGCTTTAAGCTGATGCCAGCAGCCGTCTATCCGGTACCAGATGGGACTCCTAGCCTTCTCTATGCTTTTATTGGAACCGGAGGAAGTCTGAGAGCCTTAGCTGTCAGTATACTTTGTTTTGCCATCGATGTGCTCCTTTATCTACCATTTGTCCGCATGGGAAATCGTATTCGAAAAGATTTAAAAGTGAAAGGAGAAAGCGATGAAGCAATCTAAAAAAACAGCCATCGTCCTTACTTTGGTCAGTCTTTTCTTAATCGCTTTAGCCATTCCATCTTATAGCTGGACTCGGACCAATGTTTCAAAAATCGAGAAATTTTATAATTCCAAACTGTCTCCCATCATCATGATCCCGGGAAGCTCTGCGACGGAGAACCGCTTCGATGGCTTGGTGACCAAGCTCAACCAGGGCCGCCAAGGAACCAAACACAGTCTACTTAAGGTTAAGGTTTGGAATGATGGGCATATCACCTATAGTGGAAGTATTGATGCCAAGGACAATGAACCAGTGATTGTGGTTGGTTTTGAAAACAACAAAGATGGCTATAGCAATATTAAAAAACAGGCTAAATTATTCAATCAGGCTTTTGAAGCCCTCCAAGAAAAATACAATTTTAATAATTTCAAGGGCTTGGGTCACTCCAATGGGGGCTTGATCTATACAGCCTTTATTGAAAATTATCTAGAGGATTATGATATAGATCTCAAGACCCTCATGACCATCGGGACTCCTTACAATTTCACGGAGACCAATATCAAAAATAAATCTGAGATGTTGGCCGATTTTATCAAGGGAAAAGAAGCCATCCCGACAACCCTTCATATGTATTCAGTTGCAGGGACCATTACCTATGATTCAGATGAGTTGGTCCCAGATGCCAGTGTTTCCGCTGGGAAATATATCTACCAAAACCAAGCAGCTAGCTATACGGAGATTACGGTGACGGGGGAAGATGCCCAGCACTCGGACCTTCCAACCAATGATGAGGTGGTTGCCTTGGTGAAAGAGCATATTGAAAGTCAAACGGATCGTAGAAAGAATCCGAATAAAGAAAACTAAGTGTGAAGAAGGGATTCCTTCCTCACCTTTTTTTAGTATAATAAAGTTTAGTATGAAAATAAGGGAGACTAAAGGAGATCAGATGAAAAGAAAACATTGGATGCAATTGGGCTTAGTGGCTTCAAGTATGGTCATGTTAACAGGATGTTACCAAAGATACCAGCGCCAGTCCAGTCCTAAAAAAGAGGCTACAACGAGCCAGACTTCAGCAAAAAATCAGGCGAAAAAAGCAGATAACAAACAATTATACCAGTCTGTTTTTTCAGACTACCAAAAGATCTTTGCGACTTCAAAGGATTTGGATGCTATTTCCAAATTGAATGATGCATTAGCCAAAGAAGATCGGATGATCAATAGTTGGGTGATCGAGACGGTGATCAATCAGCCAGAAGCCGTTCGCTATGCCTTTAAGGACCTAAATAGCGATGGGGTAGATGAGATGATCATCGCCAATCAGCAGACCGATGGAAGCTACTTTGTGACAGGAGTTTATTACCTCAAGGACCAAAAACCGACTCTACTAGCTGAAGGTTTCGTCGCTGGACACGGTGGAGCGCGCAATGCGACGACCCTCTATAAGGGAGGAGAAGTCTTAGAAGTCAGCTGGATGTCAGGAACTGGCCGTGGGGTAGCTGTGCTCTCACGGATAGAAAAGACGCCTCAAGCTGCGACCAAAGTCCAGGAAGAAGAAGTCCAAGTACCTGGTTCAGATCTGAATAGCCTCTTTGGAAAATCGGATGAGGAAAAATTGGATCTCAAGAGTTTCGACTGGCAAACTTTTGACAGCACACCATCATCGGGAAATAGCCAAAGCCAGGAAAAAACGCCTTGGAATGCTGAAAAATCAGCAAAATTAGCAGAATTTATGAAGACCTGGGGTGAAAAGATGGGCCAACCCAACTACCAAAAAGGCATCGCTGGTGGTGATGTAGGACCAGACAACCTCTATACTCTAGGGGAAAATAGTAAGATGGATGCCATTTATACAGATACTGGTCAAGGAAATGCAAAATACCGCATCGTGGAACGCTATAGCAATTGGGACAAGTATCCAGATGTGCATAGTTATTTCTTTGCCATTACAGATACAGGAGAAGGCATTGTCTTTCATTCTCCAACGACCAATGGTGGGAAGATGTACCTAAAACCAACGGACAACAAGGAACTTCAAGAAGAATTTACACAGTTGCTTCATCAATAAAAAGAAGAATAAACCAGAAAAGGACTGTTTTTCTGGTTTTGTTTATTCAAATAATGAATAAAGATACAATATAAGAAATAATTTTTAGGACATAAAATATGTTAAAAACTAGTGATAATTAGCAGTGTATAGGCATTTGGAAACAGAAAATGTTTGACAATTAAAGGAAAATCATTTAAAATATATTCATTCTTTATTTATAGGAGAAAAAATATGAAAAAACTTCTTACAGCCGGTGTGGCTCTTTTGTCTGTTGCAACGTTAGCAGCATGTTCTGGTAAAACTGCTTCAGAATCATCAAGCAAAGATGCAAAAGCTTCTTCTAGCAAAGTAGAAAAATCATCTACTTCAGAAAGCAAATCAAGCAGTTCATCAAAATCATCTAAATCAGCAACCTCTTCTGTTGAAATTCCAGAAATTGTCTTGTTAACTGATGAAGAAATCGACAACGCCAAAACACTTGGTGATATGAAAACCATTTATGGAAAAATGATTGACAACTACACAAAATATGTCAAAGAGATTGGTGACAAGATCCCAGCATCTGGTAAAGATGCCTATAATAAGCAAGTAGATCCTGCGATACAATCTATGGAGACTGCAAGAAAAACATTTAACGATACACTTTCAGCTGCAGGTTCTGATGATACAGTTGTTCCTGAACAAGCTCGTAGTCAATTCGCACAACAATTGAAAAATGCTCGCGATATTGCCCAAAAAGCTCTTGAAGGTGCTTATCAATCAATTGCACCATTGCTCTCTTCATCAGCTGAATAATCAATAAAAAAATAGGTTAGGACTTGAAGTCCCAGCCTATTTTTGCTTTCTTACAAAAATGTAAGAAATAAAGGGGAAAATGTAAGGTTATGTTATGGTGAAAGCGTTTCAGTTTTAGTACAATAGATTTGTAAAAATGGATTGAAGCTCTATCGAGCTAGAAAGGAACGGACCATGACCCTACTAGACGTTCAACACATCAAAAAAATCTACAAAACGCGCTTCCAAGGAACCCAGGTTGAAGCCTTAAAGGATATTCACTTCACTGTGGAAAAGGGTGAATACGTCGCCATCATGGGGGAATCAGGATCCGGGAAATCGACCCTCCTCAATATCCTAGCCATGCTGGACCAGCCGACCGAAGGACGGGTCTACCTCAACGGTACCGATACTTCAACTATCAAGAACAAGGATGCCTCTAGCTTCCGTCGGGAAAAACTAGGCTTTGTCTTTCAAGACTTCAACCTGCTGGATACCTTGTCTGTCAAGGACAATATCCTCTTACCTTTGGTCCTTTCTCGCAGGCCCGTCAAGGAAATGATGAGCAAGGTGGATAGCGTGAGTCGGGAGTTGGGTATTCACCAGCTTCTTGAGAAATACCCTTACGAAATCTCTGGTGGGCAAAAGCAAAGGGTAGCCGTAGCGCGTGCCATCATTACTTCACCTGAAATCCTCCTGGCGGATGAGCCAACAGGGGCGCTGGATTCCAAGTCTTCGGCTGCCTTGCTCGATGTCTTTGAAGATATCAATAGTATGGGCCAAACCATTCTCATGGTGACCCATTCGACCGCTGCCGCAGCGAGGGCCAAGCGCGTGCTCTTTATCAAGGACGGGATTCTTTACAACCAGATCTTCCGCGGGGAAAAGACGGAGCGTCAGATGTTCCAAGAAATCTCGGATACCTTGACGGTCATGGCGGGTAAGGAGGATCGTGATGTTTAAATTAACAAGTAAATTAGCTCTTTCCAACCTCAAACAAAATCGCAAGCTCTATTATCCCTTTGCCTTGGCTGTCATTTTGACGACCATGATCCTCTATAGCTTTATTGCCTTGGCAACGACCCCTCATTTAGAAACTTCTTACGGAGGACGAACGGCAAGAGCTGTCCTTGGTTTTGGAAGTTTCGTTGTCCAGCTGGTCGTCGTCATTTTAGTGGCTTATGCCAATGGCTATGTTATGAAAAATCGTTCCAAAGAACTGGGATTATACAGTGTTTTGGGGATGGAGAAGAAGCATCTCCTCGTCATGACCTTATGGGAATTGCTTATCTTCTATATCCTCACAGTTGGAGTAGGACTGGGCTTGGGGCTCTTGTTTGATCCCTTGATTTTTGCCCTCCTCTTAAAATGTATGGGGCTTCCAGTCGTCATTCAATCGACCTTCCAGATAGGGGCTGTTCTTAACACTTTATTTGGGCTAGCCTTAGCTTTTGCCCTCATTCTCTTGTTAAATTCTTTCCGCCTCTTGCGCTACAGTTCCCTCCACCTCATGCAACAGAAAAAGGCAGGAGAGAAGAAAGGACGCTTCTTGCTGGTCCAAACTCTTTTAGGACTAGGACTCTTAGGAATTGCTTTCTATTTAGCGCTAACCGCAGAGCGTCCAGTTGCGGCTGTCCAAAGATTCTTTATTGCTGTCGTCTTAGTCATTCTAGCGACCTATCTCTTATTCAACGCAGGCACCATTACCTTTTTAAGATTTCTCAAAGGTCGGAAATCCTACTATTACAAGCCAGAGAATTTTATATCCGTCTCCAACTTAATAGCTCGGATGCGAAAAAATGCAGCGGGCCTTGCGACCATTAGTATTCTTTCCACCATGGTCTTGGTCACCTTAACAGGGTCGCTGAATCTCTTTATTGGAGGGCAGAATTACCTAGATACTATGTACCCTTCGGACTACAATATTAGTGTGGGGCATATGACTTCAGATGCTGAAACAGAACCGGTTATTAAGGAGGTTCAAGCACAAATTAAGAAAGTGGCCGATGCGACACATCTGTCCGATTATCAGGTGGCACAGACAACATACTGGTCAGCTAGCATTCGAAGGATTGGTGGAAAGGTGTTAGAGGTTTATGACCAGTCCGATCAAGAAACTGGTCAGGAATTGAAGACAGAAGGAGTAGTCTACTTTTTTGATCAGGCAACTTATGAGCAACTGACGGGTCAAAAAGTTGAGCTTGGGGAAAATGAAATCTTAGCTTATGGGTATCACTATCCTGGAAGATTAGACGCGCAATTAGAAATCAATGGAAAGAGCTTCGCGATTAAGCAAAAACTAGACTCCAATTTTATCCAAGGGAAACTCCCTCAAGCCGACCTGTTTCAACACCAAATGGGCTTGTATCTTGTCCTCCCTGACTTGAACCAACTGGGATTAAAAATTGATAAAAATTTGGAATTCTCTATTAGTGCTAAAAATAAAGAAAACCAAGATTTTATAGCTGGAATGGCCAAAGAGCTTTATTCGACAGACAAAATGAGTCAATATGGTGCGACTTTGTTTGGTGGGGTTGATCGATACAGCATGGAGAAGGAGTGGCGTGAATCAGCAGGGACCATCCTCTTTATTGGGATTTTCCTATCGGTGATCTTTCTATTGGCTACGGTTCTCGTGATTTACTACAAGCAGATTTCAGAGGGCTATGAGGACCGGGAAAATTTTGTGATCTTGCAACAAGTAGGATTGGACCAAAAGCAAACCGGCACCACCATTCGCAAACAGATACTCACCGTCTTTTTCCTTCCATTATTCTTCTCCTTCCTCTACCTAGGAGTAGCCTACAAGATGATCGCAAAAATCGTTGCCATCTTAGGAGCAACCAATGCGGGCTTGGTCCTTCAAACAACTCTTTCCATCTGCGCTGTCTTTTTCATCTCTTATGTCCTCGTCTTTCTTCTAACTTCTAGAAGTTATCGGAAGATTGTCGTGAGGTAGGGCTGATTCTATAGGATCGAGAAAGGAAATGAAAGTGACGATAAGTTGCTGAACAAAAAACACCGAGGATTTGATCCTCGGTGTTTTCTATCGTGATTATTTCACATGTTCTGCAAGTTCTTCTTGCGCTTTTTTATTGGATTCTTCTTTTTCTTTTAACCAATTCTTATACGCTTTTTCGTAGTCAGCAGTTGTGACGGTCTTATCTTGAACTTTTTGGTATTTGAAGAAGCTTGTTTCCCCTTTAATACCAATTGCAGAATTTGCTGCTGAGAATGGTGTGACCTTGGTGATAGATGGAACGCCACCCTTAGAGTAGATTGGAAGAACCATAGCATTTTCTGTCAACCAAGCTTGGGCCGCAGCGTATTTTTCATAACGTGCATTGGTATCCAATTTTTCAGCATTGGCATCATCAAGCAAGGCTTTGTATTCGTTCAAACCAATTTTCTCGATGAGCGCTTGGTCTTTCTTAGGATCAAGTCCCATACCTGTCAAGGTTGAACCATCTGTTGGGTTCAAGATATCCAAGTAAGTAGATGGGTCTTGGAAGTCAGGTCCCCAACCAGTGATATCCATATCAAAGTCTTTTTGGTCTGGTGATTGGGCAAAGTAAGTAGCGTTATCCGCATCGTCTGTAGACAATTTTTGTACGTCAATCACGACATTGTCTTTACCAAGAGCAGATTCGATAGAGCTCTTCATAGAGTCTGCTTGTTGAACAAGTGAGCTAGAAGATTGGTCTACAACATAGTCGATATGGATTGGGAATTGAACACCTTGTGATTGCAATTCAGTCTTAGCTTTTTCAAGTTCTGCTTTGGCTTTATCTACATTATGCAAGCTATCTTGAGCATCTGCGAAGCTAACACCTTTCCACTCATCTCCTGTTGCGGCAAGTTTTTCTTCAACGAGAGTACCGAAGTCTTTCCCGTCTGCTTGCACAAATGTCGGTGGAACTAGAAGGGTACGAAGAGTTTTGGTTGCTCCGTCTTTCCCGTTAACTTGAGCGCTGTAGGAAGTTCTATCTAAAGCAAAGTTCAAAGCTTGACGGAAGTTTTTATTTTGAAGGGCTGTCTTGGTGTTGTTCTTTTGCTCATCAGATGTCTTCTTCGTATGGCCGTAATTTTGACGGTTGACGTTGAAGTAAGCGTAGTAAACAGTAGAATCTTGTGGGGTATAAACGATGTTATCCTTGAATTTCTTCTCAATCGTACTGTAGGTTGAGCTTGTTGGGAAGAGACGAGCAGTAGATAGGTTACCATCTGAGAAGTTACGAGCAAGGTAGTCTTGGTCGGATCCATCGAAGTAAGTTAATTTAACGGTATCGATGTGAACATTTTTCTTGTCGTAGTAATCAGGGTTTTTATCCAACTCGATTTGTGATTTTGAAGTGAAGGACTTCAAAATGTAGGCCCCGTTGTAGAGGATCCCATTTGGTTTCACGCTACCGAAATCTTTCCCAGCTGATTCCAAGAATTTTTCATTAACTGGCATCATGGTAGCAGTCGTCAATTTAGAATTCCAGAAAGATTCAGGTTGGTTCAAAGTATATTGAAGAGTGTGATCATCAACAGCTTTGACTCCAACAGTTGAGAAGTCTTTGGTTTTCCCATTTACATAGTCATCCAAGCCTTTGACTGAGTTTTGAACCAAGTAAAGAGCATCCGATTTTTTATCTGCTACGTATTTTAGAGATGTCACGAAATCTTGTGCAGTGACGTCAGCGTATTCGTTTCCTTCTGAATCATACCACTTCGCGTCTTTTCGAAGCTTGTAGGTATAAGTCAGACCGTCTTTTGAAACAGACCAGTCTTCTGCAAGAGCAGGCACTAGGTTACCGTATTGGTCGTTTTCAAACAAACCATCGACCAAGTTGGTAGTAATGTCGCTTGTAGTTGAACGATTTGAAGTCAAATAGTTCAAGGAATCAGGGTCTGTACCATACACGTAGTTGTAGGTAGTCCCTTTTGACGCATTAGAAGATGAGCCACATGCAGCAAGGAAAAGCGTTGAAGCCGCGGCTACACCTGCTAAAAGAGCAAGCTTCGATTTTTTCATATTCGTGTCTCCTTTTGAATAATTTTAATTATTATACTCCAATCAATCTATAAAATAAAGTGTTTTTTGAACTTTTTTTGTATATTTACACACCAGTATACAGTGAAAGCCTTGATTTTAAAGGATTTTTAAGGAATAAAATTTTTTTAAAAAAAGTTACTATTTTGCTTTACATACTAGTTGAGAAAGAGTATACTGATAGTGAATAAACTAGTATGTAAAACAAACTAGTGAATATGTGAAGAAAGAGGTGAGAAGGATGAAAGAGTCCCAATTACTAAAGGGAGTCTTGGAGGGCTGTGTGCTGGAGATTATTTCCCAAAATGCCATCTATGGCTACGAATTGATTCAAAGTCTCAAAGAGATGGGATTTGATAAGATTGTCGCTGGGACCATTTATCCCCTACTTCAAAAATTAGAAAAACAAGGAATTATTCATGGGGAAATGAGGCCGTCTCCAGATGGGCCTGATCGTAAGTATTTTTCACTCAGTGATGCTGGAAAAGAGCGTTTAGGGGAATTTTGGGACCAGTGGCAGGAGCTAGTCACAAAAGTAGAACGTATCAAGAAGGAGGGGGAAGAATGGTAGAAAGTTATACAGAAAAAATGTCAGATGAATTGATTCATTTAAATAAAGAGGATCAAGCCTATGTGAAAAAAATGGTCGCTTATATTGGGGCTAAGTCCTATTTTTATGATGATGAAGCACTCGGTGAACAACTCTACAATATGGTTTGCGACCTAAAAGTTGCTGAAAAAGAAGGCCTTCGGGCAGTGGATTATTTTGGAAAGGATCCACGGGCTATGGTGGATCAAGTTCTTTCAGATTTGCCTAAACGCTCTTTAGGATCTTATGTGGGACTCGTCTTCCTACTTGGAGTGATCTTAGTTGGCATGCGTTATTTAATGGATTTTACCTGGATGACGCCATTGAAAATTGAACCCCTGACCTATGTTGTTATTTTATTCAATTTCTTGGTGTTTAGCCAGTTCATCACGTGGCTTTGGTCCAAACAGAGCTATGGTGAAATGAAGTGGTCTTGGGCTATTTTTATCAGTGTGATCTGCCTGATGGTATTTCTGAACATCGTACGACTATTTTCGATCTATTTTGGCCACATTGGGAGTCTCTTCTTATCAGATGGTTGGGCGGTTGTTCTTGCTGTCCTAGTCCTACTTGGGTTTGCGGTTATGGCTTATAGAAGCAGGGAGCGTTTGATGACGAGTCTACTAGTCATGGGCCTGACTTTCCTAGTTACGGGATGCTGGATTCGTCTTGTGAATCAGGAAACTGCTCATTTATTAGGCTGGCTACTTCCTCTCATAGGACTAGTCCTGACCTTCGTTGTATTTCGTCTCCAAAGAAAGGGGGAAGAAAGATGACATCAGTTATTTATTATGAAGAAACGCAGGCTTTGGTTCAAACCTTTAGCCAGGAGGACCAAGCTTATTTCCAAGATCTATGGGATTATTTCAATTTCGCCGGTTTCTTATATGAGGAGAAGGCTTTGAGAGAGCAGGTCTATAATCTAGCGCTAGATTTTTCGCAAGCAGGAGCGGATGGATTGACAGCAAAGGACTATTTTGGTCTCGTTCCAAAGGAAATGGCAGACCAAATCATCGAAAATATGCCCAAAGAATCGACACGGTCTGTTCTGAAATATGGGGCGATCATCTCGGGAATTGTGATTTTCTATCGCCTCTTAAGTGATTTTGCTTCACAAGCGGTCCTTGTGCTCAAGCCTCTAGTCTATTTAACCGACATCATTTTGGGACTCCTAGCTGTTTGGATGATTTTCTATCTCCTCCGTCGCCTCATTTTTGCAGAAGAGAAAGCGAAGAAAGCAATTTATGTAGCATTCGTTCTAGTTCTAGGATTCTATTTTGTCGGTGAAATAGTGGGCGTCCGTTTCTTGCCTGCTTTTGCTTGGTTTGTAGTCCCTAGTCCTTGGGATGCTCTTCTCATTACAGGGGCTAGTGGAGCTCTCATTCTTTGGCAATGGAAAGAAGAGTTTGGACGAGCTTTCATCTTTCCTATCGTCGCCTTTTTAGTGGTTGGATTCTTACATCGCTGGACCTTGGCACAAGGAGTTCAGAATCTTGGTATGACAGTTCTTCTGCCCACAGTGATCATCATCTTTGGGCTAGTTATTTATTATTGGTTTACGATTCGTTCTTTGAAAAAAAATAGGATGGAAAGTGATAAATAGAAAGAAAAGGAGGGCTGGGACAAAAGTCCTAGCCTCTCAATTATTTTTGAATTGTCGAGCAAGACGCAGTGGTTGAGTGGGCTCTACTACGCTGATTTCATCAGCTTTTACAGCCCTACTCAACTGTGCGGAGGTGGGACGACGAAATCGAATTCAAACGAATTACCGATTTCTTTCCCACTCCCTTTTCTTATCCAAGTATGATAGAATAAACTCAATAGATGGGAGAATATACATGAATCTATTTCGAAAAAAGGCTTTGGGACAGGTTCACCCAGGGTTAAACCGCCATTTACGATTGTGGGATTTGATTATTTTAGGAATCGGTGCCATGGTGGGGACAGGGATCTTCACGATTACGGGGACTGCAGCGGCGAATTTAGCTGGTCCAGCCCTCATCCTTTCGATTGTGATTGCGGCGTTTTGCGTCGGCTTATCTGCCCTCTTTTTTGCTGAGTTTGCCTCTCGTATCCCTTCAACTGGTGGAGCCTATAGTTATCTCTATACCATTTTTGGAGAGTTTCCAGCCTGGATTGCAGGTTGGTTGACTGTGATGGAATTCATGACCGCCGTATCAGGGGTAGCCTCAGGTTGGGCTACTTATTTCAAGGGGTTGTTGGCCAATCTTGGCTGGCGTCTGCCGACGGCTTTAAATGGGACTTTTGATCCAGCTGCGGGAACTTATGTGGATCTCTTACCTATTTTGGTCATGGTCCTAGTCACAGCCTTGGTCCTTATGAATGCAAAAGCTGTCTTACGCTTCAATTCCTTGCTGGTCTTACTCAAGTTCTCAGCTCTTACCTTGTTTATTCTTGTCGGGATTTTTCACCTAAACCCTGGCAACTGGGCAAACTTTGCCCCTTATGGCTTTGGCGAAATTTATGGTGGTCAAACAGGGATTATGGCTGGCGCTTCGCTCATGTTCTTTGCCTTTCTTGGTTTTGAGTCCATTTCAATGGCGGTCGATGAAATCAAGGAACCACAAAAGAACGTTCCTCGCGGCATTGTCCTTAGTCTTTTGATCACAACGGTTCTTTATATCTTGGTTACCCTGGTTTTGACCGGCATGGTTCCTTTTAAGAACTTAAATGTAGATGATGCGGTTGCCTTTGCCCTCCGTCAGGTAGGAGCTAGCTGGGCAGGGAATTATGTATCGTTGGTCGCTATTTTGACCCTGATTACCGTCTGCATTTCGATGACCTTTGCCCTCTCACGGATGATTTACAGTTTGGCGCGAGATGGCCTTTTGCCAAAAGCGATGAAACAGCTCGATCCTAAAACCAGAATTCCAAAAAATGCGACCCTGGTCGCTGGAGTAATGGCTGCCATTGTTGGTGGAGTTTTTCCCCTAGCTAGTATCGCTTCCTTTTTAAATATCTGTACCTTGGCTTACCTGGTTATGTTGGCCTTTGCCCTCTTGAAATTGCGCAAGGAACACGGTGCTCCTGGACCTGGTGAATTTAAAACGCCTTTGGTTCCGGTCTTGCCAATTCTATCGATTGTGGTCTGTGTGTCCTTTATGACCCAGTATTCTCTATCAACCTGGCTGGCCTTCGGAGTTGCTCTCTTGATTGGGATAGGAATTTATTTTGGCTATGGGTATCGCCATTCAGAAGAAAATCAATAAAAGATGAAAGCTAGAGTAGTAGAACTCTGGCTTTTTACATAGAGAAAGCTCTTTTTTTGGTATAATTAAGGGAGAAAGTTAACTAGATAACAAAGGAGAAAAAACATGACATTTGAAGAGATTTTACCAGGCTTAAAGGCTAAGAAAAAATATGTACGTACAGGCTGGGGTGGAGCAGAAAACTACGTCCAACTTTTTGATACCATTGAGCAAAATGGGGTGGCTCTGGAAGTGACACCTTATTTCCTCATCAATGTCTCTGGTGAGGGTGAAGGTTTCTCCATGTGGAGTCCAACTCCTTGTGATGTTTTAGCGACAGATTGGGTGGAAGTCCATGACTAAAAGAGTCTTGATTACAGGCGTGAGTTCCGGGATTGGTCTGGCTCAAGCTCGCCTCTTTCTAGAGAAGGGCTACCAGGTCTATGGGGTGGACCAGGGAGCGGATCCCCAGTTAGCAGGTGATTTTCATTTCTTGCAACGGGACTTAACCCTAGGTTTGACGCCAATTTTCGACTGGTGTCCTGAGGTCGATGTCTTGTGCAATACAGCTGGTGTTTTGGATGATTACAAACCGCTTCTGGAGCAAAGTGCTGAGGAGATTCAGGAGATCTTTGAGATCAATTATGTGACCCCGGTAGAGTTGACACGGTATTATCTGACTCAAATGTTGGAGAAGAAGCAAGGTATCATCATCAATATGTGCTCCATTGCTTCTAGCCTGGCAGGAGGAGGCGGCCACGCTTATACTTCCTCCAAGCATGCTCTAGCGGGCTTTACCAAGCAGTTGGCCCTGGATTATGCAGAAGCTGGCATTCAGATCTTTGGCATCGCGCCAGGAGCCGTCAAAACAGGCATGACCGCAGCGGACTTTGAACCAGGTGGCTTGGCTGACTGGGTAGCCAGTGAGACGCCCATCAAGCGCTGGATAGAACCAGAAGAAGTGGCAGAAGTCAGCTTCTTTTTGGCTAGCGGAAAGGCATCTGCCATGCAAGGGCAAATCTTGACCATTGATGGTGGATGGAGTTTGAAGTAGGGAAATGAAAAAGCAGGAGTTAAAATCTTGCTAAGAAATGTAATTGTTTTTTCCTTAAAAACACAGGGATAATAACAATTATGAAGATAACTGAGGGTAAGTTCAGAAGAACTTTTTGAATGGGCTCTACCTAAAACCTTAAGAGATTGTTTTAGAAGAAACGAATAGTACAATTGATTTGCTAAGTTATTGTGGAATGAAGGTGAAATCATGATTAAATTAGTGAATGTTACTAAATGTTTTAGTGATGGATCGAATGTCAGATACATTTTCAAAAATTGTAATTTTGAATTTAAAAAAGGTAGCACGACTGCAATAGTTGGCCGTTCTGGATTAGGAAAAACTACTCTTGTTAAATTAATATTAGGGATTACCAGTTTAAATGAGGGGGATATCTTAGTCTGTGGTAGTTCCATTTTAGATATGAAAAATTTGAGTAAGGTAAGGCGTAGGAATATTGGCTGTGTCTTCCAAAACTTTAATTTGATTTCAGGTTTCACGGTGAAAGAGAATATTCTACTTCCAAGATATTTTTTTGAAAATGGAGAGAATAACATTAACGAAATTTGTAACACTTTAGGTCTTTCAAAGGAAATGTTAAGCAAGAGTATTGATAAGATTAGTGGAGGTGAAAAACAAAGAGTTGCTTTGGCAAGAGCTCTTATTAACAATCCAGAAATATTGATAGCGGATGAACCTACTGGTAATTTAGATGCTGCTAACGAACAAAATATAATAGAATTGTTGAAGCGGATCAATGAGGAGTTAGGTATCACGATTATAACAGTAACTCATAGTGATAAGGTGGCCAATAGTATGCAGTCTATTTGCACAGTTGTTGATGGCAAAATTGAGTACGTAAGGAGATGATAAAATGAATCATTCCATATTATTCATTGCTAAAAGAGATTTAGAAGTTAACAAACGAAGATATAGATTAGTTCGACTGTCAATAGCGATCTCTGTTTTGCTAATTGTTTTAGTGATGCTCATTTCTAATTCTTTCTATAATAAAATGATTAATGAAATGACTGTAGCAAATAAAAATGTTGTTACTGTTGCCTTTGGTAATAAAGAAAATTCTCTGAATTATAAAGCTTTACCTTTATTTTCTAGTGATGATATTGATCGAGTTAAAAAAATAGATGAAGTAAAAAATATTACTGGTGTAAAACTATTATTTACGGATGATATCAAATTCCAAAATGGTAAGACATCAGTTTCCAATACTATCCATTGTCTAGAAGAAAAGTATTTAAAAAACCTGAATATTAGAATTGCTGAAGGGAAATTTCCAGAGAAGGACAATGAAATATTAATCGGAGATTCCGTACACAAGGCTACATCAATGAATGTCGGAGATACGGTGACTATTAAGATTGATAATCATTATGAAGAGTTTGTAATTTCTGGCATTATAGACAAGCAAGAAGCGCAGTTATTTTCTACCTTGCCAACAGAAATAAATCAAATGATGGCAATCAATGTAAATAGTAGTAGTGTTTCATCAAATAAGTATTACTATCTGAATGCTACTGTAAAAAATGGAACCGATTTAAATGAAGTGGCAAACAAGATAGAAAAGACTGTTTTAAAAAATGAAAATTTAAAACAATCTTTATCAGGAACAGGATTAGATGTTGTTGTAGCAACACAACAGGATGTTATCAATATGCTATCCAGATGGTTTTCCTACATCGACCTTTTTATCCTATTAATCATAGTTCTTATCTCTATTGTAGCGATTATTAATATCATCAATATTCTAGCCATTACTATTCAGGAGAATCATAAACAGATCGCAACTTTTAAAATCATCGGTGCATCTGATCGACAGATAAAAAGAATATATTTATTTGAAAGCTTTATGATGGGAGTACGAGGTACAAGCGCGGGATTGGTGATAGGAATTGCTATTTCTTATTTGATCATCTTTTTGAGTGGATTACCACTAGATATTGAACTTACCAGATTGTTGTTCCCGGTATTAATAGGGATACTCACTTCAGTTTTTGCAGGATTATTGGTATCTAGAAAAATTACTAAAATTGATATTGAAAAGGTATTAAATCAATAGAGAAGAAATGATTAGGTTCAATAAGAGATGGTGTTGCCAAAAGAATAGCTATATTGATTTCATTATCGACTGAGCTTTGAATGAAAGTAGGAGGATTTGATGGAAATCAAACATCACTTTGGCGTCTACGGAGTCTGTCTTCAAGAAGGGAAACTGCTCTGCATTGAGAAAACGAGAGGACCTTATCAGCATCGTTTTGATTTACCTGGTGGTAGTCAAGAACCAGGTGAGGGACTGACAGAAACCCTCAAGAGAGAAGTTCTGGAAGAGACAGGATATTCTCTTAGCAGTTATTCAAATCCTAGAATTTACGATGTGATGGTTCAAGAAGAAGGGCAAGACTTCGCCGTACACCATATCATGGCCTTTTATGATATCGTACTCGATTTCGAGAGCTCTCAACAATCCCTTCCTCAGGAGGTTCTTGATGGAAGAAATGATTCAGCAAATGCAATTTGGGTCCCTATTGAGCAGATGACCCAAGAAAATGCCTCGCCCTTAGTATTAAAGGTAAAGGCAGAGTTACGAGGATTTCCAGAATTAGAACTGACAAGTTATAAGAATTGGAAGGTAAAATAGAGGGATAATGGAACTATTTAAAACATGGAAGAAATATATGGTTCTCTATGGTCTTAAATCTCAAATCGGGACTGTTTATCGAAACAGTGATAGGACAACGAGCTTTTATGATATTGGGAATTTTCTATACCTAGCAGGGGAGTTGGATCCCAGATTTTGGGAAGACTTTGTTAGGCAATATGGTTTAGATTATAAGATTATTATTTCAGAAGACACTAAGTGGCAAGATTTTCTGCATCGGCAAGTGGGGTTAATTTCTTTTACTCGCTATTCTTTTAAGGATAAGGCAAATTTTCAAGTTGAATTTCTAAATGATCTAGTTACTCATTTAGAGGAAGGTTACAATATTGTACCTATTGACAATCGTATTTATAACTATCTTTCTGAGGAAGAATGGTCACAAGATTTACAGGGGGATTTTGAGTCCTACCAGGATTTTGCTTTAAAAGGTGGATTTGGCTTTGTGATTCTAAAAAATAATGAACTGATTGCTGGGATTTCTTCAGGGTTAGTTTACCATGGAGCAGTTGAAGTGGAAGTTGCAACTAGACCAGACAAACAAGGAAATGGATTTGCTAAAAAACTTGGTGCTGCAATGATTCTAGAGAGTTTAAATAGAGAAATGTTCCCACTTTGGGATGCTCATAACGAGGCTTCCAAAAAAGTAGCAGAATTTTTAGGATATGAGTTAGTTGAACCTTATGAAGCTTTTGAACTAGAGGAAAGTGTCATATAATGATATCTAATATTGTATCTTTTAAGACGAGGTGAATGGCTATGAAAAACCAGCTAGCTCTTAGTGGCGAAAAAATTGTTGAAAAAATTTATCCCCATTTATTGCACCACGTCGGCTTGATTCGTGGGGAATATTTATTGAGAGAGCTTAATCAAAACATCCTATTAGCAAGTTGTCAACAATTTGTAAAAGATTATCTAGATACCATTTGCTCCTTGTACTCAGATGAAGAAGTCTGGTATCGCTTTTCAGAGTTAACAAATGCAGAAGCAAATATTCTAGACGGGACTAAAGAGTATTTTGACGAACGCCACCCCTTATTTGGATACAGAGGTATCAGGCGTTTGTTGGCGTGTCCAGATGAATTTCATGCTGAGACAAATGTTGTTACAGAAGTTTTTCAAACCAATCCCAATCTGTCTGTTATTTTTCCTTTTGTCAATGATGCCGAACAATTAAAACAAGCTATTAGAGTGTTGCGCCAGTATGGTTTTACCGGGAAAGTCGGCACGATGATTGAATTACCATCAGCTTATTTCGACTTGGACAGGATACTGGAAACTGGTATTTCAAAGATTGTAGTTGGAATGAATGATTTAACTTCTTTTATTTTTGCGACTGTGAGAAACAGTCAATGGCATGATATGGAAAGTCCAATTATTTTAGATATGTTGAGACAGATGCAGGATAAAGCAAGGAAGAACAAGATTGATTTTGCTGTAGCAGGCTATCTGAATACTTCTTTCATACAAAAAATGAATCAGATGGGTATCGAATGTATTCTCCATTACAGCTCTATTCCAGAGATTTTTGATTTAGAAATTGACCATCCAGACCATCTTAAACATATAAAAGAAGAAAGTAAAAAATTTCAAAGGAGAACCCATGACACCGCAAGAAATGTGGAATGCCTACAAGAAAATTAACCCCTCTATCGGAGATGAGATAGATGCCTGGGCTTTTGGAGTGGACCCAGACCTTTTAGCGGAACTGGTCTTTAAAGGCGAAAAAACAGCAACAGCTTCAGCTTTCGACCTCTACGCATTAGAGGACGAACCCCTTCCCCAAGGAGGGACCTTTGATGTTATTTTAGACAGTCAAGATCAGGCTATCTGCATTGTCGAAATTACCAAGGTTTCTGTTCAGCCTTTCAAACAGGTTTCAGCTGACCATGCCTACAAGGAAGGTGAGGGAGACAAATCTCTAGCTTATTGGCGTCAGGTTCATGAAGACTTTTTCACAGACTGTTTAGGAGAAGCGGGACTAACTTTTACACCTGATAGCAAGGTGGTTTTAGAAGAATTTCGCAAGATTTATCCATTATAGATACGCTCTCCTTTTTGGAGAGCTTTTTGGTTTGGGTCTTATTTTCCAAAAGGGGTGAAAAATGGTATAATAAGTACGATATTGTACAGAAAAGAGAAATGTTATGCCAAATTATGCCATTATTTTAGCAGCGGGGAAAGGTACCCGTATGAAATCAGATCTGCCTAAGGTTCTCCACAAGGTTGCAGGGATTTCTATGTTGGAGCATGTCTTCCGTAGTGTTGGAGCCATCTCACCTGAAAAGACCGTAACGGTTGTGGGGCACAAGGCGGAATTGGTAGAAAAGGTATTAGAAGGTCAAACAGAGTTTGTCAAACAAACCGAGCAATTGGGAACTGGTCATGCGGTCATGATGGCAGAGCCAGTCTTGGAAGGCCTTGAAGGGCACACCCTTGTCATTGCAGGAGATACTCCTTTGATTACGGGTGAAAGCCTCAAACACTTGATCGACTTCCATATCAACCACAAGAATGTGGCAACGATTCTGACAGCAGAAGCAGCCAATCCATTTGGCTATGGTCGGATTGTCCGCAATGATAATGCGGAAGTGCTTCGAATTGTTGAGCAAAAAGATGCGACAGATTTTGAAAAACAAATTAAAGAAATCAATACAGGGACTTATATCTTTGACAATGCGCGCCTCTTTGAAGCATTGAAAAATATCAATACCAACAATGCCCAAGGTGAATACTATATCACGGATGTCATCGGTATTTTCCGTGAAGCTGGTGAAAAAGTTGGGGCCTATACGCTCAAAGATTTTGATGAAAGTCTCGGGGTTAACGACCGCGTGGCCCTTGCAACAGCAGAAGGCATCATGCGTCGTCGCATTAACCAAGCCCACATGGTCAATGGAGTGAGCTTTGTTAATCCAGATGCGGCCTATATCGATGTCGATGTTGAGATCGCACCAGAAGTGCAAATCGAAGCCAATGTTACCCTAAAAGGGCACACAAAAATTGGGGCTGAGACCGTTTTAACCAATGGCACCTATATCGTGGACAGTGAAATTGGTGCAGGTGCTGTCATCACCAACTCTATGATTGAAGAGAGCACGGTAGCCGATGGCGTAACGGTAGGACCATTTGCTCATATTCGTCCAGGTTCTAGCCTCGCCAAAGATGTCCATATTGGAAACTTTGTCGAAGTCAAAGGTTCGTCTATTGGCGAAAATACCAAAGCTGGTCATTTGACTTACATTGGCAACTGCCAAGTTGGCAGCAACGTCAACTTTGGTGCAGGAACCATCACAGTGAATTATGATGGCCAACACAAGTTTAAAACAACGATTGGAAACAATGTCTTTGTCGGATCTAATTCGACGATCATTGCGCCAGTTGAATTAGGCGACAATTCCTTAGTCGGTGCTGGATCAACCATTACCAAGGATGTACCAGCTGATGCAATTGCGATTGGTCGTGGCCGTCAAGTGAATAAAGAAGAGTATGCCCTTCGCTTGCCACACCATCCTAAAAATAAATAGGAGATTCTCATGCAATTTGAAGAAAAAACCATTGAGCGCAAGGAGATTTATCAGGGGCCGATTTTCCAAGTGGTCACTGATCAAGTAGAACTACCCGCTGGAAAAGGCCAAGCGCAGCGTGATTTAATCTTCCATAACGGAGCAGTAGCGGTTTTGCCGATCACAGAAGATGGAAAGACGATCTTGGTCAAGCAATACCGCAAGGCGATTGAAAGGACCTCAGTGGAGATTCCAGCAGGGAAGTTAGAAAAGGGAGAAAATGCAGATCCTAAAGCAGCTGCTCTGCGCGAATTGGAAGAAGAAATTGGCTACACGGCGGATCTAGAGTTGTTGTATGATTTTTATTCTGCCATTGGCTTTTGTAATGAGCGAATCAAACTTTATGGTGCGACCAACTTGAAAAAGGTGGAAAATCCACGTCCACAAGATGCGGATGAGACCTTAGAGTTATTAGAAGTGACCTTGAAGGAAGCCAAAGATTTGATCCAAACTGGCGAAATCTGTGATGCCAAGACCATCATGGCGATCCAATATTGGGACTTAATCAATAAATAGAGGAGGATCCGATGGGAAAACCTTTATTAACCGATGAAATGATTGAACGAGCAAGGCGAGGTGAGGACATCACCGGTCCTAAAATGGTCGATGCGGAAGAGACGAAAATTATTCGGACAGACCACAGAGGATTTGGCTATGAACGTCCTATGAGAGAGAGTCGTATGGAGCGTCCACAAGAGCGTTATTCTCAGGATACTGTGCAGATCCAAGTGGAGCCCACAGTGACCAAGAGTCGTCGCATTGAAGAACGCAAACAAAGTGTGGTCCAATCCAAACTCAATAAGATTTTGTTCTGGATCATTGTGCTCCTCATTGCCCTGATTATTGCTATTTGGCGTCTATAAGGTCGTCACAAGGAGAGAACCAACATGAAAATTGGAATTATCGCAGCCATGCCCCAGGAGTTGAAGATCTTGGTTGAAGCCCTTGAAAATGGGGAAAAGCTTCTGCGTCTTGGAAAAGTCTACTATACAGGATCAATTGGACGCCATGAGGTCGTTTTGGTTGAAAGTGGTATCGGAAAAGTCATGTCTGCTATGAGTGTAGCAGTCTTGTCCAATGATTTTAAAGTGGAAGCCATTATCAATACGGGTTCTGCAGGTGCCGTTGCCCCAGGGATGGCTGTTGGGGATATCGTTCTTGCCGACAAATTGGCCTATCATGATGTGGATGTAACAGCTTTTGGCTACAAGTACGGTCAAATGGCAGGCCAACCGCTTTACTTTGAATCCAGCCGCTATTTCGTATCAGAAATGAAAAAAGTTCTGGAAGAAGAAGCTGCAACCACACATGTAGGCTTGATTACAACAGGAGATAGCTTTATCGCGAGTGAAGAAAAAGTCGCAGCAATTCGGGAGCATTTCCCAGAAGTCTTGGCAGTTGAGATGGAAGGGGCAGCCATTGCCCAAGCCGCTCATGCAGCTGGACGTCCCTTTATGGTTATTCGAGCTATGAGTGATACGGCAGATCACGCAGCCAATATTTCTTTTGATGAATTTATCGTAGAGGCTGGTGAACGCTCTGCTCAAACCCTGATTACCTTCTTGAAGAGATTGGTGTAGAAAAAATATAGGGAGATGGACCATGTATCGTGAATCGTATTTTGATGGAGGCCTATTTTCATATATTGGCCATGTTTTATTAGCAACCTTTATTACAGTATTTACTTTCGGTATTTGTGCTCCTTGGGGCATGTGCATACTGTATAACTGGAAGATTAAGCATACCGTGATTGATGGTCATCGTCAGTACTTTGACGGCACAGCCATGCAATTGTTTGGAAATTGGATTAAGTGGTGGTTCTTTACCATCATTACACTTGGAATCTATGTGTTCTGGTTAAATATCAAGGTCACTCAATGGGTTACCAAGCATACTCATTTTATAGACTAATAGTAAAGGACTTGTCTACGGACTAGTCCTTTTCTGAAGCCGAATCTTTCAGAAATAGGGGACTTTCATGCTATAATAAAGACTAGTAATGTAAAGGAGAGAATATGGTTTTATCAAAGAAACGGGCACGCCATGTGATTGAAGAAATTATCGCCCTTTTTCCAGATGCTAAACCGAGTCTGGATTTTCGTAATCATTTTGAATTGTTAGTAGCGGTTATGCTCTCGGCTCAGACGACTGATGCGGCTGTTAACAAAGCGACACCAGGTTTGTTTGCGGCTTTTCCAACCCCTCAAGCCATGGCAGCGGCTAGTGAAGCAGATATCGCCAAGCACATTTCCAAATTAGGCCTCTATCGCAATAAGGCTAAGTTTCTCAAAAAATGTGCCCAACAATTGCTAGACAACTTTGATGGCCAAGTCCCTCAGACACGGGAGGAATTAGAGAGCTTAGCCGGAGTGGGACGGAAAACAGCTAATGTGGTTATGAGTGTGGGATTTGGGATCCCCGCCTTTGCTGTCGATACGCATGTGGAACGGATTTGCAAGCACCATGACATCGTCAAGAAATCCGCTACCCCATTAGAAGTGGAAAAACGGGTCATGGACGTTCTTCCTCCTGAACTCTGGCTCCCAGCTCATCAGGCGATGATCTATTTTGGACGGGCCATTTGCCATCCTAAAAATCCTGAATGTGATCAGTACCCACAGCTCTATCATTTTGATTAAACAGGAGACCCTCCGCATAGACTAGCGGGGGTCTTTTTTTACGTAAAACGTATAATTATTAAAAGGATGAAATAGGGAGGTCTTGGTTGACGATGGTGTTGGCTCTATAGGATCAAGTTTCCGGCTCGGTTGAAACTGTTTTTAGATCGATGTTTCTTGACATCTTATTATATTCATTCAGAAAAAACGAACTTTTTTAAAATAAATTTGGTTTTTTTTAAGAAATAGTGTATAATGGTAGAAAATCTAACATAAGGAGATAGTGATGAAAGCAAAAAAACTGTTAGCTCTTGCAGGAGTTTCTGTTGCAGGTGCCTTTCTTTTAGCAGCATGTGGCGGTGGTAGTAGCAATCAAGCAACCTACTCATTCGTCTATTCAGCAGATCCAAATACCTTGGATTACATCGCTGCAACTCGTACAACAACTTCAGATGTCACAAGTAACCTTGTAGATGGTCTTCTTGAAAACGACCGATACGGAAACTTTGTGCCAAGTCTAGCAGAAGATTGGACTGTCTCTGAAGATGGATTAACCTATACTTACAAACTTCGTAAGGATGCCAAATGGTATACGAGTGAAGGAGAAGAATATGGTGCTGTAACGGCTCAAGACTTTGTTACAGGGATCAAACACGCGGTTGAGTCTAAATCAGAAGGTCTCATCTTGATTCAAAATTCGATCAAAGGTTTGGATGCCTACGTAAAAGGGGAAACCAAAGACTTTAACACAGTTGGAGTCAAAGCCTTAGATGACCACACCATCCAATATACTTTGGTTCGTCCAGAAAGCTTCTGGAACTCAAAAACAACCTCAGGTGTTCTTTTCCCAGTTAATGCGGATTTCTTGAAATCTCAAGGAAAAGATTTTGGTTCTTTGAAACCTAGCAGCATCTTATACAATGGTCCATATTACTTGAAATCTTTGACTTCGAAATCTGAGATTGAATTGGTCAAGAACAAAGACTATTACGATGCGAAAAATGTTCATATCGATCATGTCAAATTGACCTTTAACGATGGATCAAACCCAGATTCTATCATTAAAAACTTTGAAAAAGGTCAATATTCCTTTGCATCTGTTATGCCAAACAGTTCGACTTACAAGAGTGTCAAGAAAA
The DNA here is from genome assembly GCA_027685415.1 of Streptococcaceae bacterium AF13-5-6.0. Classification (GTDB taxonomy): domain Bacteria; phylum Bacillota; class Bacilli; order Lactobacillales; family Streptococcaceae; genus Streptococcus. Next base: position 29,514 of record JAQCUL010000003.1, read on the forward strand.
ACTTTGGCGACAACATTGTCTACGGTTTGCAATTGGGAACATCCTACTATCTTGGATTCAACTTGGACCGTCAAAAGTATGACCACACTGCCAAAACAACGGATGAACAAAAAGCTTCTACCAAGAAAGCAATTCTGAACAAGGACTTCCGTCAAGCGGTGAACTTTGGCTTTGACCGAAAATCATATGCGGCACAAGTATCTGGATCTGATGCGGCTGAAAATACCCTTCGTAGCACTTTGGTGCCACCAACTTATGTCCAAGTCAATGGAGAAGATTTTGGTAAAGTCGTTGAAAAACAATTGGTTACCTATGGGGATCAATGGAAGGGTGTGAGCCTGGCCGATGGTCAAACTAGCCTTTACAACCCAGAAAAAGCCAAAGCTTCATTTGCGAAAGCCAAAGCTGAATTGCAAAAACAAGGCGTTCAATTCCCAATTCATTTGGACTACATTGTCAGCCAAGTGGACAACAGCATGGTCCAACAAGCTAGCTCCTTCAAACAATCTGTAGAGTCAGCGCTTGGTGCAGACAATGTCGTTGTAGACCTTCAAAAGGTTTCGGATGATGATTTCCAAAATATCACCTACTTCAGCGATACTGCTGCTGCGAGAGATTACGATATCTCAGGCGGTGGTTGGGCTCCTGACTACCAAGACCCATCGACTTACCTCGAAAGTATCAGCCCAGTAAATGGTTCTGTCTTCTACTATCTTGGTATTGATGCAGGTTCAAATAATCCAGCCATTGCAACAGTTGGTTTGGATCAATACGCTAACATGTTGAAAGATGCCGATGCTGAATTGTTGGATCAAGCTAAACGCTATGAAAAATATGCAGCAGCGCAAGCATGGTTGACAGATAGCTCGATTACGCTTCCAACTGTTTCAAATGGTGGTGCTCCAATGCTTCAACGGACCGTACCATACAGCCGTGCTGCTTCATGGGTTGGTACAAAAGGAACAGGAACCTTCTACAAATACCTTGAAATGTCCAAAGATGTTGTCACAACAAAAGACTTTAACAAGGCCAAAGAAGAATGGTTGAAGAAAAAAGCAGAATCCAATAAAAAAGCTCAAGAAGATCTCAAAGATCACATCGAAAAGAAAAAATAAATCAATCATTGTTCCATCAATGAGGATAAAAAAAGTCGGAACCTTCATGTGAGGGTTCCGGTTTTTTAGGTATCGAATGTTAGTCCATCTCGTTCTTTTAGATGAAAGATAGATCAACCACTGCATCTTGCTCGGCAATCCAAAAACAGTTAAGAGGCTAGGACTTTTGGCCCAGCCTCTTAACTATAGACGGGTGATCATCATTCTATTCACTAAATCTTAAAAAATAGCCATCTGGATCTAAAACTGCAAATTCATGAGGATAGATATAATGGTCGCCAACAAGAAATTCTCTTTTGTTGTACCCTATGCTTTTTAGCGAAAACGTTTCCTATTTAAATAAACTCTAAAAAATGATAAAATATTTGTAAGTCAACCACTTAAGGAGGTTAAGCATTGTGAAAAACAAAATCTTATTAGGTTCTATGACGCTCCTATCTGCATTTATACTAGCAGCATGCGGAAATAGAGAAAAGAAAACAAACGAAACTACAGCAGCACCAACAACTGAAGTCACTAAAGAAACTACGGATGCACCAACGACAACAACTCAAACAACAACTCCTGGGTCTTCTTCTGGGGCAAAAGAAATATCCCTTGCAGATACTCAACGTATCGGAAATGAAAAATTTGGTTATATCAATATCCCTAAAGATTGGGTCGTACGCACTACTCGAAGTAGCAAAGCGCTCGAATATTTATCACCAGACAAAAACAATGCGTTAATAATGGATTCAAACACTAAAGATACTGTTAAACTTGGCCCCAACGAAACCTTTGACGCAGAGTTACTTGCGAACCGTTTATATAGCTCATTCGGAAAACACAAAAATCGAACTAGTATAGAAGGTGTAAAAGCTATATTTGCCGGTGGGGACGCTTTCTTAATAAAAGTAACAGTTAAAGATGGGAGTACTTTATACGTATGGGTATTCCAAAAAGGAGATAAAGTATACACAATCATAATCCAAGGTTCAGAAGATATGATTAAATCCTTAAGACCTGTTCTCGAGCAATCTTGGGGCCTAGATCCGAATACTCCGGGGAAATAATCCTTAAAAAACTAAAAGAGACTAATCAATGTGATTAGTCTCTTTCTTTTTTTGTTTCTTTTTCTACTCTAGTGATCTATTTTCTTATTCACTAAATCTTAAAAAATAGCCATCTGGATCCAGAATTGCAAATTCATGAGGATAGATATAATGGTCGTCAACACGAAATTTTCTTTTAATTAATGGGCGATGAATAGGATAGTTGGCTTCTAACAATTTCTGATAGAGCCTAGGGACATCCTCTATACCAAAGGAGATGTTAATTCCTTGGCCAAATGGGTAGGTTAGTTCAGCTAATTCTTCAACTGTCCCCTCCTCTAGCATGAGCTGGCAATCTTCAAGAGACAGGAAGAGAAATTTTTCTTCTGGGCGCTCGTATTCGATGGTGAAACCGAGCAAATCACAGTAGAAGGAACGGGACTGTTCTATATTCGAAACCATAAACTCGGGAATTACTGCATTGTAGTTCATAAAGAAAATCCTTATAATTCAATTTCCAAGACAATCGGTGTGTGGTCTTGGCGTGCGCCTGAGTCAATCATGTCTGATTTAGTAACCTTATCTGCAATGCGGTTTGAGGTTAACCAATAGTCGATTCTCCAGCCTGTATTGTTGATTTTTGAAGTCTTGCTACGTTGTGCCCACCAAGTGTAGCGTTCTGGGACATCACCATGGACATGGCGGAAGGTATCTGTAAATCCTTTGGCCAAAAGATTTGTAAATCCTTCGCGTTCTTCGTCTGTGAATCCTGGCGAACGGCGGTTACTGGCTGGGTTAGCAAGGTCGATTTCCTTGTGGGCAACGTTGTAGTCACCGGTTGCAAGGACAGGTTTTTCCTTGTCTAATTCAGCCAAATATTCAGCATATTTGACATCCCATACTTGACGTTCTTCTAAACGTTTGAGACCATCACCAGCGTTAGGTGTGTATACCTGAGTAACGAAAAATTTATCAAATTCCAAGGTAATGATCCGACCTTCCAAGTCCATGGTCGAAGGGGCTCCGATCTCTGGGAAAGTCACAACGGGTGTGAGCTCTTTTTTATAGAGGAACATGGTTCCAGCGTAGCCTTTACGAGCCGGTTCTTGAGAAGAGCGCCAGGTGTTTTCATAGCCAGGGAAGAGTTCCTCAAGGATTTCAAGGTGTTTTTTGGTAGGTCCTTTGGCGGATAACTTGGTTTCTTGAATGGCAATGATATCCGCATCCTCAGCAACCAAGGTTTGGAGGACTTCTTGAGAAAGTTTAGCGCGTGCTGAATCACTAGTTAATGCAGCATTAAGCGAGTCGATATTCCATGAAATGAGTTTCATTGTGTTTCCTTTTCTTGACATGATGGATAATTTTATTATAACAAAAATTTAATGATTTTCTGATTAGAATGCCTTGAATTCTCTCCTGAAATACATTATAATAGCTTGAATTCATTTGGAGAAAGGGAGTTCATTATGAAATTTTACTCTTATGACTATGTATTGAGTCAGATTAGTCAGCAAAATTGGGTGACCATTGGGATCTCTGGTTTGCTCATTCTACTGACTGGTTTTTTTGCGGTGAAAGCCTATCGGGATAAGCACGATAGCAAATTCCGTGAATTATCCATTATCTCGATTTTGACTCTGGTTGCAGTGGTCTTGATCGGCATCAGCAGTTTCCAAAATGGCCAAAGTAATAATGACCAATTTCAACGTTCTCTGCATTTTATTGAGGTCATCTCAAAGGAGTTGGATGTCAAAAAAGAAGACGTCTATGTCAATACTTCAGCAGCCACAGATGGGGCGATCCTGAAGGTTGGAGAGGTTTATTACCGAGCTATCGCAGGATCTGACCCAGATAGCTACCTATTAGAAAAGATGGATCTGTATAAAACAGACGTGGAACTTGTGGAGGTGAACAAATGATAGTAAATTTTTTAAACATCTTGATTAAATTAGCTTTGGGCTTGATTTCCTTGGTATTTGTCATCAATGTGACCGGGAAAGGAAACTTAGCACCAAATTCTGCAGTAGACCAGATACAGAACTTTGTTCTTGGGGGCATTATTGGTGGGGTCATCTACAATAGCTCCATTACCATTCTTCAATACATTGTGATTCTCTTAATGTGGACTATTTTGATCTTGCTCTTAAAATGGCTCAATACCAATGTTCGTTTTATGAAGCACTTGATTGATGGAAAACCAACTGTCATCATTAAAAATGGGAAACTGGATCCGGAAGCGTGTCGTTCCAAAGGACTTTCTGCTTCAGATGTTGCTTTGAAACTACGTGGACAAGGGATTTTTCAATTAAAAGATGTGAAGCGCGCTGTTATTGAACAAAATGGTCAATTGATCGTTGTCCGTGCGGGGGATGAAAATCCTAAATACCCGATTATTACGGATGGAGTGGTTCAGCTTGAAATTTTGGAAACAATTGGAAAAAGCGAAGAGTGGTTGCTGGCTGAATTGGAAAAAGAAGGCTATGACAACGTTCTGGACATTTTCATTGCCGAGTATGACAAAGGCAAGATCAATGTTGTGACCTATTAGAAGAAGGGATTGGACGAGCCTGTCCAATCTTTTTTCTTTGTAAAATTCCAGGAAAGGGCTCTTCCTTTTCTTGAGATACTCTGGGAAAAATAGTAAAATGGAAGGTAAGTGTTCATTAGAAAAGAAGGATAGAAAATTTCATGAAGAAGAAAATACGGAAGTTTGAGAATCATTCGATTACACGCAGACTCTACCTGCTGTTTAGTTTGATTTGCCTTCTTTTTTTGGTGCTGATTGCCCGACTTGGCTATATGCAGATCACTCACCAAGCCTACTATACGGATAAATTGGCAAAAGCTACGAAAAAGACGGTCAAACAAGGGAGTGTGCGAGGGCAAATCTATGATGCTTCTGGTAAGCCCTTGGTGGAAAATGTGGGAAAACAAGTCCTGACTTTTACGCGCGATCGTAAAATGACGGCCCAAGAAATGCGAGAGACAGCTGGGAAACTCCTGCAGTATGTCGACGTAGAAAATCCTCAAGTAACCGAACGGCAAGAAGTGGATTACTATCTAGCCAATACCAAGGTCTACCAAGAGGTCGTGGAACACCTGCCTGAGAAAAAGAAATTTGATACCGATGGCAACCGCCTGCCGGAAGCCAAGATTTATCAAGCGGCAGTGGATAGTATCGACCCTTCAAAACTCGGCTATACAGATGATGAGAAAAAGATTATTTATCTCTATAGCCAGATGAATGCGGTAGAGAATTTTGCGACTGGGATCATTACGACGCAGGCACTAGGAGCTGAGCAGATTGCGACCATCGCTGCGGACAGTCAGGACCTTCCGGGAATTGCCATCACGACTAGCTGGGACCGCAAGGTTTTGGACACTCCTTTAGCTTCTATTATTGGAAACGTATCGACCGAGCAGGCGGGGCTTCCAGCAGAAGAGGTTGAAGATTATGTCAAAAAAGGCTATGCTCTCAATGACCGGGTTGGTACCTCTTATTTGGAGAAAGAATACGAAAACGTCCTTCAAGGCAAACGCAGTGAAAAAGAAATTCTCCTAGATAAAAATGGCAACATGGAGAAAGTGGTCGACGTTTCAAAAGGGGCCAAAGGAGAAAACCTCAAGCTCTCGATTGATTTGGATTTCCAAAAAGGAGTGGAAGATATCCTTCGCTCCGCCTTTAGCGCAGAGTTGCAAGCTGGAAATGCGACCTACTCTGAAGGTGTTTATGCCGTAGCTCTGGAGCCCGATACAGGGAAGGTCCTTGCCATGGCAGGGATTAAACACCAGGCTGGTAGTCAAGATCTATCAGCAGATGCGTTGGGAACAGTGACCAACGTCTTCGTTCCAGGATCTGTGGTCAAAGGAGCAACCTTGACTTCTGGATGGGAAAATGGAGCCATTTCTGGGAATCAGGTTCTGACCGATCAGCCGATTGTTTTTGCAGGATCCGCTCCTATCAATTCTTGGTTTACCCAATACGGTAGTCGTTCCATCAATGCGGTAGAAGCTTTGGAATACTCTTCTAATACCTATATGGTCCAAATTGCCCTTAAGATGATGGGGCAGCCTTACACTCCAAACATGACCTTACAAGTGGATCAGGTTGAACCTGCTATGAAAAAACTGCGCTCTACTTTTGCGGAATACGGTCTTGGAACATCAACGGGGATTGACCTTCCCAATGAATCGACCGGTTTTATTCCAAAAGACTACACAGTCGGCAATTATTTGACCAATGCCTTTGGCCAGTTTGACAACTATACACCGATGCAATTGGCCCAGTATGCGGCAACCGTTGCAAATGATGGGAAGCGGGTGAGTCCTCATGTCGTCGAAGGCATCTATGACAATAATGATCAAGGGGGCCTTGGTCAGTTGAAAAAAGCGATCGAAACCAAGGAGCTCAATCAGGTCCATATCTCAGCGGAGGACATGGCTTTGATCAAGCAAGGGTTCTACCAGGTTGCCAATGGTACGAGTGGGTTGACGACAGGGAAAACCGTCGGTCAAGGTGCTAGTGTCTCTATTAGTGCCAAGACCGGTACGGCCGAAACCACAGTCGATGGAGGCAAACAAGCCATTAATACCAATGTGGTGGCTTATGCACCATCAAACAATCCAAAGATTGCGGTAGCGGTGGTTTTTCCACATAATACCAATCTACAAGCGACGGTCAGTCATTCCATTACGCGTGACATTATTAACTTATACAATCAGAAACACCCCATGAATTAGAAAGGAAACTATGCTTTATCCAGCACCTATTGCAAAATTAATTGACAGCTATTCGAAGTTGCCAGGAATTGGGATCAAAACAGCGACTCGTCTGGCTTTTTACACCATTGGTATGTCAGATGATGATGTGAATGAATTTGCCAAAAACTTACTCAATGCCAAGCGCGAGTTAGGGTATTGCAGTATTTGTGGCAATTTAACCGATGAAGAAACCTGTGAGATTTGTCGAGATGAAACGCGGGATCCATCCCTCATTCTTGTTGTAGAAGATAGCCGGGATGTATCTGCTATGGAGAATATCCAGGAATACCATGGTCGCTATCATGTCTTGCATGGCTTGATCTCGCCCATGAATGGCGTGGGACCTGATGACATCAATCTCAAGAGTTTGATTAGTCGCTTGATGGATGGAACAGTCACAGAGGTCATTGTTGCGACCAATGCGACGGCAGACGGGGAAGCGACATCTATGTATATCTCGCGTGTGCTCAAGCCAGCAGGGATCAAAGTAACACGTTTGGCACGTGGTCTGGCAGTTGGAGCCGATATCGAGTATGCGGACGAAGTGACCTTGCTTCGTGCGATCGAAAATCGGACAGAATTATAAGAGAAGTTCTTTCGAAAGGGCTATCATTGTGGTATACTATCAAGTAAGAAATCAAGGGAACAATTAGGGAGAAACTATGAGTAAACAAGACTTAATCCTGTTGTATGGTGGACGTAGTGCAGAACGTGAAGTATCTGTTCTTTCAGCAGAAAGCGTGATGCGCGCGATTGATTACCAAGCATTTTCGGTTCAAACCTACTTTATTACGCAGTCAGGAGACTTCATCCAGACGCAAGCTTTTGAAGAGAAACCAGCGGATGATGAGAAATTGATGACCAATGATACAGTGGACTGGTCTAAAAAAGTGGCACCATCTGCGATTTACAAGGAAGGAGCAGTAGTCTTTCCAGTTCTTCATGGACCAATGGGAGAAGATGGTTCCATTCAAGGCTTCTTAGAAGTCTTGAAGATGCCTTATGTTGGCTGTGGCATCCTAGCTTCCAGTGTGGCCATGGACAAGATTACCACCAAACGGGTCTTGGAGTCTGCAGGGATTCCACAAGTTCCTTATGTAGCTGTAGTGGAAGGCGATGACTTGGATGAGAAAATTGCTGCAATTGAAGCGACTCTCTCTTATCCTGTCTTTACCAAACCATCCAATATGGGTTCAAGTGTGGGGATTTCAAAATCTGAAAACCAAACAGAGCTTCGGACTGCTCTCGAGTTAGCCTTTAAATACGATAGCCGTGTCTTAGTAGAACAAGGGGTTAATGCACGTGAGATCGAAGTTGGACTGCTTGGAAACTATGGTGTGAAGAGCACTTTGCCAGGTGAAGTTGTGAAAGATGTGGCTTTCTATGATTATGATGCCAAATACATCGACAACAAAATTACCATGGCGATTCCAGCTCAATTGGACCCTGAGGTTGTGAAAACCATGAGGACCAATGCAGAAAAAGCCTTTCGTGCGATCGGTGGTCTGGGATTGGCGCGTTGTGATTTCTTCTATACCGATAAAGGAGAGATCTTCTTAAACGAACTCAATACTATGCCAGGATTTACCCAATGGTCTATGTATCCCTTGCTTTGGGACAATATGGGACTTAACTATACAGATTTGATCACCAAGTTAGTAGAGCTTGGAAAAGAAGTCTTCCAAAAACACGAAGCGCATTTGTTGTAAGAAAAGAGAGAGTGGGACAGAAATCGGTAATTCGTTAGAATTCGATTTCGTCGTCCCACCTCCGCACAGTTGAGTAGGGCTGTAAAAGCTGATGAAATCAGCGTAGTAGAGCCCACTCAACCACTGCGTCTTGCTCGACAATCCAAAAACAATCAAGAGGCTAGGACTTCTGTCCCAGCCACTTTTTTTGTGGTCTAGAATATGGTATAATGAGAAGAATTTGATAGGAGCGTCCAAATCTTTGAGGACGCTACAGAGAACTGAGGAGTCGGATATGAATCTCACATTACATGAAGTTGCTCATCTAGTACATGCAAAAAATGATTTCAGCCAATTTGAAGATGTAGCCCTTACCAAGCCTGAATTTGACAGCCGTTTGATTGGGCCTGGAGACCTGTTTGTTCCCTTAAAGGGAGCGCGTGATGGTCATGACTTTATTGAGACTGCTTTTGAAAATGGAGCCGTAGCCACTTTTTCAGAGAAAGTGGTAGAAGGCCACCCTTATATTTTGGTGGAAGATGTGCTGAGCGCTTTTCAAACACTAGCTGCGGCCTATCTTCAAAAGACAAAAGTGGATGTTTTTGCAGTGACGGGGTCAAATGGTAAAACCACCACAAAAGATATGTTGGCACAGCTTTTGTCCACTACTTATCTAACCTATAAAACACAAGGAAACTATAATAACGAAATTGGTCTTCCTTATACGGTTTTGCATATGCCAGAAGGGACGGACAAACTGGTCCTTGAAATGGGGCAAGACCATCTAGGAGATATCCATCTCTTGTCAGAACTGGCGCATCCAAAAGCTGCTATTGTCACCTTGATTGGGGAAGCCCATTTGGAATTCTTTAAAGATCGAAGTGAGATCGCAAAAGGAAAACTCCAGATTGCGGACGGGATGCCAGAAGGTGGCCTTCTGGTAGTTCCAGCTGATCCGATCGTCAATGCCTACCTTCCTGAAAATCAAACAGTCGTCCGCTTTGGTCCAGACGAGGAGATTTTTATTACCGAGTTAATCGAGCGAAAGGATAGCTTAACCTTCCGAACGAATTTCTTAGAAGAAGCGATCGATCTTCCAGTAACAGGAAAATACAATGCGACCAATGCCATGATTGCGGCCTATGTTGCCTTGCAAGAAGGAGTCAGTGAAGAGGCCATCCGTGCAAGCTTTAAAGGCTTAGAGCTGACTAAGAACCGGACAGAATGGAAAAAGGCCAGTAATGGAGCGGATATCCTATCCGATGTCTACAATGCCAATCCAACGGCTATGCGCCTAATCTTAGAAACTTTCTCGACTATTCCTGCTAATCCAAATGGTCGAAAATTAGCCGTCCTGGCAGATATGAAAGAACTAGGGGAGCAATCTATTGATCTGCACAACCAAATGATTCTCAGCCTCTCGCCAGATGTCTTGGATACGGTTATTTTCTATGGCCAAGACATTGCGGGATTGGCTCAGTTAGCGAGTCAGATGTTCCCACTCGGACATGTCTATTATTTCAAGAAGACAGCTGAGGAAGACCAGTTTGAGGACATGGCCAAACAAGTCAAGGAAAGTTTGAAAGAGCAAGACCAAATCCTTATCAAGGGAAGCAATTCCATGAATTTGGCAAAATTGGTAGAGGAATTGGAGAATGGTAAGTAATAATGTACTGAAGGATATTCAGCGCTTGATTTCAATCACTAATACAGGCTTAGCGTTTTCAAAAGATCCATTTGATCAAGAGCGCTACCAGGATATTCGTGCTATTTTACAGGATCTTGTCAGAGAAGCGACTGATTTGAATCCACAAGAATTATCGGATTTGTTTCGTCCGACAGACCATTACGACACTCCCTTGATTGATGTAAGGGCCTGGATTGTCAAAGATGACAAACTTTGTTTAGTGAAAGGTCAGGGAGAAGAGACCTGGGCTTTGCCGGGTGGTTTTGGTGAGGTTGGCTATTCTCCTAAAGAAAATATTTTAAAGGAAATCCAAGAAGAAACAGGCTATGTAGCACGTGTCAATCGCTTGTTGGCAGTATTTGATACCAATCGCTACCAATTGCAAAGCCGCCAATATGTGAAATTGGTATTTGAATGTGAATTGCTGGATGGAAGTTTTCAACAGAATCAGGAAATTTCCGATCTTGCATTTTTTGAGAGAGAGAAAATGCCTGCTCTTTCTACCAAGCGCAATACAGAAGAACAATTGAACTTCCTTTGGGAGGTTTATGATGGGAAACGAGATTTGTATTGTGATTAAAAACGATCTATAAACTAAAGGAATATGAACATGACACTTTGGGATTTATTGTTTACGAACCAAAAATCAGCCCCGCCTGAGTTTGGGCTCTGGTATTTCATTCTGCCAGCTTCTTTGTTGGTGGTTGGCTACTTTTCTATCAAATATGCGCAGTCAAAAAGCTACAAACGCTTTTGGTACTGGGCACAATTGATTCAAGTCTTGAGCATCAATGCTTGGTATATTCTAGCCCACATGCCTTTGACAGATAATTTGCCTTTTTATCATTGTCGCTTGGCCATGCTTGCGATCCTCTTTGCACCTAGAGGAACCTATATCAAGCAATACTTTGCCTTGTTGGGAGTTCTAGGATCCATTGCGGCCTTGGTTTATCCAGCCTTTGACCCCTTCCCATTCCCCCATATTACTGTGCTCAATCTGATTTTTAGTCACTGGGCCTTGTTTGCTAATAGTTTGATTTACCTGCAAGATTTTTATCAGTCGGAAAAACAAGACAGCTTACGAATTGTTAAGATCACCTTTGGCATGAATGCAGTCATCTTTTTGGTCAACCTCTTGACCAGAGGAGATTACGGCTTCTTACGACGTCCACCAATCATTGGAGACCACGGTGCTCTTTTGAACTACCTCTTGGTCAGCATTGTGATGGTAGCTGGTATTTGCTTGGTCAACCAACGCTATAAATACAAATACAAGATGGTCGAAGAGAATATAGTTTCGCGTTCAGAATAAAAAGAGCAGATAAGGGAAAGAAATCATGACACTTTGGGACTTATTTTTCACCAGTCAACCAACGGCCCCTCCTCAATTGGGGGTCTGGTATTTCTTATTGCCGACTTCATTGGTGGTAGTGGGAGTTCTGTCCATTCGGTTTGCTCACTCTAAAGGCTACCAAAACTTTTGGTATTGGGGGCAGTTGATCCAGTTGCTCATTATCAACTCTTGGTATCTAGCTGCTCGCTTGCCTCTTTCAGAGAGTCTTCCCTTCTATCATAGCCGGATGGCCATGTGGATTATTCTCTTAGCTCCTAAGAGCAGCTTCAAGCAATATTTTGCACTCGTGGGAGTCTTTGGCTCCATTATGGCCTTGGTTCATCCCGTCTTTTATCCCTACCCTTTTCCTCACGTTTCCTCGATCAACAATGTCTTTGGGCACTGGGCTCTCTTGGCCAACTGTTTGATCTATCTGGTTCAATCCTACCAGGTGGAAGAAGGGGCTGTTTGGAAGATCTGTCAGATGACGTTTGGGGTCAATGCCATTATTCAGCTTGCGAATCTCGCAACAGGTGGAAACTACGGCTTTATGCGTCGCTCACCTGTGATCGGTGACCATGGCCTTGTGATCAACTATTTGATCGTGACAGTTCTCATGACGGGGACACTGATTTTCATCAATACGATCGTTCAGTACAGTAAGAAAAGAAGAATACCTAAATCTGTTTAAATAAGGAGATTTTATGCATCATTTTTTCACTACAGAATCAACAGCACCACCAGCAATCTCAGCACTATGGTATAGTGTGATGGTCTTGTTAATTGTGACAGCGATTATGGTGTCACTTCGCTATTATCAGAATGAGCAATTTCGCAAATGCTTTCAATACTTACAGGGCTTCCAGTTAATTTGCTTGTATCTTTGGTATTTTGCCTACCACATTCCTTGGTCCAATAGCTTACCATTTTATCATTGCCGCTTGGCCATGTTTGCGGTCTTGTTTTTACCAGACCGATGGAAAAGCAAACAGTTCTTTGCTTTGATGGGAGTGAGTGGAGCCATCTTTGCCTTGGGCTATCCAGTCTTTGATCCCTACACTTTCCCTCATATTACGAGTTTTTCTTTCCTTCTCGGCCATTACTGTCTTTTAATCAATTCCTTGATTTATCTCTTGAGATGGTATGATCGAAATCTCTTAAAAAATAGTCAGATTGTTCTCTATACCTTTGCCTTAGATTTATTCCTGGTTGGAGTCAATCAATTGACGGGAGGAAATTATGGCTTGATGGCCCGCCCTCCGATTATGAGAGGGGATAAGGTGTGGCTCAACTATCTGGTTGTATCCAGTATTTTAGCTCTTGCTTTATTACTCTTTAATCAGTTCTTCAGTCGCAGAAGTGAGCGGGTGAAAGTGAGAAAATAAATATGATTGAATTAGACTAGAATCGACGGATTTTGGTCTTTCTTTTTGCTCTCAAAGAAGAATCATCGTTGAAAAAAGTGCCTATTTTCGCTATAATAGGACAGATAGAGAAATTGAGGAGAAATCCGATGTAGAGATGAATTTATAAATTTATCAAAAAATAAGAAGAGAAAGAATTAGGAACATGAACGTACAAGAAGAAATTAAAAAACGCCGTACCTTTGCCATCATTTCCCACCCGGATGCTGGTAAAACGACGATTACTGAGCAATTGCTCTACTTTGGGGGAGAGATTCGGGAAGCCGGTACTGTCAAAGGGAAGAAAACAGGAAACTTTGCTAAGTCCGACTGGATGGACATTGAGAAACAACGTGGGATTTCGGTAACCTCATCTGTCATGCAGTTTGACTATGATGGAAAACGCGTTAATATCCTTGATACCCCAGGGCACGAGGACTTCTCAGAAGATACTTACCGGACCTTGATGGCGGTGGATGCGGCGGTTATGGTCGTAGACTCTGCCAAAGGGATCGAGGCTCAAACCAAGAAATTATTTGAAGTTGTCAAACACCGTGGCATTCCAGTCTTCACTTTTATGAACAAGCTGGACCGTGATGGACGTGAGCCACTGGACCTCTTGCAAGAATTGGAAGAAGTCTTGGGCATCGCAAGTTACCCAATGAACTGGCCGATCGGGATGGGGAAAGCCTTTGAAGGGCTTTACGACCTTTATAACCAACGCTTGGAACTCTACAAAGGGGATGAACGCTTTGCCAGTCTAGAAGATGGAGACAAGCTCTTTGCCAACAATCCATTCTACGAGCAGGTGAAAGACGATATCGAACTCTTGCAAGAAGCTGGAAATGAATTCTCAGAAGAAGCTATCCTTGCGGGTGAATTAACACCAGTCTTCTTCGGTTCCGCTTTGACCAACTTTGGGGTACAGACTTTCTTGGAAACCTTCCTCAAGTTTGCTCCAGAACCACACGGCCACAAGAAGACCGATGGAGAAATGGTCGATCCTTACGACAAGGATTTCTCAGGCTTTGTCTTTAAAATTCAAGCCAATATGGACCCTCGTCACCGTGACCGTATTGCCTTTGTGCGGATCGTATCTGGTGAATTTGAGCGGGGGATGAGCGTCAACCTGCCTCGTACTGGTAAGGGAGCGAAACTCTCTAATGTTACCCAGTTTATGGCCGAAAGCCGGGAGAATGTCAGCAATGCTGTAGCAGGAGACATCATCGGGGTTTACGATACCGGGACTTATCAGGTTGGAGATACTTTGACAGTGGGCAAAAACAAGTTTGAATTTGAACCCCTGCCAACCTTTACGCCTGAAATCTTCATGAAGGTGTCTGCTAAGAACGTCATGAAGCAAAAATCCTTCCACAAAGGGATTGAGCAATTGGTGCAAGAAGGAGCTATCCAGCTCTATACCAACTACCAAACAGGTGAATACATGCTTGGTGCCGTTGGTCAACTTCAGTTTGAAGTCTTTAAGCACCGGATGGAAAATGAATACAATGCCGAAGTGGTCATGAGCCCAATGGGTAAAAAGACCGTTCGCTGGATCAAACCAGAAGACTTAGATGAGCGCATGTCTTCAAGCCGAAACATCTTGGCGAAGGACCGCTTTGACCAACCAGTCTTCCTCTTTGAAAACGACTTTGCCCTCCGTTGGTTTGCGGATAAGTATCCAGACGTTGAGCTGGAAGAAAAGATGGGGTAAGGAACGATTCAAAACCGATCCATAACAAAAGAATAAGAAGACGAAAATCTACCCGTTTTCGCTTATAAAGGAGAAACTATGGGATTACTAAGTGGTTTGATGGGCAATGCCTCTCAAAAGAATGTTGATAAAGTAGAAAGAGATCTGGAAGATATCTTGGTGCCGGGAGAGCAAGTCACACTTGCTTTTAGCTTGATTCGTGATTTAATCGTCTTTACAGAGTTTCGTTTGATCTTGGTGGATAAGCAAGGAGTAACAGGAAAGAAAACTTCCTACAAATCCCTTCCTTATCGCTCCATCTCTCGATTTTCAGTAGAAACTTCCGGTCATTTTGATTTGGATGCTGAATTAAAAATCTGGGTCTCTTCAGCAGTGGAACCTTCAGAAGTTTTACAATTCAAGAGTGACAACAGTGTCATTGAAATCCAGCAAGCATTAGCCAGTGCGGTCTTTAAATAAAAAATCATGTTGATAGAGAACAGTTGAGAAAGGAGACGGAATGTTTATCGATAAACAATTGGGTCAAGATCGGAAATGGATCAATATCGACTCGGATTTGATTGCTGAAAATTCATATCTTTATAAAAAATACGATATTGACAAAGAAACCATTGAGTACGCGATGGATAAGAACGAACGTGCCCATATGGATTACAATCGAGAAAACGGAACGATCACCTTTATCTACAATGTATTGGATTTAGAAAAGGACAAGGAATACTACGAAACCATCCCCATGACCTTTATCGTTCAAGATACGCGACTCGTGACCATCAGTAACCAAGACAATGCCTATATCATTGAACAAATGGTTCGTTATTTGGAAAGCCATGAGGAGCTGTCGATCTATAAGTTGCTTTTTGCAGGTCTTGAAATGATCAGTAATGCTTATTATCCGATTATTGATCGCTTAGATAAGCACAAAGATGAACTCAATCGTTTGCTTCGAAAGACAACGACGACAAAGAATCTTTATGCCCTGTCTGACCTTGAGACCGGTATGGTGTATCTGGTCGCGGCAGCCAAGCAAAATCGGATGTTGCTAGAACATATCAAAGCACATGTCATTTATCGCAGGATGAATGATGTTGAAA
The DNA here is from genome assembly GCA_027685415.1 of Streptococcaceae bacterium AF13-5-6.0. Classification (GTDB taxonomy): domain Bacteria; phylum Bacillota; class Bacilli; order Lactobacillales; family Streptococcaceae; genus Streptococcus. Next base: position 45,340 of record JAQCUL010000003.1, read on the forward strand.
AAGAGCAGTTTGATGATGCCATGATCGAAGCGCGTCAGTTGGTTTCAATGACCGAGTTGATTTCCAATGTCTTACAGCAGTTGTCTGGATCATACAACAATATCCTAAACAACAACTTGAATGACAACTTGACAACCCTAACCATCTTTGAAGCCTTGTTGGCGGTCTTAGCCGTTATCACCGGTTTCTTTGGAATGAATATCCCTCTTCCGATGACAGAGGATCCCAATGCTTGGATCTATGTATCCCTATGTAGCTTTATATTATGGCTCATTTTGGCAAAGGTCATGCGGTGGATTGTGAAAAAAAGATAAAAAAAAGAGGCTTGGAGAAATCCGAGCCTCTTCGTATCTAGAATAATCTGAGAAATAGGAACCATCTAGACACCTGCCCTCCTCTCCAAAGAAGGGGCAGTGTGAATAGTTCATCGACTGTACAAAATCTTCTTGGAAATAGTAGGAGTAGATTTAATAGTACTGAGTGGTTCTAAATAAATCAGAACGTAGAATAAATCGTTGAATCAGATAAAATGATCCTATTTCTTTATACAGAAATATTTTAGATACTAACTGTATTATACATATTTATTTGTAAAAACGCAAGAACTACCAAAAAAAGTTTTTCCGAAGTTTTTATACTCCTATTTAAAGGGATTCTTGAACGGTGTCAGAAGAAAGTCAGCTAAATCTAGGGGAAACTGCCCTCTTGACTATTTTCAAGTTTTTAAAAATTTTTCCTAAAAAATAAAATTATTCTCCTTTGACTATCATTTGGTCGTCCATTGTGTTATACTAGATAAGTTGCAAACTTGTATGAGAGAAATGCTGGTGAGATGGAACAATTAGAAAAGGAATGTTGGTCAATCTCCCACAAGGAGGATCTTGGTGTCTTTTCGTTTGGAAAACGACTTTAATCAACCAAATCCGCTAGTGCGAAAACATTTTTCGCAGAAGGGAATTCCATAAAAAAACGATTGGGTTTTCCTTTAGATGAGTCTTGCGACAGGTAACAAGGAAGGCGACTTCCTATGCAATCAGTGCGTTTTCGCATTGAAAAGAAGTGTGATAAAGTGGCTTCGCACCACTTTTTAGAAAGAAGAAAGAATTGAAATTCAATGAATTTAACTTATCTGCTGAATTATTAGCAGAAATCGAAAAAGCTGGCTTTGTAGAAGCAAGCCCCATCCAAGAACAAACCATTCCTTTGGCTCTTGAAGGAAAGGATGTCATCGGCCAAGCGCAAACAGGGACCGGTAAAACGGCTGCTTTTGGTCTTCCAACTTTGGAGAAGATTGATGTCGATAATACTGTGATCCAAGCTCTTGTTATTGCCCCAACGCGTGAGTTGGCGGTTCAAAGTCAGGAAGAACTCTTCCGCTTTGGACGCAGCAAGGGTGTCAAAGTCCGCTCTGTCTATGGTGGATCAAGCATTGAAAAGCAAATCAAAGCCTTGAAGTCAGGCGCTCATATCGTTGTAGGAACACCTGGCCGTTTGCTAGATTTGATCAAGCGCAAGGCCTTGAAACTTAATCATATTGAAACCTTGATCTTGGACGAAGCAGATGAAATGCTCAACATGGGCTTTTTGGAAGATATCGAAGCTATCATTAGCCGTGTTCCAGAAACACGTCAAACTCTTCTCTTTTCAGCAACGATGCCAGAAGCCATCAAACGCATTGGTGTTCAGTTTATGAAAGAACCCGAACACGTTAAGATTGCGGCCAAAGAATTGACAACTGATTTGGTCGATCAATACTATATTCGTGTCAAAGAAGGCGAAAAGTTTGATACCATGACTCGATTGATGGATGTCGAGCAGCCTGAACTTGCCATCGTCTTTGGTCGGACAAAACGTCGGGTCGATGAATTGACGCGTGGCTTGAAGATTCGTGGCTTCCGTGCAGAAGGAATTCACGGAGATTTGGATCAAAACAAACGTCTCCGAGTCCTTCGTGACTTTAAAAATGGGAACTTGGATGTCTTGGTAGCAACGGACGTTGCGGCACGTGGTTTGGACATTTCAGGTGTGACCCATGTCTACAACTACGATATTCCACAAGATCCAGAAAGCTATGTTCACCGGATCGGACGGACAGGTCGTGCTGGGAAAACAGGGCAATCCATTACCTTTGTTTCGCCAAATGAAATGGGCTATTTGCAAATCATTGAGAACTTGACTAAAAAGCGGATGAAGGGAATGAAACCTGCAACAGCAGCAGAGGCCTTCCAAGCGAAAAAACAAGTAGCGCTGAAGAAAATTGAGCGAGACTTTGAGGATGAAAAAATCCGAACGAACTTTGAGAAGTTTGGTAAGGATGCTCGCAAATTGGCTACAGAATTCACTCCTGAAGAATTGGCTATGTATATCTTGAGCTTGACTGTTCAAGATCCAGACAGTCTTCCAGAGGTCGAAATTGCGCGTGAAAAACCATTGCCATTTAAACCATCTGGTGGTGGCTTTGGTGGGAAAGGCAAAGGCGGCCGTGGGAATGGCCGTCGTGGAGACCAACGCCGTGACCGAAATCGCAGAGATGACCGTGAAGGTAGACGCCGTGATTTCAAACGCAAGTCAAATAAAAATAGCCGAGATTTTGAGGGCAAAGGCAACAAACGTCCTCATCGTACTTCCAATGAAAAGAAAAATGGATTTGTCATCCGCAATAAAGGGGATAAATAAGTCCGAAGGAACGGTCTAGCAATAGGCCGTTTTTTTATATGAAAAATAAAAAATACAAGGGTTAACCAGCTGTTAACCCTTGTATATTTATAAGGAGACCTAAATGATAACTGACTCTTTTAGAAAAATGTATCATGATAAGGAGCATCCAAAAAAGTCAGACAACAGAAAGAATGAATTCCTAAAACGGAATATTTCTGTTAACATATTAAGTCTACAATTATTTCTAAGCTTTGTCAAGAATTTTTTCTTATTTTTTTAAAATTTTTAACTAGAAAAATAAAAATTGACAATCTTTTCTAAAAGGTTATAATAAATATAATAACTATACTAATCATAAAGAGGTGTCGCCCATGGTGATTGCATTAAAAAATGATGATCTAGAACTACAATTTAAGACATTTGGAGGGGAATTGAGCTCCATTCGAAGTAAAGAAGGCATAGAATATCTCTGGCAAGGGGATCCAGAGTATTGGTCAGGACAAGCGCCCGTTCTGTTTCCGATATGCGGGAGCGTCCGTAATGGCCAAGTGCAGTATCATCTAAAAGATGGCGTGAAGACAGGCCAGCTTCCAAGACACGGTCTTATTCGGAAGAGAGAGTTTGAACTCAAAGAACAAACAGACCATTGTCTTGTCTTTGAAATTACCTCTAACGACGAAAGCTTGCAAAATTATCCCTACCATTTTCGAGTGGAAATAGCTTATGAATTGAAAGGGAAAGAGATCACCATCACCTATCGCGTGCAAAATCTAGAGTCAGATCAAGTCATGTCTTATTTCATTGGAGGGCATCCAGCCTTTCGTTGTCCCCTTTTAGCGGATGAAGACTATGAAGACTACGAGTTGATTTTTGAAAAAGAAGAAAACTGTAGCGTTCCTCTCTTGTTCACAGAAACCGGCTTGGTTGATCGCCTGCAGCGGACGCCATTTTTAGACCATAGTCGTAGGCTACCTTTGCGTCATGAACTGTTTGAAAAAGACGCCATTATTTTAGATCAATTAGCCTCTAAATCTGTGCAGCTCCTCTCGAAAAAATCTGGTAAAGGTTTGGAATTTGCCTTTGCAGATTTTGAGAATCTCGTCCTTTGGTCTACCAATAACAAGGGTCCTTTCATTGCCTTGGAGCCTTGGACAGGTATTTCCACATCTGCAGAAGAGGGCGATTTCTTCGAAGATAAAAAAGGTGTGATCCAGTTGGCTCCTCAAGAGACACGGAGTCACCAGTACCGTATCACCATTTTGTAAATGAAAAACCGTTGGACTATGGAGTCCGACGGTTCTTTTTGATATAGTTTAGCTTTGCTTGGCGGGATTTCTTTTTAAAGAGAGCCTCGGCAGACATAGCAGAGGGTTTATCTGGATAGGATTCTTGGTATAGAAGTTTAACGGGGAGGCGAGCCCGTGTGTATTTGGCGCCTTTTCCAGCATTGTGAGTCTTCAGGCGTTTTTCGACATCCGTGGTGTAGCCAGTGTAAAGAGAGCCATCCGCACACTCTAGGACATACATGTAAGCCTTAGTTTCCATAGTAGATCTCATGAATCTCGTCTGTATAGCTTCCATCTTCATTGTGAATAAAGAGGGGAGGCAGAATTTTTAAACCATCCAGTGAGCCATCTTTGATCGCCTCAATCAACAACATATTCGCCTCTTTGGTCACTTTGGGATAGACAAACTGGATCCGCTTGGGTGCAAGATTGTATCGTTTCATAGTTTCGATGATATCTAAAAAGCGATCTGGACGATGGACCATCGCTAAGCGACCATTAGATTTGAGAACCTGCTGAGACACATGGCAAATCTCATCTAAATTGGTGGTAATTTCATGCCGAGCTAAGAGGTAGTGTTCACTCTCATTGAGATTGGAATGCTCATCCACCTTGAAATAAGGAGGATTGCAGAGGATGATATCCACCTTACTGCCCTTGATATGTTGAGGCAAATGCTTGAGGTCATCGGTGATCATGGACATTTGCTGGTTCAAGCCATTGAGAGCAATGGAGCGGGTTGCCATATCCGCTAGACGTTCCTGAATTTCGACACCAATGATCTGGGCCTCTGTCCGAGTACTCGCAAAGAGTCCCACAGCCCCATTTCCAGCGCAGAGATCTACGATCAAGCCTCGCTTGGGCAATTTTGGAAAGCGCGAGAGCAGGACGCTATCCACGGAGTAACTAAAGACTTCCCGATTTTGTATAATTTTCACATCACTTGAAAAAAGTTGATTGACGCGCTCGCCGTCTTTTAATTCGATATCTGTCATGGCTCTATTATAGCATGAAAAGAGGCTTGGGGAAAGATCGATAAAACATAAAAAGAGGCTGGAACAAATGTCCTAGCCTCTCAATTATTTTTGGATTGTCGAGCAAGACGCAGTGGTTGAGTGGGCTCTACTACGCTGACTTCATCAGCTTTTACAGCCCTACTCAACTGTGCGGAGGTGGGACGACGAAATCGAATTCTAACGAATTACCGATTTCTGTCCCACTCTCTTTTTTAATCAAATTCATATTTTTGGAGAATTGTAGTGAGGATAAAGACTGGGCCTCTGTCCGAGTACTCGCAAAGAGTCCCACAGCCCCATTTCCAGCGCAGAGATCTACGATCAAGCCTCGCTTGGGCAATTTTGGAAAGCGCGAGAGCAGGACGCTATCCACGGAGTAACTAAAGACTTCCCGATTTTGTATAATTTTCACATCACTTGAAAAAAGTTGATTGACGCGCTCGCCGTCTTTTAATTCGATATCTGTCATGGCTCTATTATAGCATGAAAAGAGGCTTGGGGAAAGATCGATAAAACATAAAAAGAGGCTGGAACAAATGTCCTAGCCTCTCAATTATTTTTGGATTGTCGAGCAAGACGCAGTGGTTGAGTGGGCTCTACTACGCTGACTTCATCAGCTTTTACAGCCCTACTCAACTGTGCGGAGGTGGGACGACGAAATCGAATTCTAACGAATTACCGATTTCTGTCCCACTCTCTTTTTTAATCAAATTCATATTTTTGGAGAATTGTAGTGAGGATAAAGACTCCTGTAAAGATAGCCATCAATGCCAGATAAACTGGGAAAGTAGTGGCTGTAAGGAGGGAAATCTCGATTAAGTTTTTCAACACGACCGCAGATGTGTAGAATCCTACTACAGAGAAGACGATGAGGAGGGCCCGCCAGATATTTAGTGGCAGGCAAGCACGGATAACGGATAGGAAACCGATGGATCCAAGTAAGTAGTAGGATACAGTAGACATATCGGCTGCAGACCAACCATGACTTGCTCCCCAAAGGCGAATGAACAAGACACTAAAGACGACCATCAAGGCGCTTGGTAAGGCTAACAGAAGGGAACGTCTCAAGAAGTGTTTTTCAACCGGTTTGATATTGCGTTCAAAGGTCAACACAAATGGTGGGAAACCTTCGACGAATTGGTCGATCAGGGTGATTTGAATAGGGATGAAAGGGAAAATCAGCAAATAGTTGACGTTAAAGAAGAGAGCACTGGCAATACAGATGATAGCCAAAAGGAAGGAATAGATCGTTTTGATAAAGAAGATTGGAGCGATTCGTCCAATGTTATTCACCACACGACGGCCTTCAAAAAGAATTTCTGGAACGTCATTAAAGTCAGAGTTCAAAAGAACAATATTGGCAATTTGACGGGTTGCTGGATCTCCCTCAGCCATCACGATGGAGCAGTCTGCTTCGCGAAGAGCAAGGATATCATTGACCCCGTCTCCTGTCATAGCAGTTGTCCGACCAGCTGCTTTCAAGGTTTGGATGAGCAGTTTTTTCTGGTGAGGAGATACGCGCCCAAAGATAGCTGTTTCTTCTGCTTGATCCACTAATTGATCATTAGAAATTTTTGAACAATCGATGTAGTTCTCATAATTTTTGAAGCCAGCTTGTTGAGCGATATAAGAGACCGTCACAGGGTTATCACCGGAGATGATTTTGAGATCCACTCCTTGAGAGCGCAAATACTCAAGAGTATCTGAAGCCCCTTCACGAATGGGGTCTGTAATCTCAATAACTGCAATCCCTTCAAGATTTTCAGGCAGTTTCAATTCCTGCATGCTGATCAGTTCTGAACTGTGAGCCAAGACGAGCACGCGCGATCCACGAGCTTGTGCTTCGACGACAGCAGCTGGATTTTCTTTAAGGAGCATTTCAGGAGCACCGAGAAAGACAGTTCCAAGGTTAGATAGGTGCATGGCTCCCCATTTCCGATCACTTGAGAAAGGAATAATGTTTTCCGCAGTATAAGCATGCTCCAACTCCCCATAAGCCTTGCGAATAGCTTGAGCAGTAGGATTGGTATCCTCGCTATTTTGCATGTAAGCTGAAAGGATAACTTTGATTGTTTCCTCAGAAAAATGATCAGATAAGCTATGGAGAGCTTCGACTGTCATCTTCCCTTGAGTGATGGTACCGGTCTTATCTAGACACAAGGTATCCACACGCGCCAGGGTTTCTACTGAGTACATTTCTTGGACAAGAACCTTGCGCATACCGAGCTTAATAACCGCTGTCAAAAGAGACGTAACCGTCAGTAGGGCAATTCCTTTTGGCAACATTCCCAAGAGAGCTGTGGAAGAATTCACGACAGAATCTTTGATTGGCAGCATCTTGATCAACAGTGCTTCAAAGAAGAGGGCAAGGCCAAATGGGATGATAATTTTACCAGTGAAGCTTGAAATTTTCGCTAAGTTATAAAGAATACGCGAATTGATAGGCTTCAAGGTTTTAGCTTCCATCATCAGTTTGTTGGCATAGTTGTTTGCTCCAACTCGCTTGACACGGGCATAGACTTGACCACTGGCAATATAACTACCAGAAAGCAGTTCATCACCAACTTCTTTTAAGACCAGATCACTCTCACCAGTCAGCATAGCTTCATTGGCTTCAGCGATACCAGACATGACTTCGGCATCACTAGGGATCTGCTCACCCGAAGATAAGAGCATTAAATCACCTAGAACAAGCTTTTCTGGTGGAATCGCATCTTTTTCCCCGTCACGAATGACAGTCACTAGCTCACGACTCATGAGGTTGAGCTTATCAATCATCCGCTTGGCGCGCATCTCGGTCATGATCCCTGTAATGGCATTGAAGCAAATGACTGCGAAAAAGATCATATTGCTCCAGGCCTGTACAGCAGCCAAGGCCACAGCAATCACAAAGTTTAAGGTATTAAACAAGGTGAAGACGTTGCGCTTGATGATTTGCCAGGTACTGGTACTGGTATTCGTTGTAAAATCATTGGTTTGTCCGCGATCCATTTTCTTGCGGACTTCACTGAGGGACAAGCCCTTTAAATCAATAGTTTCCATAGACAATATGATATCATTTTTTTGAGAAAAAGACTATCTAGAATCGGTCCGCTGAGACAATTTTTATCTAAAAAAGGTTTGCGGTCAAAATCAGGATACGGTATAATAAGAAAGAACCTTTTACAGGATGGAATATCTTGTAAAGAGACGAATGAAATGGATTTGAGGAACAACTATGTTTTATACTTATTTACGTGGCCTTGTTGCCTTTATTCTGTGGGTTTTAAATGGGAATGCCCATTACCATCATAAGGACAATATTCCAGATCGAGAAGAGAACTACATCTTGGTATCCCCTCACCGAACTTGGTGGGATCCGGTCTATATGGCCTTCGCGACCAAGCCAAAGCAGTTTATCTTTATGGCGAAAAAAGAGCTCTTCACCAATCGTATTTTTGGTTGGTGGATTCGCATGTGTGGGGCATTTCCGATCGACCGTGAAAATCCGGGAGCAGAAGCCATTAAGTATCCTGTCAATATGCTGAAAAAGAGCAACCGTTCCTTGATTATGTTCCCAAGTGGAAGCCGTCATTCTCAAGACGTCAAAGGCGGTGTTGCCATCATTGCCAAAATGGCGAAGGTCCGTATCATGCCAGTGACTTATACTGGCCCAAGAGACTTGAAAGGGTTGTCAACGGGTGAACGCATTGATATGAACTTTGGACATCCCATTGATATTTCGGATATTAAAAAGATGAATGACGAAGGAGTGGCAGAAGTTGCCCGCCGTATCCAGGAGGAATTTGATCGCTTGGATGCGGAAGCACAAGCGATCAACACCCCAACAAAACCTTTTATCTTGATTCGTTTGTTAAAAATCCTTTTGATTCCTCTTGTCTTAGTAGTGGGCATCTTGACCTTGCTCTTTAGTTACCTGGCCAGCTTTGTATGGGATCCGGACAAACATCGAAAAAACAAGTAAAAAAACTGAGAGTTTTTCTCAGTTTTTTTTATTTTTACGAATAATAAAAGTGAGAGGAGGTTTCTTATGGAGGATATCATCGAAAAAATCAAAGAATATAAGCTCTTTTTAGCACTTACAGCTATCGGACTCTTACTTGGAGGGTATTTTCTTTTTCATCGACCTCAGTCGAGTACATCAACAATACCGGATCTCTATCAGACTTCCCGTTCAACTTCGAGCAAAGAAAAGACATCTGCTTCTAGTTCAAGAGAAGAAAAGCCGGCTGCTTCAGTGTCTGATGCGCCCGAAATCATTACGGTCGATGTCAAAGGGGCTGTTAAACAACCGGGTGTCTATGAGTTGCGCTCAGATAGCAGAGTCCACGATGCCATTCATAAGGCGGGTGGAATGACTGCTGAAGCCAATAGCCAATCGGTCAATTTGGCGCAAAAACTCTCTGATGAAGCAGTGATTTATGTTGCCAAAGAAGGGGAGGATGTTCCAGCACTTGGAAGTTCAGAAAGTCCTGCAACTTCGTCAGCATCAGCAGAAAAAACAGGCAAGGTCCATTTAAATCGAGCGACCGAGTCAGAGCTCCAAACGGTATCAGGCATTGGTCAGAAACGAGCCCAGGACATTATCGCCTATCGCGACGCAAATGGCCCTTTTCGATCGGTGGATGATCTTAAAAATGTTTCAGGAATCGGGGAGAAAACACTGGAGAAACTAAGAGATGCTTTCACGGTGGATTAAAGAGCTCCCTTTTTCGCTTGTCCATCTCACCTTTTTGCTCCTATGGTTGTACTTTAGCATTTATCAACCATCTTGGCTTTCGATCAGCGGTCTAGTAGTGGTGATATGTTTAGTGGTTCATCACTATAAGGAGGATCGCTCAAGTTTGTTGCGTCTTGTTTTAGCAACTCTTTGTTTTGCGGTCTTCTTTGTTTTTCAGCGAGCCCAGGATCATCCAAAACAAGTCGAAAGTCGGTCCCCAGCCCATTTACGTCTGATCCCAGATACCATCAAGGTTAATGGAGATGCCCTGTCTTTTCGTGCTAAAGATCAGGGTAGCACCTACCAAGTTTTTTACACCTTGAAATCTGAAAAAGAAAAACAGCAGTGGCAAGGTCAAACTCACTTGTTGGAGTTGACGTATAAAGGTGTTATAGAGGAACCAGAAGGGCAGCGAAATTTTAGAGGTTTTGACTATCGAGCTTATTTGAAGACTCAAGGAATATATCACCAAATTAGAATTGAAACGATCCAATCTGCGCTTCCCATCCAAACGTGGAATGTTTTCGATTGGCTATCTCAATGGAGGCGCCAAGCCATTGTTTGGAGCAAGGAGCACTTTCCACAGCCAATGAACCAGTATATGACCGGCCTTCTTTTTGGTTATTTAGATACGGATTTTGAGGAGATGGATCAGCTTTACACGAGTTTAGGGATTATTCATTTGTTTGCCTTGTCTGGGATGCAGGTCGGCTTTTTCATCAATGGGATTCGAAAAGTTCTCTTACGTCTAGGAATCTTGCAAGAGACAGTTGATATCTGGATGGTTCCAATCTCTTTGGTCTATGCTGGCTTGACAGGTTTTTCTGTTTCAGTTGTTCGCAGTCTCTTACAGAAGATCCTCTCTCAAAAGGGCATCCGAGGGATGGAAAATATGGCGATGACTTTGATGCTCTTAATGATTCTCATGCCCAAGTTTCTCCTGACAGCTGGAGGCGTCTTGAGTTGTGCCTACGCCTTTATTTTGACCTTGGTAGATACTAATTCTTATTCAGGAATTAAAAAGGTGCTAGTGGAAAGTTTCTGGATTAGTCTGGGGATCTTGCCCCTTTTGACCTATTATTTTAGTGTCTTTCAACCATGGTCACTCCCTTTAACCTTCCTCTTTTCTTTCTTGTTTGATCTTGTTCTCCTTCCAGGGTTAACAGTACTATTTATCTTATCGATTCTAAAGCCACTTACGATTTTTAATAGTTTCTTTCTACTCATAGAGGAGTGTATTCGTTGGATCTCAAAGCTCACGTCGGTACCGTTGGTATTTGGTCAGCCGACGGGATTAGCTCTGATCGTCCTCTTACTTCTTTTAGGGACCTTATATGATCTTCGAAAGCAAAAAAGACTTCGTTTTCTGTTCATCGGTATGATTCTACTCATCTTTTGTTGGACCAAGCATCCTTTAGAAAATGAGATCACCATGGTGGATATCGGTCAAGGAGACAGTATCTTTTTACGCGATTGGAAAGGAAGGACCATTTTGATTGATGTCGGAGGACGCGTCACTTTTAAAAGTGGAGACAAGTGGCAAGAGCGCAGTCAATCTGCCAATGCGGATAAAACCTTGATTCCCTATCTCAAGAGTCGAGGTGTTGGAAAACTCGATGCTTTGATCTTGACCCATACAGATCAGGACCATATGGGCGATATGGTAGAGGTTGCCAGACAAATCCCGGTTAAAAAAGTGTATGTCAGTCCAGGCAGTCTAACCAGTTCCAAATTTCAAGAGAAATTGAAACAGCTTCATAGTCCAGTTAAAGTAGTCCAGAGAGGGGATCAACTTCCTATTTTTGATCATCATCTCGAAGTCTTATCTCCTGATGAAGTGGGGGATGGCAAAAATAATGATTCGATTGTCCTCTATGGGCAGTTTTATCAAAAAAGGTTTTTGTTTACAGGTGATCTGGAAGAAGCTGGGGAGAAAAAACTATTGGAAAACGATCCCCAATTACAAGTGGATATCTTGAAAGTAGGCCACCACGGGTCGAAAGGTTCCTCTAGTGATGTATTTTTGGATCAGCTACATCCTCATTTGGCCTTAATCTCCGTTGGAAAGAAAAATCGCTACCAGCACCCTCATAAAGAATTGCTTGATCGTTTAGAGGAGCGATCCATTTCTTATCTTCGTACAGATGAAAGGGGAGCGATTCGCTTGATTGGGTGGGACCATTGGAGGGTAGAAACGGTCCGCTAGAGATGAGGAGAGGTTTGCTTTCTATGCTGAAAATTGCTATTATAGAAGGTGAAATCAATGTAAAGGTAGAATCGTATGAACGCATTTAAGCAATTTTGGATACAGTATGCAGATTTTTCAAGTAAGACCAGTCGAGCTCATTTTTGGCTAGCTTTTTTCTGGAATTTCCTGATTTCTTTGCCTCTTTGGGTTTTTTACATCGTGACTTCTTTATCCCATCAAAATGCTCAAGAAATACTCAATTTTTCAACTGTTCATTCTAAGACAGGTTTATGGGCGCTCGCTTTCTTAGCATTCTTTTACTTCCTCATTTTAGTACCCAGTCAAGCCATTTGTGTACGTCGCTTGCGGGATGCGGGAATCCATTGGTCTTGGATCTTTTTGAACATTGGTCCGGTTCTGCTCTATTTGTTGACGGGGCTAGATATTTTCCTATTTCTTTGGGGGATTACAGTTATTTCTCTCTTGATTCTCATGATGCTTCCAGGGAAAAACACCTTCCCACAACCAGTAGAAACTCCTATGGGAGTGGCTTCTGAACCACAGGTCACAGCGACAGGGGGGAACTTTGGAGGCAACTCGTTTGAGCAAATTCCTAATTTTGTAGCAGCACCTGATTTGTCTGATGAAAAACCACCATTGGAACAAAAAATGGCTGCTGAACACGAAATCCACTAAACTGATAAAGATAAGAGAGTTTCATGCAAGCAATTACTGACACTAAACATCTGACGGTTCAAACTCTGCCTCCTATTCTTGTTTTGACGGGTGAGGATGTAGGTCAATTTGAATGGTTAAAAAAAGACATTTTAAAAAAAATAGGCTATGATCCCTCAGATTTGAATTATTCTTATTTTGATATGAAGGAAGCCTCCTATGCTGAGGTCGAGCTGGATTTGGTCAGTCTTCCCTTTTTTGCAGATGAAAAAATCGTGATTTTGGATCACTTATTGGATCTGACCACTGCCAAAAAACGCAATTTAACTGATGAAGATCTGAAGCAATTTGAAAACTATCTGGAAAATCCTTCTGAATCGACCCGTTTGGTGATATTTGCAGAAGGAAAATTAGATAGTAAGCGTCGCTTAGTCAAACTCCTAAAACGGGATGCCCAAATCATTGAAGCGACCACTCCTAAAGAGCAAGAGGTAAAACGTTATTTTTCTAGTCAGGCTCAAGAATTGGGCTTAAACTTTGTGGGCGATTCCTTGGACCAGCTACTTTTAAAATCTGGTTATGATTTTGGAGAGTCACAGAAGAATCTCGCTCTGTTGCAGGCTTATAAAGAAGATGGTCAGATTACCCTCCAAGATATCAAGGAGGTTGTTCCAAAGTCCTTGCAAGATAATATTTTTGATCTGACACAGATGATTCTCAAACGCCAAATCGATCAAGCCCGGAATTTGGTTAAGGATCTCCGCTTACAAGGAGAAGATGAAATAAAATTGATCGCTATTTTGTTGGGACAATTCCGAATGTTTTCTCAAGTTAAAATTTTCTCAGAAGAAGGCCAATCCGAAAGCCAAATTGTAGCGAGCTTGTCGGAGTTGTCAGGACGCAAGGTCAATCCTTATCAGGTGAAGTTTGCCTTACGGGATAGCCGCAGGCTTTCCTTGTCCTTTTTGAAGCAAGCTATGATGACCTTCATCGAGACGGATTATGCGATTAAAAGTGGAACATATGAAAAAGACTACTTATTTGATTTGGCCCTGTTGAAAGTAGCTAATAGCGTCTAACGATGAATGAAATCGCAAGCAGATTAGTTGAATAATTTAGCTGTTTACGTTATCATCAAGTCAGTAATAAAGAAAAGAGGACCATAAAATGGCTATCATTTTACCAGAATTACCATATGCTTATGATGCATTGGAACCTTATATCGATGAAGAAACCATGCATTTGCACCATGATAAACACCATCAAACATATGTAAACAATGTGAATGTAGCTCTTGAAAAACATCCTGAAATTGGAGAAGACCTTGAAAGCTTGTTAGCTGATGTTGAATCCATTCCAGCTGACATTCGCCAAGCTGTGATCAACAATGGTGGTGGTCATTTGAACCACGCTCTTTTCTGGGAATTGATGACTCCAGAACAAACAGCTCCTTCAGCAGAACTTGCTGCAGCGATTGATGCTACATTTGGTTCATTTGAAGACTTCAAAGCAGCCTTCACAGCAGCAGCAACGACACGTTTTGGTTCTGGCTGGGCATGGTTGGTTGTCAACAAAGAAGGTAAACTTGAAGTCACTTCAACAGCAAACCAAGATACACCAATCTCTGAAGGAAAAACACCAATCCTTGGTTTGGATGTTTGGGAACATGCTTACTACGTGAAATACCGTAACGTACGTCCTGACTACATTAAAGCTTTCTTCTCAGTGATCAACTGGAATAAAGTTAATGACTTGTTTGCAGCAGCAAAATAATAAAATAAAGGAATCTATAAGAGCGACAATTGGCTCTTATAGATTTTTTTGTTTGTATCCGGAAAATCGGAGTATAATTTCTTGCGTTTAGACAGGAAAATGATACACTAATAGGAGTGTGTCTTACTTATCAGAAGCCCAGTTTGAAGGCCCTAGGCAAGGAAAAGATGACCGTTAAAATGAAAACTGAAACATTCAGGGAGAAACGAAATGACTAGTATTACCATTACCAAAGGAGCAGTTGAGACGCCTATCTATTTACGGATGTTGAATCGTCATGGCTTGATTGCAGGAGCAACAGGGACAGGGAAAACAGTTACCCTCAAGGTCCTCACAGAAAAATTAAGCAAAGAGGGCATTCCGGTCTTTCTAGCTGATATCAAGGGAGATTTATCTGGTTTAGCCAAAGCGGGGCAATGGACTCCAAAACTGGAAGAACGCTACAAACTGCTTGGTCTCACAGATCCGTTTGAGCCGCAAGCCTTCCCTGTTCGATTGTGGGATGTCTTTGGCCAAGCTGGTCATCCTGTTCGTGCGACTGTCGAAGGAATGGGGTCATTGCTTCTTTCTCGTCTACTTGATTTGAATGAAACTCAATCAGGAATTCTTGCAATTGTCTTTAAAGTGGCTCAAGAGAAAGATTGGCCCTTGCTTGATTTGAAGGACCTGCAAAGCCTTTTAAAGGAAGTCTATGAACACAGCTCAGACTATTCTGCCCAATATGGTAATATCACCAAACAATCTGTCGGTGCGATCCAAAGAAGCCTCTTGGTTCTTGAAGAAGAAGGAGCGGATCAGTTTTTCGGAGAGCCTGCACTTGATTTAAATGACTTTATGCAACTCGATGCATCAGGGCGTGGGTATATCAATATTCTTTCGGCTACAAAGCTCTTTCATTCACCAAAATTGTATTCAACCTTTTTAATTTGGATGTTGTCTCGTCTCTTTGAAACACTTCCCGAGGTTGGGGATCCCGAAAAGCCAAAACTGGTTTTCTTCTTTGATGAAGCCCATCTCCTCTTTAAGGATGCAAGCAAGCTCTTTCTTGAGAAGGTCGAGCAAGTCGTGCGCCTGATTCGTTCTAAGGGTGTAGGGATTTACTTTATTACCCAAAATCCTCAAGATCTACCAGAATCTGTTTTGGCACAGCTTGGAAATCGTGTACAACATGCTCTTCGAGCTTATACACCAAAAGAAATGAAGGCCATCAAGGTGGCTGCCCAAAGTTTTCGTCCGAATCCAGACTTTGATACAGAAACAGTGATCACAGAATTAGGGACAGGGGAAGCCTTGGTTTCTTTCCTGAATGAGAAGGGGCAACCTAGTGTGGTTGAGCGTGCTTATATTCTCTCTCCTCAATCGAGTTTTGACCTCTTAAATGAAAGTGAACAATTGGCCTTAATCACGACATCGCCTTTCCATCAAAAGTATGCGACGACGATTGATCGGGAATCTGCCTATGAAAAATTAGCAGCTAAAGCAAGCAAGGAAGCACAAGAAGAGGAGAAAAAAGAAGCAGAAAAAGAACGTGCTACGGCGGAAAAAGCAGAGCAAAAGCGCAGTCCAGGTCGCCCAAGAAAATCCAGTCTTGAAAAAGCTAAGGATTCCTTCTTGAGTTCCTTATTCCGGACGATTGCGCGTGAGATCGCTAAGCTAATTATGGGCTCCTTTAAACGAAAATAAGCCTTTGATGAAAAGAAATAAACTTTTTAAAAAGAAATCGTTTTCTATTTCTGATAATTCTTGTTATTTTCAGTAGAATCTTTTATAATTAATCTCGTATGAAAAAATATTTTAATCTACGCTCGATCATGATTGCGATCAGTATTCTATTGTGCTTAGTGGGAACAAGCGCACTGGGCTACTTGCATATTACGCAACCAACAGCATCAGCAATTGAAAAAAAAGCAAAGAAAACAAAAGAAGCAAAAGAAGCAAAAGAAAAAGATATAGAACAGTCTACGCCTGAGACGAAAAAACCACGTGTCAAATCTCCTGAAGCTAAGCAAGCAGTAGTAGACGCAGACATGGAAACGATGAGTGCTTATGGCCTTGTTTATGATTATGCTAATAAGGGTTTGGTAGAAGTTGTCCAGGATTTCCTAGCAGAAAGTGGAATTGATCCGTCACAAGTTGCCTTCACGTATCGCAATGCCATTACAGGAGAGCAATTTGCCATGAATGATCTTCAACCAATGACGGCAGGAAGTACCTATAAGCTACCGTTGAACATGTTGGTGGTGGATGAGGTCACAAAGGGGAAACTCAATTTAACAGATCGGTTTGACATTAACAATACCTACTATGAATATGTAGGGGAACATGACAATTACGTTGCTGCCTTTGATGGAGCCATGTCTATCCCTGATATGCAACGCTATTCATTAGTTTACTCTGAAAATACCCCAGCCTATGCCTTGGCAGATCGTTTAGGGGGAATGGAGCAAGCGCGCAAGTTATTTAGTCGCTATGGTCAATCTCGCTCACCAGAAGTCAAAACCTTTAGCGAAGATAATAAAACGACAACGGATTATTATATCCATGTCTTGCAATATCTTTGGAATCATCAAGAAAAATATGCAGATTTGTTGGAATTGATTGGGGAGTCTTTCCCAGGTGAGTACTATAAGAAATTCTTGCCAGATTTGGTCATTCAACAAAAACCGGGCTATGTTGCGGAAGCGCTCAATGTGGATGCGATTGTCCGTGAATCGACTCCTTATTTGGTTGCCATTTACACTGCAGGACTTGGAGGTACGACTCCAGAAAGTTCTGAAATCAGTGGCGTTGGTCTTTATCAATTGGGACAATTGGCTTATGTTATCAATGAATGGCATCGTGTCAATATGAATGAATAATCGACAAAAGGTCTGAGGGTTGCTCAGGCCTTTTATTCTATCAAAGTAGGATGAAATTCACTTGGTGTTTCGAATTACTTTTCTGTTCTAAAGAGACTTCTTTCCCTTTTCTATAAAAAGTATGTTATACTAATAATAGTAATAAGAGGAAGTATAGACATGATTACAAAGGAAGATTACCAATTGCTCCGCTCGCATCCAGCCTTTTCTGCGCTACCAGTGGAGCTATTTGATAAATTAGCTGTTGAAATTCATGCCAGGGATATCCCTAAAGGACAAATTTTGTTTTATGCAGGAGATAGGCGGGAGCGCATTTTTCTTCTGGCAAAAGGCTTTGCCCGTATTGAGCAATTTGATTCGTCTGACCAATTCTCCTATATGGATTATATAAAGAAGGGGGCTCTGTTCCCTTATGGTGGGATGTTCCAGGATGAGCGTTACCACTATACAGCTAGTGCGGTGACGGATTTGCGTTGTTTCGTGATTCCCGTCAATCTCTATGAATTATATGCCCAAGAGAGCAAGGAGCAGTTGCTCTTTATTATGAGAAAGCTCTCCTCCATCTTAGAATTTCAAGAGTTGCGCTTGCGCAATGTCGTGACAGCTAGTGCCAGTGAGCGTGTGATTCAATCCTTAGCCATTCTGTGCAAGGACTATGAAAGCCTTGGAAATCAACTTCCATTTCCAATTAGTATGAAGGAAATCGCCAAATTAGCAGCCACAACTCGAGAAACTGTCAATCAAGTTTTAAAGAAACTCATCGATTCTCATAAGATCCAGTATGAGAGAAAACAACTAACTTTTCTAGATACAGCCTACTTTTTAAAAAGTTTTGAAGAGATCAACTAATTTGTTGATCTTTTTTTATTTTTTACAAAAAAATATATATTCATAAAAATAATATAAAAGGCAAAATATGCAAAGAAAACGCTTCATATTAACTAAAAAATAGGAAAGATTCAAAAAAACGCAAAATTCTTTGCATTCAAAAAGTAGAATCCTTTGTGAAAGCGGTATCATTAAAGACTATAATAACAACTGTAATAAGCTTGTGAACAAGCTCAAAGAAAAAAGGAGGATGACAGATGTCAACTAAACCAATTCATGTTTTCTCAGAAATTGGAAAACTGAAAAAAGTAATGTTGCACCGTCCAGGTAAAGAGTTGGAAAACTTGATGCCTGACTATCTAGAGCGTCTTCTTTTTGATGATATTCCATTCTTGGAAGATGCACAAAAAGAACACGACAATTTTGCTCAAGCGCTTCGTAACGAAGGAATCGAAGTACTTTATCTTGAAAAATTGGCAGCTGAGTCATTGACTACTCCAGAAATTCGCGAACAATTCATCGAAGAATATCTTGATGAAGCAAACATTCGTGGACGCCAAACTAAAAACGCTATTCGCGAAATCCTTCGTGGTATTGAAGACAACCAAGAATTGGTTGAAAAAACAATGGCTGGTTTCCAAAAAGCTGAGCTTCCAGAAATTCCTGAAGCTGACAAAGGCTTGACAGACCTTGTTGAATCTGACTATCCATTTGCGATTGATCCAATGCCAAACTTGTACTTCACACGTGACCCATTTGCTACAATTGGGAATGCAGTATCATTGAACCACATGTATGCTGATACACGTAACCGTGAAACTTTGTATGGTAAATATATCTTCAAATATCACCCAGTATATGGTGGTAATGTAGAATTGGTATACAACCGTGAAGAAGACACTCGTATCGAAGGTGGGGACGAATTAGTCCTTTCTAAAGATGTCTTGGCAGTTGGTATCTCACAACGTACAGATGCTGCATCAATTGAAAAATTGTTGGTAAACATCTTCAAGAAGAACGTTGGCTTCAAGAAAGTCTTGGCCTTCGAATTTGCGAACAACCGTAAATTCATGCACTTGGATACAGTATTCACAATGGTGGACTACGATAAATTCACCATCCACCCAGAAATCCAAGGCAACCTTCGCGTCTTCTCTGTAACATATGAAAATGAAGCATTGAAGATTGTTGAAGAAAAAGGTGATTTGGCTGAATTACTTGCTGAAAACCTTGGTGTTGAAAAAGTTACATTGATCCCTTGTGGTGATGGCAATGTGGTTGCAGCTGCTCGTGAACAATGGAACGACGGATCAAATACTCTTACAATCGCACCTGGTGTGGTAGTTGTATACGATCGTAACACAGTCACAAACAAGAAATTAGAAGAATACGGACTTCGTTTGATTAAGATCCGCGGAAGTGAATTGGTTCGCGGTCGTGGTGGACCTCGTTGTATGTCAATGCCATTTGAACGTGAAGAAATCTAATAGAGAAGACCGAGAGCTGGTCTTTGAGGATCAGCTCTTTCTTCTTACTGATCAATACTAGAAAGAAAATAGGAGACAAATAGAATGACAAATTCAGTGTTCCAAGGACGTAGCTTCTTGGCAGAAAAAGACTTTACACGTGCAGAGTTAGAGTACCTTATCGGACTTTCAGCTCACTTGAAAGACCT
The DNA here is from genome assembly GCA_027685415.1 of Streptococcaceae bacterium AF13-5-6.0. Taxonomy (GTDB): domain Bacteria; phylum Bacillota; class Bacilli; order Lactobacillales; family Streptococcaceae; genus Streptococcus. The sequence goes on from JAQCUL010000003.1 coordinate 65,017, forward strand.
TAAAAAACGCAACATTGAACACCACTATCTTGCTGGTAAAAACATTGCGCTTTTGTTTGAAAAAACTTCAACTCGTACTCGTGCTGCCTTCACAACAGCAGCTATCGACCTTGGTGCTCACCCAGAATACCTAGGTGCAAACGACATCCAACTTGGTAAAAAAGAATCTACAGAAGATACTGCTAAAGTTCTTGGACGTATGTTTGACGGTATTGAATTCCGTGGTTTCAGCCAACGTATGGTTGAAGAATTGGCTGAATTCTCAGGTGTTCCAGTATGGAATGGTTTGACTGACGAATGGCACCCAACTCAAATGCTTGCAGACTACTTGACAGTTCAAGAAAACTTTGGACGTTTGGAAGGTTTGACACTTGTATACTGTGGTGATGGACGTAACAACGTTGCGAACAGCCTTCTTGTAACAGGTGCTATCCTTGGTGTGAACGTACACATCTTCTCACCAAAAGAACTCTTCCCAGAAAAAGAAATCGTTGAATTGGCAGAAGGATTTGCAAAAGAAAGTGGCGCTCATATCTTGATCACTGAAGATGCTGACGAAGCAGTGAAAGGTGCAGACGTACTTTACACTGACGTTTGGGTATCAATGGGTGAAGAAGACAAATTTGCAGAACGTGTTGCCCTTTTGAAACCTTACCAAGTAAACATGGATTTGATTAAGAAAGCTGATAACGAAGACTTGATCTTCTTGCACTGCTTACCAGCCTTCCACGATACAAATACTGTTTACGGTAAAGATGTTGCTGAAAAATTCGGCGTAGAAGAAATGGAAGTTACTGACGAAGTGTTCCGCAGCAAATATGCTCGTCACTTTGACCAAGCTGAAAACCGTATGCACACAATCAAAGCGGTTATGGCAGCAACTCTTGGTAACTTGTACATTCCAAAAGTTTAAGACTTTATAACCGTATACCAACAGCTATAGGGGCTGGACTGCTAGCTTTAGTCCTGCCCCTATTTTTTATAGAAAGGGATAACTTATGTCAAGAAAAATCGTCGTTGCTTTGGGAGGAAATGCTATTCTCTCATCTGATCCTTCTGCTCAAGCTCAACAAGAAGCACTTGTAGAAACAGCAAAACACTTAGTCAAATTAATCAAAAACGGGGATGACTTGATCATCACTCACGGAAATGGTCCTCAAGTAGGGAACCTTTTGCTCCAACACTTGGCAGCAAACTCTGAAAAGAACCCTGCTTTCCCACTTGATTCATTAGTTGCAATGACCGAAGGAAGCATTGGCTACTGGCTTCAAAATGCTCTTCAAAATGCTCTTCTTGAAGAAGGAATCGAAAAAGACGTGGCTTCTGTTGTGACACAAGTCGTAGTTGATAAGAACGACCCAGCCTTCGTCAACCTCAGCAAACCAATCGGTCCATTCTACTCAGAAGAAGAAGCAAAAGCAGAAGCTGAAAAAACAGGAGCAACTTTCAAAGAAGATGCTGGTCGTGGCTGGCGTAAAGTCGTGGCTTCACCAAAACCAGTGGATATCAAAGAAATCAATACCATCCGTACTTTGTTGAACGACGGTCAAGTCGTTGTGGCAGCCGGTGGTGGCGGTATCCCAGTTGTGAAAGAAGCAGATGGTAGCTTATCTGGTGTTGAAGCTGTTATCGATAAAGACTTTGCATCTCAACGTTTGGCTGAATTAGTAGAAGCAGACCTCTTCATCGTCTTGACTGGTGTCGATTATGTCTTTGTCAACTACAACAAACCAGACCAAGCAAAATTGGAACATGTTAATGTGGCTCAATTGGAAGAATACATCAAACAAGACCAATTTGCACCAGGAAGCATGCTTCCTAAAGTGGAAGCTGCCATTGCCTTCGTCAATGGTCGCCCAGAAGGAAAAGCAGTTATTACATCACTTGAAAACCTTGGCGCTTTAATTGAGTCTGAAAGTGGAACAATCATCCAAAAAGACTAATGAAAAATTAGGAAAAAACTAGTATTTTAAAGCTTATTGTGATAGAATAAATCTATAGGTAAGCGTTTTACAAGATGCTCTTGTAAAACATCACTCACACTTTGTTGCGTTAGGAGGAAGACAAATGAGTGAAAAAACGAAAAAAGGATTTAAGATGCCTTCATCTTTTTCCGTATTGTTG
>JAQCUL010000003.1:67150-114777 GCA_027685415.1 Streptococcaceae bacterium AF13-5-6.0
TTAAGATGCCTTCATCTTTTTCCGTATTGTTGATTATCATTGCTATTATGGCAGTGTTAACTTGGATTATTCCAGCTGGTCAATACAAGGTTGACGATGCAGGTGCTATCATTGCAGGTAGTTATGAATCTGTAAAAGCACATCCTCAAGGGATTTGGGATGTCTTGATGGCCCCAATCAATGCCATGCTTGGTAAAGCACCAACCAGTGCAGCGATTGACGTAGCCTTCTTCATCTTGATGGTCGGTGGTTTCCTTGGAGTTGTTAACGAAACAGGTACCCTTGATGTAGGGATTGCTTCTATCGTTCGTAAATACAAAGGCCGCGAAAAAATGTTGATTTTGATCTTGATGCCATTGTTTGCCCTTGGTGGTACAACTTATGGTATGGGTGAAGAAACCATGGCCTTCTATCCACTTCTTGTACCTGTTATGATGTCCGTTGGTTTTGACAGCTTGACAGGGGTAGCCATTATCCTTTTAGGATCACAAATCGGATGTTTGGCGTCAACATTGAACCCATTTGCGACAGTTATCGCATCTGATACTGCAGGTATCTCAAGTGCTTCAGGTCTCTTACTTCGTGTGATCTTCTGGATCGTATTGACAGGACTTAGCACATACTATGTATACCGTTATGCAGATAAGGTTCAAAAAGACCCAACCAAATCTCTCACCTATGCAACTCGTGAAGAAGATTTGAAACACTTCAATGTTGATAGTGGCGAAGAAATTCCTTCACAAATGAACAAGAAACAAAAACGTGTCTTGGTCGTCTTCATCTCAACATTCGTTATCATGGTTGCTGGATTTATCCCATTCAAAGATTTGGGTATTACATTCTTTAACAACTTTAACGAATCTCTCCATAAAATTCCAGTACTTGGTCAATTGATCGGTAACACAGATGCTCTTGGTACATGGTACTTCCCTCAAACAGCTATGCTCTTTGCCTTCATGGGAATCCTTGTTGGTATCATTTATGGCTTGAAAGAAGATAAAATCATTTCATCCTTCATGAATGGTGCAGCTGACCTCTTGAGTGTTGCTCTTATCGTAGCGGTAGCACGTGGTATCCAAGTCATCATGAACGACGGTATGATCACTGCGACAATTCTTCACTGGGGTGAAGAAGGACTGAAGGGTCTTTCATCTCAATTGTTCATTGTCTTGACTTACATTTTCTACTTGCCAATGTCATTCTTGATCCCATCATCATCTGGTCTTGCCAGTGCAACAATGGGTATCATGGCACCTCTTGGTAAATTCGTCAATGTACCAGGTAGCTTGATTGTCACTGCTTACCAATCTGCATCTGGTGTCTTGAACTTGATCGCACCAACTTCAGGTATCGTAATGGGAGCTCTTGCTCTTGGACGTGTTGACTTGAGTGCATGGTGGAAATTCATGGGTAAATTGGTCGTAGCGATTGTTGTGATTACTATTGCCCTTCTTCTACTAGGAACTGTGGTTCCATTCTTGCAATAGAATAAAGTAGGTGTTTCATGAAAAATAGAATAAAGAACGATGTAAAAGAGCAGTATTTAAACTCGCTTCAAACCATCATTTCTTACCCTTCTGTATTAAATGAAGGGGAAAATGGAACACCGTTTGGACAAGCTATCCAAGATGTCCTAGAAAAAACCTTAGAGCTTGCTCGAGAATTAGGTTTTCAAACATATATAGATCCTGAAGGATACTATGGATATGCAGAGATCGGTCAGGGGGAAGAACTCCTGGCCGTTCTTTGTCACTTGGATGTTGTTCCAGCCGGTGATTTACAAGATTGGCAAACACCACCTTTTGAAGCGACTATTGTCGGTGATTATCTAGTAGGTCGTGGTGTGCAGGATGATAAGGGACCGTCTCTTGCTGCCCTCTATGCAGTCAAGAGTTTGCTGGATGATGGCATCCAGTTTACCAAACGAATCCGCTTTATCTTTGGGACGGATGAAGAAACCTTGTGGCGCTGTATGAACCGCTACAACCAAATCGAAGAACAAGCAGATCTTGGATTTGCACCGGATTCCTCTTTCCCATTAACCTATGCTGAAAAAGGCTTATTACAAGTGAAATTGCATGGTCCAGGTTGGGATGATCTTCCTTTACAGGCTGGTCAGGCCCTCAATGTTGTTCCAGACAAGGCGACCTATGCTGGTCATCGTTTGGAAGAGTTGCTTCCTGTTTTGGATCAAAGTGGGGTTCGGTATAGCCAAACAGAAGATTCTGTAACGGTTTTGGGTGTTTCCAAGCATTCTAAAGATGCAGCTGAAGGAGTGAATGCCATTGTCGGTTTAGCGGAAAGTTTATCCCTCATCCAACCCCATCCAGCTTTGCTCTTTATCGCAGATGCAGTTGGTGAGGATGCAACGGGAGAAGCGCTATTTGGCCCTATTTCAGATGAACCAAGTGGCGATCTTTCCTTTAATCTTGCGACCCTTGTGATCGATCAAGAACAATCGGAAATCGGGATTGATATCCGGATCCCCGTCTTAGCAGATAAGGATGCCTTGGTAGCTCGTTTGCAAGAAATTGCAGCTAGCTATCAGTTGGAATATGAAGAGTTTGATTATCTGGCTCCTTTATATGTTCCTTTGGATAGTCCTTTAGTCAGCTCTTTGATGGCCGTCTATCAGGAAGAAACTGGTGATAAGACACCAGCTATGTTTTCTGGTGGTGCGACATTTGCGCGGACCATGGAAAATTGTGTCGCTTTTGGGGCTCTTTTCCCAGGTGCAGAACAGACCGAGCACCAAGCCAATGAACGTGCAAAAATTGAAGATCTCTACGCAGCGATGGAAATCTATCGAGAAGCCATTCAACGCTTAGCTACAACGTAAAAAATTTGGAAACCAAGTTTCTAAACTTTCAGATTGAAGACAAACTTATACTAAAAACTTTCCTTAGGTGAGTACGGACGTCAGCGAACTTCTACGAAGTTCCAAGACTAAATCAAGATACTAAGGGCGTCTGCGGATAAAGTCAAAATAGGAAGTTTGACGCGGAATCTTTCGATTCTAGGAGAACTTATCTTTTTGACACAATCCGCAGCCTGTGTTCAATTTGTATTGAGCCCCCTCGCTTTTTAATTTCTGGGCTCAGGCTAAAACAGTTTCCCAAACTGTTTTACTCTCAATAATTCCGAGTGCCTGAAACAATTTTGTTTCAGGTACTTTTCTCTCAGCGGAAAGTTTCAGTGTTTTCTTAATTCATTCAAAAAACTAGAACACATTTTAATTTTTTTGCAGAATCGCTCACCTTTTTTTAAGATAGTTTATCTACATTTTAAAAAGTTTGGAAACTCGGTTTCCAAACTTTTTATTTACTAAAGAAGAAGGGTGGGGTGAATTCTTTTAATTTTTCAAAACAATCCAAAGCTCCTTGGTTGTCTTCGCAGATAACCAAACAGACATCGTCTCCACAGATGGTGGCTACAATTTCTTGGAGTTCCAGTGCATCTAAGATTGCTCCAAAGGATTGGGCCAGACCTGGAAGAGTTTTTACAACGACCTGGTTTTGAACAGGCCGCAACATGACTAAGGCATCTTCCATATACATCCGCAGGCGCTTTTCCCAACGGGAAGGAGCGATGGTGTTCATGGCATAGTAGGAACTATCCCCCTCGTTAATTTTTACTAGATTCAAGGATTTGACATCCCGCGAAAGGGTGGACTGGGTAACGAGAACACCATTGGCTTCTAAGGCTTCCTGGAGTTCTTGTTGGGTATGAATCCTACGCTCAGAAATGATCGAGCGGATCAAGCGATGGCGGCTTTCAATTTTATTCATGAGAGACTCCTTTACTTGATGAACATAGCATCCCCAAAGCTGAAGAAGCGGTAGCGTTCTTGAATCGCATGGTGGTAGGCTTCGAGGGTTAATTCGCGGCCAGCAAAGGCAGAAACCAACATGACCAGAGTTGATTTTGGAAGGTGGAAGTTGGTTGAAAAGGCGTCGACGACTTTCCATTCATAACCTGGTTTGATAAAGATATTGGTCCAACCTGAATCGGCTTGGATGTCTCCATCAAATTTATTGCCAATTGTTTCAAGGGTTCGAATAGAAGTCGTTCCAACAGCTACGATGCGTTTTCCTGCAGATTTTACCTGACGAAGGGTAGCAGCAGCCTCTTCAGAAAGTTGGTAAAATTCAGAGTGCATCTCATGGTCTTCAAGATTGTCCACGGATACTGGACGGAAGGTTCCCAGGCCCACATGAAGGGTCAAATAGACCAGGTGAACCCCTTTTGCTTCAATCTTTTGGAGCAATTCTTGGGTGAAATGAAGACCTGCCGTTGGAGCTGCTGCAGAACCATTTTCTTTGGCGTAAACGGTTTGGTAGCGCTCGCGGTCAGCAAGCTTTTCGTGAATATAGGGAGGAAGTGGCATTTCGCCAAGGCTTTCCAAAACTTCTAAGAAGATCCCTTGATAGTGGAAGCGAACGATACGGCCTCCATGCTCCAATTCTTCCTCAACGGTTGCGGTCAACCGACCATCTCCGAAGCTGACTGTGGCCCCTACCTTTAAGCGTTTTGCAGGTTTTGCCAAGACTTCCCAACAGTCATCTTGCGTATTTTTAAGGAGAAGGAATTCGACGTGACCACCTGTTTCTGGTTTGACTCCATGAAGGCGGGCTGGTAGAACGCGCGTATTGTTCATGACAAGAGCATCTCCTGGCTCCAATTCATCCAAAATTGCATCAAAATGACGGTCTTGGAATTGCCCTGTTTTTCGATCGAGGATCAAGAGTTTAGAGGCATCTCGTTTTTCAAGAGGGGTTTGGGCAATCAGTTCTTCAGGCAAATCAAAGTCAAAGTCGTTGGTATTCATTTGCGCTCCTTTTATAATAAATTTGTGAGTAGATAGATGGTAGTCCCGACAGCTAAGAGCATCAGGCTGATTCCCATCAAAAAGATCAGGACCTTGAGAATCTTTCTTTGATGAATCAAGAAAGATAAGAGAAAGACAAGGAGTCCGATCAAAAAAATGATGAATAATAGTGATACAATCATACCTTTCATTATATCACGAATCGACTTGAAAATGAAAAAAATGCCAGAAAAAGATAGCGGTTTCACTTGACAAAAATTGGTCTATACCATATAATAAAAGCATAGAGAAATAGGAGGTCTATCCAATGAAAATTATTGAAGTAAAGGACCAAATTGAGGGTGGAAAAGTTGCCTTTGATATATTGAAAGAAACCTTAAAGGAAGGTGCTCAAACCTTAGGTCTTGCGACTGGAAGCAGTCCCCTTGAGTTTTATAAACAAATTCGTGAAAGTGATTTGGATCTGTCTAATCTAATCAGTGTGAACTTAGATGAATACGTAGGGTTGACGGGAGATGATCCTCAATCTTATCGGTACTTCATGGAGAAAAATCTCTTTGATGCCAAACCGTTCAAAGAAAGCTATCTCCCATCCGGTGTTGAAGAATCTGCCGATCAAGAAGTGATCCGTTATAACAAAATACTCGAAGACCATCCAGTGGACCTTCAAATCTTGGGAATCGGACGCAATGGGCATATCGGTTTTAATGAGCCAGGGACATCCTTTAATAGTCAGACCCACTTAGTTCAGTTGGATGACTCTACCATTGAGGCCAATTCTCGTTTCTTTGATAAGATCGAAGACGTACCAACTCAAGCTATTTCTATGGGGATTGCCAATATCTTAGCTGCGAAATCAATTGTCTTGTTTGCTTATGGGGAATCAAAAGCCCAAGCAATCAAAGGTACAGTAGAGGGTGAAAGGACAGAAAAAGTGCCAGCTAGTGCCCTTCAAGGACATCCAAATGTGACCATTATTGCGGATAAGGAAGCCTTGAGCTTGTTAAGTCGATAAAAAACAGGACCTATCGCCGATTTATTCGGGCCAGATAGGTTTTTTTCTGCTTCAAAATATGGTACAATACAAGTAATTATCTGCTGTGATTAGCTCTTTTCATCTACTGGGAGACAAGAGGAAAGGGCATGAGGGCTAGAAGCTTATTTTAGCCTCCAGCTGATTAGTCTGTTATAAAGGAAAAGTCTATGATAAAAAAATATTTGATCCATATTTGCCTCCTTCTGAGTCTCTTATGCCAGCCAATTCTAGCGAGTGCGGATGAATTGGTGGATATGGCGCAAAAGATGTATCCAAATGACAATGTCCAAGCCATTAACCGTCCACATTCTTCGCTTATTATTGACGGAAATACGGGCAATGTTCTTTGGAAAGACAATATCGATGAAGTCAGAGATCCTGCCAGCATGAGTAAGCTCATGACGCTCTATCTCTTGTTTGAAGATATGGCAAATGGCAAGATCAGTAAGGATACAGTGATCAAGGCGACCGCTTCAGACCAAGCGATCGGAAAGATCTATGAGATCTCCAACAATAATATTGTTGCTGGAGTAGACTACACCATTCCTGAGTTGATTACCATGACAGTGGTTCCATCCTCAAATGTATCGACCCTCATGTTGGCCAATCTCATGTCCAACAATGATCCAGATGCCTTTATCGAGCGCATGAATGCCAAGGCTAAGGAATTAGGGATGACCAATACGGTCTGGAATAACCCGAGCGGGGCGGCCATCTCCACCTTGCAGGGCTACTATCAGGTCAATAATTATCCAAATGATGCGGCCAACCAGACAACTGCGCGTGATTTAGGGATTTTGGTCTATCATTTTATCAATCAATACCCAGATATTTTAACCTATACCAATCAAGCACAAGTCACGGTCAAAAAAGGGACTCCGTATGAGGAAACCTTTGATACCTACAATTATTCATTGCCAGGAGCCAAGTATGCTTTGAAAGGTGTGGATGGTTTAAAAACTGGATCAAGCCCTCGTGGAGCTTTCAACTATATCGCGACCATCAAACGGGGCAATCAGCGCTTAATTGCTGTCATTATGGGCGTAGGAGATTGGGCAGACCAAGATGGGGAATATTACCGCCATCCGTTTGGCAATGCTTTGATCGAAAAAGCTTATAAAGATTTTGGCTATAAAAAATTGTTAGATGCGGGTGTCCAGAAGATTGACGGCAAGACCTATACACTCGAAAAACCCTTCTATGCAACGGTTAAAAAAGGTGCTAAAGAACCGACCCTTGCGGTAAAAGATGGCTATCTGACAGTAGATAATGATCTCTACACCTTGTCTGAAGGTATCCGAGATGATATGAAGGTGGAAGAAGGAGCCAAGCCAGAGCTTGTCAAAGAAACAGCAAGTGGGAAAAAGACAACGGCTAAGCACAGTAAATGGCTTTCGCTGGATCACTTCCTGATCTTGATTCCAATTCTCATTCTTGTCATCATTCTCTCGATTGAAAAACAAAGTCGTGAGAGACGCAAATAAGAGGCTCAAAAGCGCTATAATAAAGAGTAAAATAAAACCTAACTGATTGTCAGTTGGGTTTTGTCATTGTCTCATTCCGATATTTTTAGAAAGGATTCATATGAAAAAATTCCGAAATTCTTATGCGGCTTATATGTTGCTCTATAGTTTTTATTTTATGTCCACATCTCTCTTTACGACCCTCATTTCCGTCTATTTGATGGGAAAGCACTATAGTGCAACCCAAGTGTCGACCTTGGTATCGGTTGCTTTTTTCTTATCCATGGTAGTCCAACCCTTCTTTGGTTATATCAATGAGCGATTTGGAATCGTAAAAATGACGACCCTCAGTCTGAGTGTGATCATTGGTGGTGTCTTCGGTTTTCTTTGGGCCCCCAATCTCTTTTGGCTGACCGTTTTTTACGGAATTGTTCTAGTCTGTTTGAATGGGACAGCTCCCATGATGGAAGTTTTTGCAACGCAAAGTCCATACGCTTTTGGGAAGATTCGCGTTTGGGGAACCATTGGCTACTCGGTCGGTGTTCAAATAGCCGGCTGGGTCTATCATCAGTTTAGCCCCCAAGCTGTCTATTATACGGTTTTGATCACCATTGTACTCAGCATTTTCTGTCTAAGTGCCGTTCGGATGAAGACAAGAGAGAAAAAAGAAGAAAAGGTTAAAGAGCCAGTTTCTATTCGTCCCCTTCTTCACAATGGACCTTACCTCTTCTTTATCATTTTGATTGGCTTGGCTTCAGGGGTTGGAAATATTGGTCATACCTATATTCCTGAGCTACTCATGGATAGTGGTCTACCAGTTCATATTGCCTCAACAGTTGTGGCTATCTCCGTCGTAGTGGAAGCTCCCTTGATCTTTTTCTCTGATCGATTCATGGACCACTGGCCTTTACGGGTTTTGATCGCTCTTCCAATCGGGATTATTTTTGCTCAATATGTTGTCTACGCTCTTCCAAGTCCTGTCTTCTTAAAAGTGCTTTTGACTCTTTTAGCCAAGCATACAACAGGGATGGTTTTGATTATGGTCTCCTTACGGTTTATTGCCCAACAGGTGAATGGCAAAGACTTGGTTCTTGCCATGGCTATTGTCCAAGGAGCTCGTTATTTAGGAACCATTCTTTTACAACCTCTCGCAGCCCTCTGTATTGAAAGAGGTGGTTACCAAGTCATGAGTTTCTTTTTAGCAGGGGTTGTAGGGATCGTCTTTTTGCTGAGCTTTGCCTTAAAAATGCCCCAAGGGAAGGCTCACGGCCTTTTTGGTGGCAAAGTAGACTAATGAAATTGTTACAATTGTATGACTAATCATCGAGGAGTTGGACAGAAACACTGATTTCACAGTGTTTTGTCCAACTTTTTTGCTAATATTAAGAACTAGTGATTAATTTGACAATCAAAGTATTCGATGGTAGAATGAGGTAAAATAAATATAAAGGAGACCATTTTATGAAAAAAATGATCTTATCGACAGCTGCTCTTTTGACGATCTTTTCCCTAGCTGCTTGTTCAAACAAACAAGACACAAAGAAGGAAACTTCAAACAGTCAATCAACGACTAAAGTGACGAGCAAATCTGCCAACACTTCAAAAAGTAAGGATAATTCAACAGATTCAGAAGATACGTCATCTTCTAGCCTCTTAACAGATGCTGAAATCAACAAGGCTAAGACAGTTGGAGACTTCAAAAAGTTGTTTGCAAAATTAATGGATCAATCTGTTTCTATTACTGAAGAAGCAGGCACTTCTGTGACAGGTTCTGCAAAAGAACAATACGATGCAATGATTAGTACCTTAAAGCAAGGATTAGAAAACCAAAAAGATATCTTTAATGAAGGCTTGGAAAGCATCGGTTCAGATAGTACAGTCGTTCCTAAAGAAGACCGTGAAGCTTTGATCGAAATCTTGAAAGATGCTCGTGAAGAGTTGGAAAGTACTCGTAAAGAAATGAAAGATATGCAGAAAGAATTGAGTAAATCTCCTGTTGCAGATGACGACAGTGATGATTCAGATTCAGATTCTGAAGAATAAAAAGAAGAAAAGGTTGGAATTTCCAGCCTTTTTCCTATTTTTTTTTCGAATGATATAGATGAGGAGGTGGGCCTATGTTTATTGCCATGGATAACAATCAAAAGCGGTGGAACTGTATGGAAGAGATCCCAGCTGTGACAGAAGGTCCCTTCTATTGCTTGGCTTGTCATAGTCCAGTGCGTCTAAAAAATGGCTCGGTTCTACGGGCTCATTTTGCTCATATAAAATTACAGCATTGTCCCTATCATCACGAAGCTGAGAGTTTTGAACATCTGGAATTGAAAGCTTGTCTTTATGATTGGGCCTCTAAGGAATCTCATACAGAAGTAGAAAGTTATTTAGCAGATTTTCAACAAATTGCCGATCTTTTGGTAGTAGACAAGAACTTAGCTTTGGAAGTGCAGTGCAGCTCCCTGTCTTTAGAACGCTTGAAGGAGAGAAGCGATGCGTATCGATCCCATGGTTACCAGGTCTATTGGTTACTTGGTGAAAAGTTGTGGCTCAAGGAAAGGTTAACAAAATTGCAGGCTGGCTTTCTTTATTTTAGTCAGAATCGCGGGTTCCATCTTTGGGAATTGGATCTGACAAAGAAAGAGCTACGCTTGCAATACCTCATCCATGAGGATTTACGAGGGCGATTGCATTATCAAACAGAAATTTTCCCTTTTGGTCAAAGGTCCTTACTAGAAGTCTTACGAACCCCTTATCTTTCGCAACCCATGCAGCAAATGGCAGTCGAGCTCGATCGTACATTTTTAACCTATATACAGCAGCAACTCTTTTATCGTCATCCAAAGTGGCTGAAGCTTCAGGAAGAACTCTATTTGCAGGGACACCATCTGATGGAACTGGGGCTAGATTTCTTTTATCCTCTTTGTCGTCCGATCCTTTCACAGAACTTGCTCCAAATTGAAGAGGATGTAGAAGATTACTACCAGCAATTTATGGTCTATTATCAGTCGCAAGGGATGCAACCCGTTCAGATCCTTTATCCCCCACGTTTTTATGCTCAACAGAAAAGCTAACTTTCTAAGATAGAAATCCTCCCGAAATGTTCATTTTTATGCTAAAATAGTGATATTCACCCCCTAAACCCTTGATAACACTGACTTTCTGAAGTGCTGGAAGCAACTGAATACAGGATTGAATACGACATATTTATATTACCATGTATTCGATAAGTTTTTCTACTGTATCGGCCCGCTGTTCTTCCGTTATGTGGGTGTATAAATCTAGCGTGATTTTAATAGTGCTATGTCCTAGCCTATCGGAAATGTTTTTGGGGTCCACACCAGCGCTAAAAAGCAATGAAGCGTGTGTATGCCGTAAGCCGTGGGGCGTGATTGGTTTTAGACCGTGGTCAGTTACGAAGCGTTTGAAATATGGTATAAAATTGTGAATGTGTACCCAATCGCCCCGCTGGTTTGTAAAAATGAAATTATCATCACCTTCAAAGTGCTTACCATTTTTGAAGTAAATCTTTATTTGGTCCTTTTTCCAATTCTTCAGAATTGAAAGAGTGTTAGGATCAATAGAAATCACGCGCTTGCTATTTTTTGTTTTTGGCGTCTGAAGACTTTGTTTTTCTTTGATCCTGACCGCTGTTTTATTGACAGTGATTTTTTTATCTTCAAAGTCAATATCAGACCATTTCAGGGCTATGGCTTCCCCTTGTCTAAGGCCGGTATAAGCCATTAAATGGACCAGCGGGAAGAAATAAGATAGTGTAGCGGATTGTGCTAGTTTTAAAAATTCTTTTAATTCTTCCTTGGTTAAGAAATTCCCCTTCCTTTGGGTTTGCCGGCTTTTCGGTTTGATCACCTTATCAAAAGGGTTTGAATTAAGTACATCCATTAAGACGGCGTATTTAAAAATTCGGTTAATGACAGAAAGATAGTGATTATATAGGACGTAACTTTTACTTAATTCAATTACTACCTTTTGGCAGTATGTGACTGTAATTTGTTTCAGTTTCAGCCCTTTAAAGTGTTCTTCCGTCATTTTCTCAACCTTTGTCTTGACGTTTTCAAAGGTGCTAGGCTTGACCGTGGTTTTATAATTCTCTAACCACAGGGAAGCTAGTTCTTCAAATGTCGGATTTAAAAACTGGGAAGCCCCGGCACTTGGAAGGCCGTTTTCTTCAATATCTAAAAGTAGGTTCCTTTCAGCTTGTTTAGCTTCCTTTTGAGTTCTAAACCCCCGGCGCGTGGTCCTTCTTTCCTTGCCGGTCAAAGGGTCAACGCCTAAATAAGTTTGGAATAAGTAGCGAGTTTCCCCGCTTGTAGTAGTATATTTCTTTATCATTGTCTTTTCCTTTCTACTAGCTTGCCCGCATAGTTGAAGAAGTGAAATGAATTTGTTATACTACCCTTGTACATAGTATTTCTTTATCTTTTCCTTTCCAGCTTGCCAAGGCCGGGAAGGTTTTTTTATTTGTATAAAAGTTTGATTAATTCTATTCCTGAATCTGAAAAGATCCCTGAATCAATTAATTTTTGTTTACTAACTTCCAAATATTCCGGGTTATCTAACCTTTTAGAAGCTTCTAACTGTTCGGAATAATAACGTTTAATGAAATTACTTTCTTCACCTTCTAGGCCTTTATACATTCCTTCAACGGATTCAGCAAAAGCCCTAACTTCCTTATTTTCCGGAAAAACTTCACACAACGGCGCTAGTTTAGAAAGATTGTCCAAGGTATTTTTTAATGAATCCGAATAGACTTCAAGATCTGAAGTAGTCATTAATGGAATAGAATACTTCTCTATTTGTTTCATGGCTTCACTTGCCCCGGCAAGTTGATCCGTTTTTATTTTTTCTTTATCAATTATTTTTATATTCCCGTTTGTATCAGCTTTCAAAAACAAAGCCGCTAAGGCACAATATAGACCAATAAAGAAAGGTACAGTAGTCCAAAAGAAACACAGGGACAGGAAGCCTTTTTTCTTTTGGCCTGAATAGAAGTATTGCGCCCCAAAAATTCCTAAGAATACAGCTAAAAGAATATACATTACTTTATTACAAATATATTCTTTGGTTTCAATTCTATAAAAGCTATACCCTACCAATTCAGGTTCCGGCGCCGTCCGCTTGGTATTATTACGGTTTCCGTTCTTCAATGGTTTTAAAGGGTCAACTGTTACCTTGTGATAAACCTTGTTATAAATAGCCTTTTCAGGGTTCTTAATATACCCCATTCCTTTTTTTCCGTATAAAGGGTTTACTGATTTTTTTAAGGTTCTATTTAATCTTCCGGTTGTCCTAGCTTTAAAACTCTTTTTAAGGCTGGGGGTTCTAACTCCAATTTTCATTTTTAAAAACTCCTTTTCCTAGATCAAGGCCTTATATTCTTCCTTGATCATTATTTCATCCGTGACAGTAGTAAGCTGGTAATACTCCATGAATTTCATATAATTAAAATCCGCCTTATTTTCTAATTGAGAAAGGGCGTCTTTTAATAAATGATGAATCATGTTCCTATTCGCTTCATTCTCACAGCGTACCCTAGCATTAGTATACTCCGCCGTGGTGTGGTCAAGGTGGCCCAATTCATGAAGTAACACTTTCATTCTTTCCCGCTTGTTTAGCTTGTCAGAAATGAAAGCAGTCCGGGTTTTAGGATCATAAAAACCGACTTCATCCGGCAATAGATCGCCGTTAAAAGTGTGTACGGTGATATCATAACCCTTTAAAATTTCTTTTTCAGTCAAGGCGTTATACCTATTCTTCAGTCCCCTTTAGATATGCTTCTATAATGGATTGAATTACTTTCTTCTTTTCTTCAGTTAATTCACGCCCGCCGAACATCATGACATTTTGAGCCATGTCTTCAACATTTAGGGCGGTTTGGCCTGATTGATCATTAGAAGCAATAGTAGGGCTTTCCGACTTCCCTAGTAAATAATCAACAGACACTTCTAAATAGTCCGCAATTTCTTGCAGGCGTTTGGTGCTGACATTTTGACGTTTTAAAGAATACAAAGTATTTCTACTGTACCCCAGCTTTTCTTCTAGCTGATTTAAAGAAAGACCCCGTTTTTTTGATAATTCTTTAATTTTTTCAAACGTGTAAAGCATTGATTTATCAACCTTTCTTGGAGATTGACAAAAATATTTTAAATTATTTTATTAAAAACTATTGACAATTTTAAATAATTGATTTAAAATGATTTTTGTAAGTGATAAGCAACTAAAAAAACAACTAAAAAAACAACTAAAAAATAAAATGATAAAATCAAGTTTGGCGAACCGGTTTTATTAAATTTGCTAGTGTTTTCTTATGTCTTCATTTTAAATTATCTGTTTAAAATTGTCAACAATAATTTCAAAATATATTTAATTTTTTAGTTGCTTTCAATTTTACGAAAAAGCAGAAAGGGGGAAACATATATGCCAGATATTGACGTAGGACGAAAAAAAGTAGTTGCCTTCTTGGAAAAGAACAACATTAAAAAAAGCGATTTGGCTTCAGTATACGGCCGGGACCGTCAAGAAGTAACTAACATTCTAAACGGTTCAACCCGTGGGCCAAAAGCGAACAAATTTATTTTGCAAGTCATTGCTGATTACAACATTGACTAGACAAAAAAGAAGCACCCAAAAGATTGAGCGCTTCAGAAAATTTTAACTACCTACATTATAACACAAACTAGCTTGCCCGCATAGTTGAGGGGGTGGAAATGGAAAATATAAGTTTACCGCCTTTGTTAAATGATGAAATAGCAAAAATGGCCATTAAAGAGCTTCTTCAGTTTGCAAAAGAAGAAGTTAGAAAAGAAATGGAAGCTGAACAGCTCCCAATTAACCAAAAGACTTTGTGTAAGAAGTTTGGATTTGACCACAGCTATATTAAATATTTAAGACGGAAAGGCCTGAAATACAGAAAGCAAGGCCGGGATAATATGTACGACCTGAAGGACGTATATGAAATTTTTGAACAATTAAAGGAGATTGAACAATGTTAGAACCAAGCCAAACAAGTCAATTTTTAGGGACAGTAATGGCCGGAACGTTATTCTTTTCCGTTGGTTTCCTTGCTTCAGTGATTGACCATAGAATAGCAAAGAAACGCGAAAAGAAAGCCCAAAAGATCGCAGAATTACAAGCGTTTTGGGATCAGGAAATAGCCGAACATGATCGGAAAGTTATTGAAGAACACAATAACCAAATGGCGATTTTAAGAAAACAATCTATTTCTGACAATGATTGGAGCCTAGACAATGTTCTTTAAAAAAGCTAGAAAGATCAAGAAACTTGAAAATATTATTGAGATCCAAGACAGCCGAATACTTGAACAAGGGGACCTTCTACGGGTGACACTTGAAAGAGAAAGAAAGCTAACAAGGATCAAAAATAAACAAGATGTCCTAATCAGAAATCAAAAAGAATTAATTTTGAAATATAAATTAATGATTAAGGACTACCAAGATAAAGAAAGAAATGTGAGGTATTAACTATGCTTTATGAATTAGTAGGGCAGTACCTAGATATCTATAACATGGATATTGATGAAGAAACCAAGCTGGACACTATCGAAGCACTGGGGCTGGATGAAGAAATAGAAACCAAGGCGGAAAATTACGCTATGGTGATCCGGAACCTTGAAGCAGAAAATACAGCTTACAAGACGGAAGAAGAACGCCTTTTAAAGAAACGTGACACCAACACTAAAAAAATTGATTGGTTGAAACGTAACCTTCAGGGAGCTATGGAAGTAACAGGAAAAACCAAGATCAAAGGTAAGCTGTTCACTCTATCGGTCCAAAACTCAAAAGAAAGCGTTATTGTGGATGAAGCAAGTCTTCCTAAAAAATATTGGGTGAAAAAGGTTACTGAAGCCCCTGACAAAAAGGGATTGTATGACCTTTTGAAAGAAGGTAAAAAAGTGAAGGGCGCAAGCCTTCAGGAAAATCGTAGTTTAAGGATTCGATAAAATGAAAATTTTAACTATTGACCCTTCTTCAAATAAGGCCAAAGATAGCACTTCAGGGATCGCCTACCTTAATAATGCCCGTTTAATAAATCATTGGGTAGTACCTAAAGGGCTACCACATATTAAACAGTGGTTTGATGAAATAGGCTATGAACTAGCCCCAGACGTGGTAATAATTGAAAAATTTGAAGTGCGTGACAATGACTTATCTAAAGATAATTCAGTTTTGGAAACTATCGCTTACTTTCAGTTGTTTTTTCCGGACGCTATTTTACAACGTAACGCCGGGTATCAATCGGACATACCAAATGAACTACTAAAGGCCCTGAATCTTTGGAAGTTTAGCAAAAGCCATCACCAAGACGTGAGGGCGTCGGTCCGGCTGGGTTTATTTTGGGCCGTAAGAAATGACATTGAAGAAGTTGTTTCAGATATTGGAAAGGCGGTGATAGAAAATA
Organism: Streptococcaceae bacterium AF13-5-6.0; assembly: GCA_027685415.1. GTDB lineage: Bacteria > Bacillota > Bacilli > Lactobacillales > Streptococcaceae > Streptococcus. The sequence goes on from JAQCUL010000003.1 coordinate 82,911, forward strand.
GCGATACAGCTTAAAAAATGGCAAGAAGAAGCCGTCAAGCGTAGCGATAGACTAACAAACGGTATCTTTTTAGAAGCCCTTGGGGGCCGTGGCAAAACAATTTGCGCCCTTGAAATCTGCAAATACAAGAAAGCTAAAAAAGTTTTGATCTTAAATAACCGCTTATCCATTCTTGAAGGCTGGAAAGACACGGTTCAAAAGTTCAACTATTCGGATAATTGCGATTTTGAAATTATCACGGATAGAACTTTACAGAATAGGGTTAAAAAGGGCCTTAAAATCGCTTGTGACGTCTTAATAATAGACGAATGGCAGAATATGAGCAGTGACAAATTAAGGGGCTTATATCGCAAAATAAAGCGTAAATACACTATAGGGCTATCCGCTACCCCAATCAGGAAGAAAGGCTTGAATTTCTACCCGCTTGAAAAAACAATCTTTGGGCGCGCTGATCCAAATAATAAATTTGATTGGCAGAAAACACATGGCCAAATGGTTTACGATCCGTTTTCTTACTCTAAAGAAAAATGGAAAGACTTTAAAAACTATGAAAGCTATGTTAATAATCTCCCTAACTTCTTCCGCTGGGAAGAAATCGAAAAGATTGAACAGGCGACAGAAAACAACGGCTACAAGATTCGCTTCTATAAGAACACTTTAAAAGTCGGAAATCCGGAACTTTTGAAGAAGTTCAGAAAGTTGAATTTAGTAACGGTTGACGGGAAGACAGCCATAGCAAAACAATCCTTTGGCCGGGCTACCTTTGAACGGTACTTACAACAAACCGGGGTAGAAGTTGACTTTCCAAAGTTGAAACCAATAAACCAAGATACCCCGCTATTAACCACGCTTGACGGTTTAATAAATCGAACTCCTGAAGATATGCTTATAGTCAGCAAGTCCAAACAGATTGTAAATGTGATCCATGAAAGACAACCGGAAATAGGAATATGGACCGGGGACCGACAGGAAGGCCTAGAAAGAAAAGTAGTGGTAGCTACTAGCCAAGTCCTAGGCGTCGGAGTGGACGGCTTACAACACAAATACAAGACTATCGTAGTGCTGGACCCGGTAAGTGAAGAATCCGGGGAGTATGACGATTATAGGCAATTGCTTTGGCGGATCACGGGAAGCAGGCAACAACATGATGTGAACGTGATAGAGTTTTATTTCAAGGAAGGATAACAGATGAATATTGAAACTATCGTATTCAGTACACTTATTTTCCTAGTAGGTTTCTTACTAGGAGAACGCGCAACAGAAAATGAAAAAAAGAAAGAAAAAGAGGAACAAAACCATGACTAAAGTAACAACTAAATATTATGTATTCCGTGACAAAGAAGAAGGCGAATTTTTGGCTAAATACCAAAGTAAAGGCACACTAGCGTACCATGCAGAATATACGGATGAAATTCATAAAGCTTTAACAATGATTCCAGAAGCTTATGAAGCACAAAAGAAACAAATGAAATTGCTTGCTAAAACGCTAGGCGCTGAAATCATTGAAGTAAACGCAACTTATGAACTCACTTATCCAAACGGTGATGAAATCCGCGAGATTGAAAAAAATGAATTGGATGATCTTTTGAGTTTTGGTGATTTTTTAAAAACAGTTTTAGGAAAAAAACTTTCCGAGGAAGGTGAATAAGATGGCCTTTAAACTACCTGAAAATAAACCACAGATCCCAAAAGACACGCCCCGGAACTTCTTCTTCTATGGTGAAACCATGTCCGGGAAAAGCTATTTGGCGAATGAGTTCCCGGCGCCTATCGTCCTAAATACAGATGGTAACGCTGAAGCGAATACCGTCCCTTCAATCCAGCTTGTGAACGAAAAGGATGAACAAGGGCGAATTACTAAAAGCGTCATTTCTCAAATTGGTGAAATTCTTTTGGCCTTACAAACTCAAAAACATACCTATCAAACCGTAGTAGTGGATGTGATTGATGATGTGATTGAAATGATTAAAATTGCCGTTTGCGACGAATTGACACCGCCCGGAAAACCCCGCTTGAAATCTTTGTCAGAAATTCCTTACGGTAAAGGCTATGACTTCTTCAATCAGGCAATCACTGAAATGGTAATTGACCTAAAGGCCTTACCTATGAACGTCATTTATATCAGCCGTCAAGTTTCTGAATATGATGATAATGGCAACGCTACAAAAGACAAACCAAGTCTAAAGGACAAGTATGTAAACCTGATCAATGGTAATTCTGACTTGATGATTCACACCGAAAAAGTTGGAAACAACTATAACAGGGAAGTAGAACGCAAGCGCAAAAAATACTACATGGATCAGGTTGATGATAAGGCTATCTTGAAAATCTTATCAACAATCCGCGGGGCCTTGGAACCAGCAAAAGCACCAAGCAAGCCGGCACCAGCTAAAAAGGAAGAAGCGAAGGAAGAAAAACCAAAGGCGACTAAACCGCAGAAACAAGAAAATGTTTCTGAAGATGATCTTTTTTAAAGGGGTATTTTATGAAGGTAAAATGTTTAAAATTCAATACGTATTACGACGATACAGAATATATTGAACGGTGTATCAATTCGGAACTAGAAGGGAAAGAAGTTATTGATATTAAAATAAGTTCTTCACACTATGAAAACGAAGATGAAATGTTTTTGTTTGTCACAATTTTATACAAATAATTTAAAAATAAAAGGAGAGTTAAACAATGAGTTTACTAGACATTGCACAATCAATTAAAAAAGAAGGGTTTGACCCTCGTAAGGACAGCGCAAACGGACCGGCACCAATTCCAGCCGGTGAGTACCAAGCTATTCTAAAATCCGTACAGTTTAATGTAGCAGAAAGCGGATGGGAAAGCCTACAATACCGCTTTGAAATCCGCGGGGGTGATTATGACGGCCGGACCGAATATGTTTCATTCTGTACGCTTGACACTTGGAACGGGAAAGATATCGGCTGGTCAGTACAGCGCACTATTAAGTTCTTCCAAAAAGCCTTGGCCTTTGCAGACGACGCGCCCCTAAAATCTGATTTTGATGATGGTAAGGCCCTAGAAGAAGCCCTTAACCGTAAAGCGGTAGGAACCTACTATACTTTGGTAATCATTGAATCAGAAAGCAAGGGTAAAACTTACCGCAATTATGATCTTAATGAAGCCGAAGGCCTACCAAATACAAGCGCCGTAGAAGTAAATGATGATGACTTACCATTCTAATTTTTAGGGAGTAAATAGGAATGGCTAGCATGAAACACTACGCCTTACAATATCAAAAGTTAGGCTTTGCCGTCATTCCTATCAACCCTAAAAATAAAAGGCCCATGATAGAGTTTGCGGACAAGCCCAAAATGACAGCGGAAGAAATAGAAAGTTTTTGGGACCAGCACCCAAATGCTAACATAGCGTTAAAAACTACTAATTTCTTTGTGATTGATATTGATAAGCACGGAATACAAAACGGGTTTGAATCACTCAAACGCTGGAAATATTTAAACCTAATTGAACCGACCTTGCAAGCCAAAACCGCAAGCGGTGGGAAGCATTTATTCTATTTCAAAAGGGAAGATAGCCCAATCACTCAAATGATCGGTTTTCTTCCGGGGGTGGATATAAAAGCACATGAAAATAATTATGTTTTGGTAGCACCTTCCGCGACTGAAAAGGGTCAATATGAATGGGACCTAGAAAAGTCAAGTGAAGGCGGGACAATGGTAACACCTTCTAAGGAACTGATCCAAGCCCTGAAGAAGACCTACCAAGAAACGCACGGGTATAAATCTGAAGGACTGAAAGACCTGAAAGAAAGAAGCCTATACCGGGAGAAAAACCAAACAACGGATTTATTTGAAACTATCGCTGTAGGTTTTGGAGATGAAGGCGGACGCAATGACAAACTAGCTAAATTTGTAGGCGGTTTGTTATTCCGGTCCGTGGATGAAGAATATGTTTTGAAACTTGCAGAAATCGCAAACGGAAACAGTTTAAACCCTTTACCTGACATTGAGGTAAAAAGGACAGTAGAAAGCATGATCAAGAAAGATAGAAGGGGGTGAGAAAGATTGGTAATGTAATAAGCATAGACAAAAACCCTAAATTAGTTTTAACTGCTAGCGGGGATATTAAAAGCACCAGCCCGGCTAATGTGGTAATGTCCCTTAAAGCAGATGAACAACTAGGGCAATACCTAAGGCGGAATGACTTTTCACAAGAATATGAACTTACGCAAGAAATCCGGCTAGGAAATACCACGTTTCAGGCTGGTGAGTTGCCCGCTAGTTTTGTAAGTGTTTTGACAGTGTACTTTGAAAATAATTTAGGGGTTGTTTATTCGCCGAACGCCATGAAAGCCGGCCTTGAAACTTTCTTTTCTGAACGGTCCTACAATCCGGTAATTGAATACATGGAGCGCGTGGCCAAAGAGTGGGACGGCCGGGAACGAATCGGGAAAATGTTTCAGCATTATCTAGGCGCTGAAGACACCCCCTTAATTTCAAAAATAGCGGAAATGTGGCTAGTAGGAGCCGTGGCCAAAGTCTATGAACCCTTTACCAAGTTTGATTACGTTTTAGACTTGGTAGGTGGTCAGGGCGTGGGTAAAACGTCCCTACTTCAAAAAATCGGTGGACCTTGGTATACCGACGCCGTAACGGATTTTAACAATAAAGATAATTTTGACATTATGTTAAAAAGCCTGATTGTTAATGATGATGAAATGGTGGCAAGTAACCGGATGTCATTCGCTGAAACAAAAGCTTTTATTTCAAAGACCAGCTTACGTTACCGCCGGCCTTATATGTCCAAAACGGAAGAATTTGCCAAAAATTTCATTTTGGCCCGGACCACAAACCAAAGGGAGTATTTGAAGGACAAAACCGGTGAGCGTCGCTTCCTCCCCGTGCTGGTGGATGGTTCTAAGCAACAAAAACACCCTATGGAAATCGAACAGCCGGTAATAGATCAAATATGGGGGGAAGCTGTTTCAATCTTCAAAGAAGGCTTTGAATTGAAATTTGACGCGGAAACGGAAGCAGAACTTGAAACGTACCGGGAAACATTCATGTATAGAGATGAAGTTGAAATTCAGGTAATGGATTATCTTGAAATGCCTATTCCCTCACATTGGGAACGTATGCCGGCACAACGTCAACACCAGTACACCGCTTCATGGTTCGATAATTCCTCAGAAGTTGAATTTGGGACGGAAGAACTCAAAAGAGTTTCAACCCGTGAAATCATGTATAACTTGTTTATGAAAAATTCAAATGATCGGAAGCTTTCCGCAAAGATCAATTTAATTATTGACCATCTCCCGAATTGGGAGAAAAAAGCCTATAAAGCGAACGGAAAAACTATAAAAGGTTTTGTCAAAATTAACTAAAATATTATAACTTTGTGAAAAAAATTTACGGTAACCGATCGGTAACCTACGGTAACTTTCGGTAACTTTTTGGGTGGAGATCGGTAACTTTTTGGGAGATCGGTAACCTTACGGTAACCGTGAAAACCCTTGGTATTACTGACTTTATTAGTACTAATTATATAAAAGTTACCGAGTTACCGTATTTTATAAAAAAAGTATAAAAATATTTATAAATAATAAGAAAGCCTATTATATCAACGTTTGTAAAAAATAAAATTAAAAAAGTTTTAAAAATACGGTAACCCGGTAACCGGGAAAATTTCACAAACTTTTTGAAAGGATAAATATGGAAAAAGAAAAGAGTTTTGAGCAAGTTTTGACCGAACTTGTGGAGAAAGATTTGATTAATGAACCGGACCATTACAAGGGTAAAAACGGAATGGAAGTAATTGACGTGATCCGAAATTTTGCACCTTGCCCGGAATATGCTGAAGGGTTCTTTTTCGGAAATGTCGTTAAATATGTTTTACGACATTCAAAAAAGAACGGGCTGGAAGATTTAAAAAAAGCCCAAAAATATTTAGGGTGGTTAATTGAAGTTTTGGAGCAGGGGAAAAATGAAAAAGGAACTGATTGAAGACACAATTCAAAAATATCAAGATCAACTAGATGATGAAGAACATTTTCAACGGTTGAGAAATTTTTTCCCTAGAACAGCGATCCAACAACGGAAAGAATGGATCAGAAAAAGAATTAAAACTTTAAAAGAGGATTTAAAAAATGCAGATGAATAAAAAGGTAAGTGACCTATTGTTTGCTACTAAGATGTGGTTTATCGCCCGCGGTATCGAACAAGGGGACGTTAATAAGCAAGGCTTGAAATTGATTGAAGAAATGGGGGAGCTGGTTTCAGGCTACCTTAAAAATAAAGAAGACGTTATTAAGGATTCAATCGGAGATGTGGCCGTAGTGGTAATTGGTTATGCTATGATGGCCGGCGTCAATCCGGAGTTTATCTTCTTTGACCGCAAAGATGATTACTTACCTGATTTTGGCGGGGTTAATGCTTGGATTTGGATGATGACAGACAGCGCCTTTCAGGCTAAAGTTGCGCAAGATTTGGGGATTGAAAATACTATTAAATACAACCTTTCAAATATTATTCTTTACTTGAATTTGATTTGTAAAGAGTTAGGCTATGACTTTGTAGAATGTTTTGGCCTTGCCTACGAAGAAATCAAAGACCGTAAAGGGCGCTGGGTTGATGGAAGTTTTGTGAAAGAGCAGGATTTGGAAGATGGAATTGATTGATTTAATTAATGACCTTGAAAATTTTAGAAACAAAGGCTTCAGGGATTGTAACGTAGAAAAAATTATACTCAAATTAAAGAGAATTGAAAACGATAAGAAAGTAAAAATTCCTAAATTTGTAGCGGATTGGATTAAGTATTGTAAAAATACATTTTTATCCCTTACTCGTGCTCTAATGGTTAATGAAGTTGATTTTTACAACTATGCAAACCAAGAAGACCATTCAAGACTAATGATTTTTTTAGAGTCTGAAATTAACCAAAGAATATTCGCCCGCGCATGGTTGGACGGCTATGAGATCGAGGAAGAAAAACGATATTTGGTTAAGGTGAAAGGAGTAGCTGGATACGGTCGCTATCTTAATAAAGCTTTATCATCCGAAGAATATTTTTTTGCTTCCGAAAATGAAGTTGGCGGGTATAGAACCAAGCACACCCAAAAAGAGCTTGAGCGAGCCGGATTTGGATGGGTGTTTGATTGCCCAGGTATTGAAGTAAAGGAGGTAGTATGATAAAACCAAAATTTAGAGCGTGGCTTAAAGAAGAAAATAAAATGATCATAGTAGATACTATGAATTGGTTTGATGATGAATTTGAATCTATTGGGGACGGTATTACTTTCTTACGCGGGGCGGAAAAAGTAGAACTTATGCTTTCCACAAACACCAAAGACAAAACCGGAAAAGAAATCTTTGAAGGGGATGTACTTCGAATTGATTACATTAAAGCTATTGTACGCTTCGGGCAATACCGCTACTATGACAATGCCGGTAAGAACGTTTTAACAGGCAACGGCTTTTACTTGGAATGTCTAAACGTCATGGATCCGGATTGTATTTCTCCTTATGAAACAGATATCCTAGATAAAGCTGAAATTATCGGGAACATTTACGAAAATCCTGAATATGATCAGAATTTTGTAGGGTTCACGATTAAAGGAGAAAAATAATGGCGCTTGTGCTTTTGAGATTTTCAATAAATAATCAGGCCGGGAATGGCCGTATTATCAATACTAATAATATTGAATCTATTTTTAAATTAGGGGATATGGCAGACCCTAAATTTAAAATGTTTCTTATGAACGGTGAAGTGGTTAATTTTAACCAAATTTACTATAACGGTGATTTTGTAAATGTCTATAAGATGGATCAAGTTTACAGCTTTTTAACTAAACTAGATAGCGGGGTAATTCAAGATGGATCTTCATAATTTCTTATGCTTGTTATTTATTCTAGTTTGGGCGCTGGGCCTTTCGTGGGCTTGTATCGTGGCCTTCCGGGCTAACAGAAAGGGGAAAGATGAAAAATAAAGAAAATATACTGTTTATTCTATTCTTCCCGTGGGCTTTTATGGTCCTTATGGCTACTTGGTCAGTGGTCCAGCTTGAAGGCAAAATTAAAAGGCTTGAAAACCAGCCTAAAACGATCATTTACAAGGTTGATAATGCCGGGGGTATAATTGACCAAACCGGGAAAATAAGCGCTAAAAACGTTCTTGAGGGGCGCTATACGGTGACTATAAAAGGTTATGGGCATTTCCTAGTGACAAAGGAACAATACGACAGTCTGAAAGTAGGGGATCCTATACCTGATTATCTAAAAATAAGGGGGAATTAAAAAGAAATGGAATTAGATGAATTAATTAAAAAATACGAATCTTGGAAAACTCACGCTAGTGATGAAATTGAATTGGCTTACGTTACTCTTTTTCTAGCGGACATTAAGAGCCTGAAAAGACGTCACACCGTGGAATTAACTGTAAACCGTGAAGGGGTTCAATTACTATGAGCAATTTTGACGATTTCTTCAAAGAATATGACCGCTTGCGCTTTGAATACCGTTCTACGGAAGATTTCCTTACTTTTCTAGGGGTGGAAAATCCAGCTACTTTGGCGTGTAGGTTAAACGCCTATAAAAGGAACAAGCTAGTTCCGCCCCCTTCCGTGCTTCAGATCTTTGAATTAGTCATGGATCCGGTGTTAATTACGAATTGCATGGCTGATTATCTAAATGAAAATGAAACTCAAAATTGCGGGAAGTTCGATAATATGGCTATGGAATACATTGATAAATACCGCAAGGCAGAAACTAAAATAGTCAAAGATCGAAGAAAGGCCCGGAAAGAAGCCTATAGAAACCTTATCAAAGAAAGGTGCTTACTGCTTGGAGTTTGATTTTACGCCCGCAAGCTGTAAAAGGTTTACGGGTGGTTAGTGTATCGAAAAAACTATTAAGAAAGGGGGTTGAAAACTCCTATAAAAATATAAATCTAATCGGGCGTCTGATACACGCGCCCAAAATAAAAAAAGCCGGCGTACTGCAAAACCGACTTTCTTTCATGAAACAAAAATGTATTTAATAAGGAGTATTCTTATTATATCATTTTCATAAAGGAGTTACGGGGTTTGAGTATCAAGGCACAAGATTTACTTGATGAATTGCAAAAATTAGACATTGACATAAAGAGCCGAATGGATGAAATTAATGAACTAGAAGCCGGGCTACTATCAAGCCCTAAATTTCAGGCCGATAAAGTTTCAGGGGGTAAGGGCCGGAAAGTCGATGATGTCTATACACAGTTGATTGTTATGAAGGAAGCTATAGAACAAGACACGGCCGAAATTATTGACAGAAAACTAGAACTTGGTAGAATGATCAATAAGTTAAAGGACCCTAAACAAAGGACCGTACTAAGGCTTACTTACATAGTCAAGAAACACGTTTTGGATATTTGTAACGACTTGGACGGGATTTCACTACCTACTTATTACCGTTTAAAAAGATCTGCTATTAGTGAATTAGATAAAATCTTGAATGATAACAAATGACATTCACTGTTAAGGCACGATTTAGGCAATGTGTTACAATGGTATTTGTCAAGTAATGGGGATAAAACAACGGCGTTTTATCCTTTTTTTATTGCATTTTATCAGAAAGGAGCCAAAAGAATTTGGGAATGACGGAAAGGCAAAAGATTTTTGCAGATCATTATATCATTTCATTAAATGCTACGGAAGCTTATTTTAAAGCTTACCCGAAAACAAAGAATGAAAGATCAGCGCAAGCAAATGGGAGCCGGTTGCTATCAAATGATAAGGTAAAAGCCTATATAGATGAACAGCTTGAAAAACTGAAGTCCGAACGCGTCGCAGATCAGCAGGAAGTGCTAGAATTTCTTACTTCTGTTATGCGTGGTGAAGTCACTGAACCGCTTTTGGTCCTAGATGGTGAAGGGTATCAAAGAGTTGTCGAAGCAAAACCATCAGTAGCAACTAGGCGGGCTTCAGCGGTTGACCTTGGTAAACGATACGGGTTATTTGTGGATAGGCAAGAAATCACTCAACGGGTGGTAGAAATCGAACTTGGAAATTGGGATGATGAAGAAACCACAGATTAAAATAAAAATTAAGAATCCCAGCCGTGTTTTCAATAAGCATATATACGACCACTTGACCGACTATGACACCTTCACAGAAATTCACTACGGCGGTGCTTCTAGCGGTAAAAGTCATGGAGTTATTCAAAAGATAGTATTTAAGAGCCTTCAGCCTTGGAAACATCCAAGGAAGGTTCTTTTTTTGCGTAAAGTCGGTTCTAGTGTTTATGATTCAATCTTTGAAGACGTCAAGCAATGCTTGGAAACGTGGGGCCTGCTTGGCGCTTGTAAGGTTAATAATTCCGCTTACCGGATCGAATTACCGAACGGCGCCCAATTCATTTTTAAAGGGTTAGACAATCCGGAAAAAATCAAGTCTATCAAGGGGATCTCAGATGTAATCATGGAAGAAGCTTCAGAATTTACTTTGGATGATTATACACAATTAACCCTACGGTTACGGGATAAGAAACACCCTAAGAAGCAGATCTATTTGATGTTTAACCCGGTATCTAAAGTGAATTGGGTATATAATGCCTTCTTTGTGAAGAAGCCCAAAAATACCGTTATTTATCAAACGACATATAAAGATAACAGGTTTCTTGATGATCTCACAAAGGAAAACATTGAGGAACTAGCTAACAGGAATGAAGCCTATTACAAGATTTACGCTTTGGGCGAGTTCGCAACGCTGGACAAGCTTGTATTTCCGAAATATAAGAAGCAACTCTTAAACAAGGAAGAATTAAAACAATTCCCGTCTTATTTTGGCCTTGACTATGGTTTCATAAATGACCCGTCAGCCTTTATGCACATTAAGATAGATGATGAAAATAGGCGTCTTTATATCGTGGAAGAATATGTAAGAAAGGGCCTGACTAATGACAAGATAGCGGAAGCAATTAAAGCCCTTGGATATGCTAAGGAAATCATCCGGGCCGATAGTGCTGAGAAGAAATCTAATCAGGAACTAAGAAACCTAGACATTCCACGGGTGATTGATGTACTAAAAGGCCCCGGCTCAGTTATGCAGGGGATTCAATACATACTGCAATATGAAATTATTGTGGATGAACGGTGTGTAAAGACTATTGAGGAATTAGAGAATTACACTTGGAAGAAGGACCGGGCAACTAATGAATACATTAATGAACCGGTGGACAGCTATAACCACTGTTTAGACGCTATGCGCTACGCTATCCAAGACAGAATTTTCCAAGCTAAGAAAGAATTAGACGTTAATAAGACGATTTCAAAAGTTAACCGATTATTTAGAAGGTAGGTAGAAAATGGATCATGTAAACGAATTTGAACACGGTTTAGATATTGAGGTAGGAACTAGAAGCGATTCTTTACGCTTTGATAGTGCTTCAAATGAACCGTTTAGATATTCTTCTAGTGAAGCCTTGCTAGAAACCCCTGAAGGTAAGAAGGCCTTGAAGGATATGTTAGGCGTGTTCTTTGACAGCCAAAAGAAACGCTTGCGTATTTTGGCTTCTTACGCCAAAGGGGAAAACCATAGTATTTTATATGGTAAACGCCGGCTAGATAAAGAGAAAGCTGATTACCGGGTAAGGCACCGCTGGGGTGGTTATATTTCCAGCTTTGCTACTTCTTACGTTATCGGGAATCCCGTAACCGTGGGAGTGCTGGAAGGTGGGAATAAAGACCAACTTCAAGCCATTAAAGAAATTGAATGGAATAATGATATTAACGCCCTGAATAATGATTTAGCCTTTGACGCTTCAGTTTATGGCCGGGCCTATGAATACCACTTCCGTGACCGTGACAATATGGACCGGGTTGTTTTGATTAGTCCGCTAGAAATGTTTGTTATTCGTGACTTAACAGTTGAACAAAACATAATCGGGGCCGTTCACTTACCTATTTATAACGGTATGGTAAACATGACGGTGTACACCAAAGATCAGGTTATCACCTATAAACCTTTTGTCCATTATTCACCTAGCCTTACGGTGGATGAAATCACCAAACACAATTATAACGACATTCCGGTTGTTGAATGGTGGAATAACCGCTACAGAATGGGTGACTATGAAAGTGAAATCTCCCTGATTGACGCTTACGACGCTAGCGAATCAGACACCGCTAACTATATGAGTGATCTCAATGACGCTGTGCTATTAATCAAGGGCGATTTGGAAGCTATCGGGGCAACGGCTGACAACGTGGCCAAAATGAAGGACGCAAATACGCTACTACTTCAAACGGGAATCAGCGCAACGGGTCAGCAAACGACAGCGGACGCCGGATATATTTACAAACAATACGACGTAAGCGGAACGGAAGCTTATAAAAACCGTTTAGCGAATGACATTCACCGCTTCAGTCGTATTCCTAACCTAGATGATGATCGCTTCAATTCCACACAGTCCGGAATTGCCTTACTTTATAAGATGATCGGGCTGGAACAGGTACGCAAAGATAAAGAAACCTACTTTACTAAGGCTTTGCGCCGGCGCTATGAATTGATCAGTAACATTCATAAGGCTGTAAATGGTCCGGTAATCGAAGCGAACAAGCTAACCTTTACTTTCCATCCAAATATTCCTCAAGATGTATGGACTGAAATAAAAGCTTATATTGAAGCTGGTGGGGAAGTATCACAAGAAACCCTACTTAATAACGCAAGCTTTACCGACTATGAAACGGAGATTGACCGAATCAAGAAAGAAGAAGGCGCAAGCGATTTTGAAAGAGCGAAAAGCGTAGGTGTAGCGGATGAATCTGAAGATAGCGGACAATAAGAGATACAACGCCGAACGGAAGGCCCAAACCGCTTTAATGAAACGGGATTTGGAGCGTGAAAGAATCTTGGTTGAAATCTATCAGGAATCTTATAACCGCCTTCAAGCTCAAATAGATCGCTTCTATATCAATTATGCAGGCCGTGAGGGTTTGACCAAGCAAGAAGCCATGAAACGGGCCGACAAAATGGACGTTACAAAGTTCAATAAGAAAGCCTATAAAGCCGTTAAAGAAAAAGACTTTTCACCAGCTACTAATGAATGGTTAAGAGTTTACAACTTGAAGATGAAAGTAAGCCGGCTTGAACTCCTAAAGGCTGAATTAGACTTGGAAATACAAAACCTAACAGCGGAAACCTATGAAATGTTTGATCAGGCCCGTAGAAGCGAAATACTAAGCGAATTTGAGCGCCAAGCGGGGATTTTGGGTAATTCATCCAAGGGAGTGAAAAAGCGCCTAGAAGCGATTCTAGACGCTGATTTTTACGGCGAATCTTTCTCTAACCGTGTTTGGGGTAAGACGGGCTTACAACAAACTTTACAAAAGGATGTTTTTGCTTCTCTTAACCGTATTTATACGGATATGATGGGGTATAAACAGGAACGGGACAGGCTAGCTAAGAAATACGGCGCTAGCCGGTCAAGTGCTGAAAGATTAATAAAAACAGAAATCGCCCGAATCAATGCGGACACACAAAAAGAAATGCTGGTGGCAAATGAGTTTACACATTTTGTTTTCGTGGCCGAACCTGGAGCGTGTGAAATATGCGCCCCTTTGGACGGCAAGGCCTTCCCGGTTGATGAACTTGAAAAGGGCGTGAATATGTACCCTATGCACCCAAATTGTAGGTGTTCAGGCTATGGACATATCGAACTAAAATACAAAAAGGGCGGTAGCACCTTAAACGATTTTAAACTAGCAAGGGAAGATGAATGATGAAAGTAAAAGAACTTGCTGAATTTGTAGAAGAAGGAACTTATTTTAACGTAACACACGGCGAAAAATGGCTGGATGGTGATTATCCGGTAGATTTTTTAAATTGTGAACTAGAAATAAAAAATATTTTTGTTTCTGCTTGTTCAACTATGATTGTTGAAACTTAACAAAAGAAGATGAAATTTAAAATTTCACCTTCTTTTTTTATTGTCCAAACCGTGCTAAATGACGTTAAAAGTTGCATGAGTTCGGGGGGGTTGCCCGTAAAAGCGTAGAAAGGAGCCTACTAATGGCAGAAGATCAAAATACACAGGTTGTTGAACCACAATCACCGGAAACAGTTGAGGAACAGGCTAGCAATCCGACACAGGAACCGGAAAAGATGGTATCAGTGGCCGAAATGCAACGCCGTTTGAAATCTATGGAAGAAAAACATTCCAAAGATACAGCGGACGCAATTTCTAAAGCCTTGGAAAAATACAAGGCAGAAAGCGAACTGACCGGCAAGGAATTGGAAGAATACCGCCGGAAAGAAGCTGAAGCAGAAAAACAAGCTTTACTAGACAAGATCGCAGGTTTAGAGAAAGAACAAACAAAGCGAGAATTGACAGACGAAGCTATTAAAACACTTTCTAGCCGGAAACTTCCGGTCAATGATAAAGTGATTTCTTTTGTTGTTAAAGATACCGCTGAAGGTACTTTGCAAGCTATTTCGGACCTTGAAAGCATTATCAGCGAGATCAAGGCTGAATATTCGCAATCGGAACCCCCTAAAGTTTCATCCGAACTTAACGGGGCCGAAAGCACAGATAAAGGGGAAATCTTTAGAAGTTCCCGAATCATTAAATAACCTTAAAGGAGAATTTTAAAATATGACAGTACAAACTTTTAACCCTGATAAAGTCCTAGTTTCAGAAAAGAAAGACGGAACTTTTACCAAGAAAATGACTGATATCATTATGAAGGACGTAGCAGAAAACTCCGTAGTAATGCAACTTGGTCAATATCATGAAATGGACGGTTTGCAAGAAAAAACCGTTTATGTCCAAACCGACGGGGTTTCAGCTTATTGGGTAAATGAAACCGAAAAAATCAAGACTGATAAACCTGAAGTCGTTCCAGTTACTCTTAAAGCCCACAAATTGGGTATTATCCTAGTTGCTTCCCGTGAAGCCCTTAATTATACATGGGAAAAATTCTTTGAAGACATGAAACCGCAGATCGTGGAAGCCTTCTATACTAAGATTGATGAAGCTGGACTTTTGGGCCATGAAACGCCTTTTGCAAATTCAGTTGCTAAGTCTGCTAAAGATTCTAGTCAGGTTGTTGTTGGACCAATCAACTATGAAAACCTTCTTAAATTGGAAGATAAGCTTTATGAAGCTGATATTAACCCTAATGCCTTTGTATCTAAGGTTCAAAACCGTTCTGCATTGCGTGAAAGCCGTGACGGTGATAAGAAATCAATTTACGACAAAGCAACTAATACCATTGATGGTATTACTACCGTAGATTTGAAATCTAAACAATTTAAGAAAGGCGACCTTTTGGCTGGTGACTTTAATAGCTTGATCTATGGTGTACCTTACAATATCAATTTCAAGATTTCTGAAGAAGGCCAAATTTCTACCATGAAAAATTCAGATGGTACACCAATCAATCTATTTGAACAAGAAATGGTAGCGGTTCGCGTAACTATGGATATTGCTGTAATGGTTACTAAGGCAAACGCGTTTGCTAAATTGACAGCAACGGCCGAAAACGTCTAGTTAATTAGAAAGGGGTAGTCAATGGCTTATATTGTAACTAAAAATATCATTGATACCAAAGATAATAACCGCTTTTATGAAGTCGGTGACCTATACCCGCGCCCTGATTTTACCGTATCAGGCGCCCGAATTGCTGAATTGGTCGGTAAAGGTGTGATTATTGCGGAAGGTAAAGCGGAAGCACCAGCACCAGCACCGACTGAAGAAGTGGCACCGGCTGAAGAAGCTGAAGAAAAACCACTTGAAAAATTGAAAGTGGCAGAATTGAAAGAGTTACTAGAAAAATCAGGCGTAGAATATGAAGCGGACGCCAAAAAAGCGGATCTAGTAGCGCTTGCCCAAACTATCGAAGGGGAATAGAGCAGATGGAAGCGACCCAACTAGCAAAAATTAAACGTCGGTTGGGTATTGATCCGACTGACAATTTAGAAAATGATTTGTTGACCGATCTAGTGGAAGACGCTGAAAGTTATTTCAAAGGCCTGACAGGCACGGCGGAAATAGCTAGTAAGTATAATTTCATGATCGAAAATGTGGTGTATAAGCTATACGGCCGGAAAGGTTCCGAGGGCGTAACGTCTGAAACTGTTGATGGTTATTCCGTGACTTACCAGGAATGGGATAACCTATTCAAACCATACATGGCCATTCTTAATAAAGACTTTGGCCTAGACGGTTCACAGCGTGAGCGTGGAAAGGTGTTTTTCCTATGAAGACACCGAACCGAATTACCTTAATTTGTGGGGGGCGTAAGAAATACAACCCGGAAACGGATAAGTATGAAACGGAAGCAAGAAAGACTGTAATAGTCCCTTGCTTGGTGAATAAAGTCACTCAATCAAAGGTGTTTGAATTGTACGGAAACCGGACAGATACAGTGATTTCTTGCCGGTTCCAAAAAGAGCAAGCGCCTTTTGATCAGGCCGTTTTTAATGGCGATACCTATGAACCTATTGAAGCGATTGACGCCCCTATAAAAGGGGCTGTACGCTTGAAAAAGGTAGGGCCTAACAATGGTTAGTGTTAAATGGCACGGCTTGGAAAAGTTGACCATGACCATTTCAAACGCACACCCAAACGCCGTAAAGCTTTCTATAGCGGTCTTGAAAAATAACGGTGAACGTACTAAGGCAGTAGCAAAGAAGAAAGCCCCTGAAGACACGGGCTTTTTAAAAAATCATATTACTACTTCTTACCCCGGTATGGAAGCACATATTCACGCACAAGCCGGATATTCCGGATATCAGGAATATGGGACCCGGTTTCAACCGGGGACGCCATTCATGCGCCCGGCGGTTCAGGAAATTCAACCGCAATTTAAGGAAGACATGACAAACGTAATGAAAGGGGTGTTTAAATGACGCCAAACCACGTATTATTCAGATTAATTTATCAGTTGGCTGAAGCTAAAGCACCAACTTTTGATTTTTTGCCGGAAGCTGGGACAAAGTACCCCTTTATTTATATTGGTGAAAATACGGCACAGGAGGCCCAAAATAACGACCTTTGGGGGACGGTGGGCCAAACGGTCCATATTTACGCTACAAGATCACAGCGGGCCATTTTGGACGATATTTCAGCCTATTTAGAAACGCTTGTCAAAAACATTTCCGGGAAGTGGGAATATAATTTGAATCACACTACGACAGATAAACAGATCATACCCGATAATACAGATGTCCAACCATTGCTTCATGTGGTCTTGGACTTTTCTTTTACCTATACAAAGAAGGAGAAAAATAACTAATGGCAGAATTAATGCAAGGAAAAGATTATATTGCATTTTTCCGACGCGTCAAAGACCAAAAGAAACAAGACGCCGGAAAAGTAAGATTCCAAACAGAATTGACCCTAAACGCTGAAAAAGAAGTTGAAACCACTAAAACAAAAGACGGAGTTGTGAACTCAGTTTCAGACGGTGAAACTTCAGGCGAATTTACTTCACTAGCATACCGCGAAGACAAAGACACGGTCAATATGTGGAAAGAAATGCGCAAATGGTTCCGTAATACGGATAAAATTGAAGTTTGGATCGTGGACCTTGCAAGTAAGTTTGAAGAAGGCGGAAAGGAAAAATATGATGTGGAATATTACCAAGGATTTTTCAAAAACTTTGAAATTTCCGCGCCGGCAGATGATAAAGTAGAACTTACTTATGAAATGGCGATTGATGGAAATGGTGTGATCAGTACCGACACACTCACAGAAACCCAAAAATCAGCCATTAACAAGGCGCAATATGAATACCACACTTTGGCAAAAGAGGGTGAAGGCACAGGCCAAGCACTCTAATTTTTCAGGGGCTTTAAAAGCCCCTTATTTTTTTGGATTTAAAGGAGAAAATAGACATGATTTTAAACATTGGCGGAAAAGAATATACTTTACATTTTGGAATTGGTTTCTTGCGTGAAATGAATAAGCTTCATTCAGCGGAACTTGAAGGAATGAAAACCGGTTACGGTGCTATGACACTATTTAACGCTGGGAAAGCCTTAAATGACCCTTTGGCGTTTATCGACGTGATCAAGGCCGGGACAGTAACGGAAGCACAAAAGCCGTCTAATGAAGCTATTGAAAAATACCTTGAAGAACTAATCTTAAATGATCAGTATGACAAAGTTATTGAAGACTTGGTTAATGAGTTAAAAGCGTCGCCCCTACTCAAAAAGGCAATGAACCTAGTAGAGTAGGGAACTCCGAACAGTCAAGTTCTAATTTTGGCTATGATGAAGCCCTAGCGCTCCTTATTGCCCGGCACGGTATGACCTTCCGGGAAGCAATGCGGACCACGCTAGAAGAATTTGAAATTTATAACATGGCCTACGCTATTCAGCAAGAAGATAAGCGCCTTAATTCCGCTATCCAGGCTTGGTTTAATCAATCGGTTAAAGCACAAAAAGGCCGGGGCAAGTCAGCCCGTCCGGCGTTTAGAAATTTTGAAGAATTTTATAACCATAAGGAAGAATTTGATAGGATTTTCCAAAAAAATCAACCTAAAGAAAAAGCCGTACCGCCTAAAAAATTAGACATGGCGGAACGGAACAGATTAATTAATCAAGCAAGGAAAGGAGGGATTTAATGGGAGCAGATTTTGACGTCACGGCCATACTGAAAGCGAACGTTTCAGACTTTAGAAGCGGTTTAAAAGAAGCCCAAAGCTCTTTGGAGAGTTTGCGGAATCAAACCGGGTCAAGTCTTGAAAAATTAAGCGGAACTCTTCACGGCGTCGGTGATTCCATGATCAAAGTAGGGGCCGGAATGACAGCCGGTTTTACTTTGCCGGTGGTTGGTGCTATCGGTGGAGTTGTCAAGTCGTTTGCAAGTTTGGAACAGGCTGTAGGTGGTATCGAAACTATGTTTAAGGGTTCTGCTGATACTGTTATCAAAAATTCAGAAACAGCATACAAGCGGGCCGGCGTTTCCGGTGTGAAATACATGGAGCAGGTAACTTCATTCAGTGCTAGCTTGCTTCAGGGGCTTGGTGGTGATACCGCACAGGCCGCCAAATATGCAGATATGGCCATAGTTGATATGTCTGATAATGCGAATAAGTTCGGTACTAACATTTCAGACATTCAAAATGCTTACCAAGGTTTTGCAAAAGATAACTATACCATGCTTGATAATTTGAAGCTTGGTTACGGTGGTACACAGGAAGAAATGGCCCGGCTGGTTAATGAATCCGGCGTAATGGGTGACAGCTTCAAGGCTACGGCCAAAAACGTGAAAGATATTCCGTTTGATAAACTGATCCAAGCTATCCACGTTACACAGGAACGCCTAGGAGTAACCGGGACCACGGCGAAAGAAGCGAGTGAAACAGTTTCCGGATCCTTTGAAGCTATGAAAGCTTCAGCCCAAAACCTTGTGGCCGGCCTTGGTCAGAAAAACGCTGATATAAAAGGCCTAATGGAAAACCTGAAAGAAACAGTTATTACTTTTAAGGATAACATTGTACGGGTTTTAGGCACAATTTGGGATAACTTACCACTTTCACCACTTCAAAAGTGGGTGGGAGCCTTCACCGTAGCGATCGGGCCTATTATGACAGTAGTAGGAACAATAACTAAGGTAGTAGGGACCATTGTAGGGGTAGTTAGTAAAGTTTCAGGTGCTATCTCTAGCCTGATTGCTGGTTTCCAAAGTGCTACCGCTGGGGGTTCAGCTATTTCCGGCGTGTTTGGTTCGATTGGTACCGCAATAGGTTCCATTACAGCCCCGGTTTGGGCTGTAATTGGTGTTATTGCGCTATTTGTGGCCGGTTTAGTGGGATTGTATAAGTCTAGTGAGGAATTTAGGGACAAGGTTAACTCAGCCTTTCAGGCTGTTTATAAGGCCGTATCAAGCGCCATTAATGAAGTAGTGAATTTTGTAAAACAGATCTTTGGAACGCTCATTTCTTGGTGGAATGAAAATCACCAGCTTATTCTTCAAACCGCTGAAACCGTTTGGAACGCTATTAAATCGGTAGTGGAAACTATTGTAAACGCGATAGCGCCGGTTATTGAAGCAGGCTGGAACGCAATAGTTCCAATAGTAACTACGGTTTGGGACCTAATTAAGAACGTAGTTGAAACCGGCTTAAATGTAATTCTTGGAATTATCAAGCTAGTAATGCAGATTATCAACGGCGATTGGTCCGGCGCGTGGGAAACTATCCAAAATATTGCCTTGACGATTTGGGAAGGTATTAAAACAGCGATAGGAATTGCTATTGAAGGACTTACCCAAATTATTCAAACAGGGCTAGAACTTCTTAACCAAATTTGGACCACAATTTGGAATACTATAATGGCGGTTGTTAGTCCTATTTGGGAATTTATTTGTAATCTTGTAAGTACTTCAATTCAATTTGTAAGTGACACTATCAATAATGTTCTTACATTTATTTCAGAAACTTGGAATACAGTTTGGACTACCATTTCAGACTTTTTAAGCAATACTTGGACCGCCATTTCTGAAACAGTTTCAACAGTTATTAATGCGGTTTGGCAAACTATTCAGAATGTACTAAATACAATTTCAGAAACATGGAACAATATTTGGACGGCGGTAAAAGATAAAGCTGTAGAGATTTGGGAAGGCATTAAAAGCTTTCTTTCCGACACAATGAACAACATTTATAACACTATTTCAGAAATTTGGAATAATATAACTTCATTCGTTTCTAATACAATGAGTGAAATTTCTTCAAGAATTTCTAGCGTGTGGAATGATATAGTTTCTTCAATTACCGGATTTATGAATGACATTTTCAGTTCTATTCAAAAGGGATGGAACGACGCAGTAAATGCGGTAGCTGAAGCGGGCGGAAAGATTGTTGAAAAGGTAAAAACAGCATTTTCAGACGCTATTTCAGGCGCTAAAGATTTTGCAGGTAAAGCCATTGACGTTGGTAAAGATCTTATAATGGGATTTGTTGACGGTGTTAAAAATTGCGCTAAAAAACTAATTGATGCCGTCGGTGGTGTGATCGGTGACGCTATTGATTGGGCCAAAGGTTTGCTAGGTATTAAATCACCTTCACGTTTATTCCGGAAATTCGGGGTATATACTGACCAAGGTTTTATACTTGGTGTTGACAGCAAGGCTGAACAAGTAGCGAAGACAGTAGGAAACATGGCGCAAGGCGCTATTAATGCCTTCACTGATAAGGACCTTTCGGGAACATTCCAAGATGAATTGAGTTCGGTGGATGGAGCACTAGGAAGTCTTACCGCTTATGATCCAAACGTTAACTTTGAAGGTGGTAGCCTGACAGTTGGACAACAGCCGGCAGATATTACCTTAAAACTAGGTAATACGGCTTATAGAGCCTTTACAAACGATATTACAAATGAGCAAGAAATGGAATTGATTTTAGATAGTTACTAGGAAGGGGATAAATATGTATAATTACGCTAATCTGAAGAAATTAGATCAAGCCGTTACAGTTTTAGAACCTAGCGACAATCTAATTATAAACGGTCAGCCCCTCAATAATTTAATTGAGGGGTACCGCCATTTAACAGTTTCAGGCCGTGGCCTATTGGGCCGGAATGTTTCCACTACCAAGGTTACAGGCCGGCGCGGTGTTTGGGTGGATGATTATGAGGATGAAGAACGCACCCTAGAAATCAAATACCAGCTTACAGCGGACACCAGCGCACAAATGCGGAACAAGTTCGCCAAACTAAATAAAATTTTAAGGACACACGCCCCAAGCGGTTTCCTTGAAATTTCGTTCCGGGACGAACCTGAATATATTTACTATGGTTATTTCAACGGGGCAGATAGCTTTGAAGAAACAAACCTAAGTATAGTTAGTAAGTTTAGTTTACTAATTCCGGACGGATATAAGAAGAAACAGCCCCAAACTTCAACAGGGGCTATTTCTTTAGTGGACGCCGTGGAAGTCTTGCCGGAATCAATCACAGTCACACCGTCAAAAACCACTGACCGGGTGCAGATTGTGAACGGATCTAAAGTTATTTCTTTTTCGGGTAGCTATGCACCCGGTCAAGATATTGTAATTTCTTTTGATCCGGATGAAGTTAAGGCAACCTACGGGGGCCGGAATATTTTGAGCGAATTAGACCGATTCAGCCCGCTGGAATTGTTTAAAGTCCGGAACGGTGACACGATAACGGCGGTTAATGCGACAGTAAAGAAAGTAGTTTGGAGGGATGAAAGAGCGTGATTTATTTATTTGATAATGAAGAACGACTTTTAAAAGTTGTTAGAAGAAATGCTATCAAGTCAGCACTTCAAAAATACGCGCTTACTACTGATAACTACGTTTCTGATCGTTTGACAGTTGAGATGAAGGCGTTAAATGATGATGAATTTGAAAAGGTGGAGTATATGGCCATTCAGTCAATGGAAAATACACACCTTTTTCATTATTTTTATATCGCCCAAAAATCAACTAAAGGGGAAATTTCAACTTTTACCGGGGTCCAATCCGGTATAGAAGAATTAAGAAAAACCCCGGTATTTGATAAGCGCCCTAAAAATACACCGGCTAAACCGGTAATTAATGAACTCTTACAGGGTACGAATTGGCAAGCCCGTTTTATCGCTGACACCACAAACCACAGCACGAATTTTTACTATACTTCAGTATTTGACGCCCTTAAAAAACTTTGTAAAGTTTGGGGCTTGGAAATGCAGTTCTTTGTTGAAATGAACAGCAACGGCCTAGGCGCCCGGTACATTGATTTTAAAAAGAAAATCGGTGAAGCCGTAGGGAAGCGGGTAGTTTATGGCCATAATGCGCTAGAGATCCTGAAGGAAGTAGAAAGAACCAACATTTTCACGGCCTTGATTGGACGCGGAAAAGGCGAACAGGTTTCAAGCGCTGAAGAAAGCGGAAAAGGTGGGGACGGTTACGGCCGGAAAATCACCTTTGAAGATGTGGTCTGGTCTAAAGCTAAAGGGGACCCGCTGGATAAACCTAAAGGCCAAAAATACCTTGAAATTCCTGAAATGACTAGGACTTACGGGATCAAAAATTCAGACGGTACCATGCGCCCTAAAATCGGATTTACGGAATTTAGCGAGGAAGAAGACCCGAATGAATTGATCAAGTTGACTTACCAAACCTTGATTAATTCAGCCCGCCCACAATTAACCTTGAAAACTTCAAGTGTTTACTTGCGGGGCGTAAAAATCGGGGACACTATCCGGGTAGTCCGACATGATAAAAAGCTAGACTATGATACACGGATTTTTGAAATTACTTTCAACCGTTTAAATGATCAGTCTAGTGATATCAAACTAGGGGATCAGATCGGTGAAAGTTCATCTTCCAAAGTTCAGGCCGTGGCAGATAAAGCCGTAGAAGAATTTATCAATAATGAATTTAATAGCTTTATAGAAAACTTGCCGGACTTTATCAAGACGGCAGACGGTTTTAACACGAATTGGTATAGTACCGAAGATCCGGTTAAGAAATACCCTAAAAAGGTAATGATCAATGATATTTGGTACAAACCTGATCCGGAACATGAAGGCCATAAAATCATGCTACGCTGGACCGGTGAAGTTTGGGAAGAAATCCTAAGGACTTACAATGAAGTTAGTCTAAGAGAAAAGATTGATCAGAAATTCAATGAGCTGAAGCAGGCTATGGACCAGCAAAGCGCCAAAACTGAACAACAGATTAATGACGCTTTGAATAAATCCGGCCTTGGTAAGCTTGCGGACGACGCTAAAAAGATAGCGGAGCAAGCAAAAGGCGAACTTGAAACGATTAAACAGCAAAACCAAACGGCCCAAAATGAGCTAACTACTTTTAAAACAAAGGTTCAGGCAGATTTAGACGGCAAACCAAGCAAAGCGGAAGTAACTGAACTGATTGACGGTGTGAAGGAGAAATTCACTAGTTCAACGATTGGTGGGCCTAACTTGATCCGTGATACGGGTTATAAGGAAGGTTTAAAATACTTTGGTCATAACGGAATCGCAAAAATAGGAACTCACCCTTATTATTTCAACGGCTCAAAACCAATACTTATTTTCTCTAATAACGACCAAACCGAAAAAGTAATAAGTTCCAACCGGTTCTTGTTGGAAAAAAATACAGATTACA
The DNA here is from genome assembly GCA_027685415.1 of Streptococcaceae bacterium AF13-5-6.0. GTDB lineage: Bacteria > Bacillota > Bacilli > Lactobacillales > Streptococcaceae > Streptococcus. Next base: position 106,977 of record JAQCUL010000003.1, read on the forward strand.
CCCTTAATTTTAGAGGGTTTAACAATTCAGCTTTGACGTCCTATGATGTCTTTATCTTGGGCCGTCGTAACGGTGAAACCCAAGGCTTTACCATTGTCAAACAGTTGATTAATGGCAAAAAGTTAAGTATTGATGGATTAGAAGAAGTTTCAATTCAGTTTAATTCCGGTGACATGGATAACGCTTATTTAAGGTTTGATAATAACGGAACAAACGGCGGGCAGTCTGATCTATACATTGCTGAAATTGACCTTTATAAAGGAACTCAAAAAAGGCCATGGCAACCGGCCCCGGAAGATCAAGAGTATTTGGTAACACAGGCACAAGCTGAATTTGAAAGAACGGCACAAGGCTTGAAAACTAAGCTAGACACGATTTCCACAAACTTCAACCCGGACGGGACGACTTCAGAAAAGTTTAACCGCTTTTTGGAAACTAAAACCGCTGAAGGTATCAGCCGGGAGCGTGCTGAATTTGGGAAAAATTACGTCGCAAAAAATACTTATAATGAGAAAATTAGTGAGATTGAACAGAAATTTAATCAAACAGATGGGCAATTATCACAGTTTGCAACTTATAAGAACGGCTTGGATGGTCAGTATGCGACAATCACAAGGGAGCTTTCAGACAATAAGCGGGCCTATAGTGATTTCGTCCGGACGTCGGATGTATTTGTACAGGCCTTTGGTACCGTGGGGAGTGAAATAGCTAGTAATATTTCCCGGATGGTTTTGAATGATCAAATTTTTCAAACGGAAGTAGGAAAATATTCGTCAAACGGCGGGCCAAATATGCTCAAAAATTCCCGCGCAGATGATGGTTTGGAATATTGGACAGAACCAAATGGACGAATGAGCTTTACATCTCATCAGTTCTATTTCAACGGGCAAAAGCGGATGTTCTCCCTAAGGCCTGACGCAGTTGTTAAAAGTCCGCGTTTTATTGTCAAACGTGGCGCCAATTATATGTTAAATATGCTTGGTTTTGACGCTAATTCAAAGAGTTTCAAGATTTATTTCTGTAAACGTAAAAAAGGGAATACAGCGGACTTTGAAGAAAAACAAGTCATTTTTGAGGGGTCCGGTAGTCCTATTTTTAACAGTAACAAAGCTGTTAAGAAATCCTTTAAATTTAATGTAGGCGAGTTTGATGATGGTTACTTACAATTTGAGTACTTAAGAAATGACCCGAACCGGTGGGGCGGGCTATTTATGACGGAACTTGATTTTTATGAAGGTTCCGCGGATCGCTTATGGCAACCGTCGCCGGATGATTCAAATGAACCAATAGAAGCAGTTCGGACGCAAGTAACACAGCTAAATAATAGCTGGTCAGTCCGGAACCTAAACAGCGCCGGGGACGTGCTGGGGCAATTAAATTTGAACCCGGACGGCTCAATAAAAATTAATGAAGGTTTGCTTTCTATCGGGGAAAAAACCTATATTAAAGATGGCGTTATTAAAAAATCAATGATTGGTAACGCCCAAATTGACACGGCCCACATTAAGGAAATAGACGCTTCACAAGCTAACATTTTCAATCTGAATGTTAATAATATCAACGGTTTAAATGCTGAATTTATTAAGGCTAAGATTGAATATGCTTTGGTGGATTGGTTGAGAGGTAAGAAAATTTCAGCCCTGAATGATAAAACGGTAATAGATTTGAATGAAGGTACAATTAATCTTTTTTCAAACACCGGAACCATTCGCCGGATTGATGATACAAACTCTTCACAATTTATTAAGTTGACAAAAAGCGGGTTTGTCGCTGAACAATTTAGAGATACAAATGCCGCCCTTATGATCTTTGGTACTAACCACAATAAAGATCCTAAAGAAGTTGAGCGACACGATAACGAAACCTTTGCAGGCGTTCGCTTGTGGTCCGGGAAAGGAAACGGGGCAGAAGAAAGCCTAACTGAATTTATCGGTGATCGTGTGCTTATCTACAATAACGGAAAATATCGTAGCCCTTGGAATTTCCATAATAACACTAATGACGGGAATACCTATCTTATTCCACAGAATGAAAATCGTGTAAAACATTTTATCGGCCGTGGAGATAAATTTCTTGAAGGAGTTTATTCAAAACATTTCTACATGAGTGGCGGGGTTGACATTGGCCAATATCTATGGGATTTATTGACTTGCTTCGGCCAAATGGTCAAGTACAATGAGTTCAAAAGTCAAGACGTCAAAAATCACATTAAAAACGTTGTTAATGGACACGGTTTTAGATAAAAGAAAGGAAAATCAATGAACGAAGATTTTTACAATAGTGTACATTTTGAACTAGCTTCAGAAATTGGGCAAAAAGCGGTAATTATTGCGACACTTCAAGCGCAATTAAAAAACAACCGCGAATACACCCAAAAGCTGGAAGGGGAGAAACAAGACCTTCAGAAAGCTAAAGATGAATTACAAGCAGATTTTGAAGCCCTTCGGAAAGAAAAAGAAGAACTTCAAAACCAACTCAATGAATTAAAAGTAGAAGGAGCTGAATAATGAGAACTTACGCAGTTGTAGGAAAATACCCGGTATACGATGAAGATGGAAAAATCACACACACAGACATTTCTTTAAATGCAACTAGTGGGGGTTTTGATAGTTTTACCCAGCGAGTGGCCGGGGATCACCGGAACAAGCCGGACACTGAAGCGATTGAACTTGCTAAAGACGCTTATTTTAAATCGGAATACGCCGAAAAGGCAATGTCTGAAAGCGTCCAGGAAATTGATAACCTGAAGATCAAGGCCAAAGAACGGGATTTGAAAGTACAAGCGCAAAAAGAACAGCTTGAAACCATTAATAAGTTAGTGGAAAACAATGCTAAATTGACACACGTTTCAATCTTAAATGCTGTTATGTCCAAAAATATCACTTATGGAACTATCTATAAACAGTATATGGACCTTTTGCCTATCGCTAAAACCGGCGACACCTTCCAAACAGATGATTTATTTGTATTGGAAGACCCTAGCCATGAAGAAGTGGACGGGGAAGGAATTAAGATCTTAATTCAGGCCCAAAAAGCTTTTACCTATAATGGCGAACCAATCAGCGAATTTATGAAAGGTGGCAAACTGGAACTAGGAACAGCAACAGCATGGCCTTTTGTTGGAAAGGAATAAGGGTGACTTGTGGAAGTAATTGAACCGGATGGAATTTTTGGAATTTTTGAGGTAGTAAAGGACTTCTACGCCCACGGGATTGATGAACATTTTATCGTTTTTGCCTTAATGCTGATCGTGGCCCTTGATATTGTTTTAGGAGTATCAAGGGCGTGGGCTTACCATGACTTTTCTAGCCGTAAATGGCGGAAAGGTTTAGTCAGTCACACGGCCATGATCCTGATAACGGCGATTGGGTACCCGTTCGCGTTATATATGAATCTAGCGCCCATTGTGGACGCTTTTATAATGGCCATGATGGCGGCCTATGGATCCAGCATTTTGGCTAGTTTGTCAGCGCTGGGCGTAGAAATTCCGGGCCTTGATCGTTTTGTAAAACAAAACATAGATCACGAAAAGTTTCAACTAAAAGAAGGACTAGAAGAACCTAGTAAATTAATTAAAAAGAAAAAAGGAGAAAAAAGATGAATCAAATTACTGATATTGTTGTAAGCGGGGCTATGAGTATTCTAGTAGTGTTAGTTGGTATTGTAGTTAATTCCGTTAAACAGTACCTTTTAACCCGTGGCGGGAAGAAAGCACTTGAAACCGCTGAAATCCTAGCTAAGAACGCCGTACAGGCTACGGAACAAGTAGCCGATAAATTGGACATTCACGGCGCTGATAAGCTAGAACACGCTAAAACAAGCCTTATTGAAGGCCTTGAAGCTTATAACATTTATTTAACTAATGATCAGTTAAATACATTTATTGAATCGGCTGTAAAAACAGCTAATGACGCTTGGAAGAAATAACAGGGGCTTTAAAAATGGATAAAATTCAACTATTTCAAAATGAGGTGCTGGGCTACGGCTTTGATATTGATGGATCTTACGGGTGGCAATGCTGGGACGGTTACGCTAAATATTGTATTTGGCTAGGCGTTCCCTTTGCAAACTGTACCAATTCCGGCTATGTGAAAGATATTTGGGAACAGCGCTATAGTAACGGTATTCTTGACTATTTTGACGAAGTAGAAAGCATGGAAGGCGGGGAAGTTTGTATCTTTACGGAAAACGAATGGACCCCGGTTTCTCACGTTGCTATTTTTGTAAGTGACATTGACGGAAACCAAGGCTGGTTCCTTGGTCAGAACCAAGGCGGAGCGCCGGGGCCAAATGGCGGGGGTGCTTTCAATCTTATGGCCTTCCCTTATTCTGCTTTATATCCTACAGCCTTCCGACCTAAGGGCGAACCACTTCCAAAAGAAGAACTCAAAGAAATCGTTACTGAAGTCATGGAAAGCCATGAAGTACCTTTCTTCCCTGAAGAAGCTACTTTCACGGTGGGAGATAGCCCTATCAATGTCCGCCGTTACCCTGATTTAACCGGTGAAATTGTGGCAACTTACCAACCGGGCGAAAAGGTTCGCTACGATTCTAAGGGATCAAATGCAGGCTATCGCTGGATCTCTTATGTAGGAGCTTCAGGAAACCGCAATTATATGGCTATTGGTCCAACGGATGAAGCCGGAAACCGTACCGACTTATGGGGTATGCTGGAATGATGGGGATTAATTCTACTAATTTAAAGCAAACCAAGGGCGGGGAAGTCGTTAAACAAGGCGACTTCTCTTCAGCCTTTGAATTTGAATTACTTGGTTATGATAACAAGCATATTGAAAACCTGGACGGTCAAAGCGCTAAAGTAAAACTTGGTGGATCAAAAGGAAAACTAGTGATCCATACCACAGTGGAAGGATCTAAGGTAAAATTTAACATTTCAAAAATTTTGCCGGTGGGTGTTTACCAGTTAGAAATTGAAGCTGGGGACTATGTTTTTCCAAGTGATCAAAACACCAAAATTGACGTTATTCAGTCGGTTGAAAACTATCAAGCGCCTGAAGTGGTAGAGCTTGGAAAAGTCAATATTCAACATGAAATTTCTGAATACTTGACTATGCACCCCGTGGATATTTCTGAAGCTGTTAAACGGTATTTGGAGAATAACCCTATTCAACCTTATAATGACAGCGCCCTAGTCCAGCGAATTGAAGCGCTGGAAGCTAGACCGGCCGGGCAAGCGGTGGATCTAAGTACTTACTTGACTAGTGATTTTGCCTATCAGACCTTTGTTAATTATACAGCACTTCAAAGCCAAATGACGGAAACCATTAAAAACAAGCATTTAGAACTTGGTTTAGACGCCTTAATAGATACCAAGTTATTGAATGGCGGGGATCCGTTCCAAACCTTGAGCAAGGCAAAAGAAACCTTTGCTACAAAAGAAGAATTAACAAGTTTAATTTCCCGAATTGAAGTGCTAGAAACTAAAAACCAATAACGGTTAACCCCTTCCAATACGGAAGGGGCTTTTTTTGTTGCCGTTATAACGGAAAATTTCGGGAATGTCTATTAGAATAGACAATAAAAAAAGAACTGTTTTCAGTTCGCTTTTTTAACTATACGGGCAAGAAAATTGAATACGGTTTTGAATACGTTTTTTATAAACTATTGGAAATTAATAGATAACTATTAAAATCAGAAAGCCTTATTTTATAAGTTTTCAAGTATTAATAGAAATTAATAGAAAGCATTTTTCAAATATGCTAAAATAGAACCATTGGAGGATTAATCGAAATGGTAAAACAACGTAATGAAATTGATGAAAAATACCAATGGGATTTGTCGACAATTTTTGCGACAGATCAAGCTTGGGAAGAAGAAGCAGCTAGCTTAGCTGCAGATATTAAAGCAGCAAGCCACTATGCTGGTCATTTGTTGGATTCAGCGCAAACACTGTTGGATACAACCAATGCATATTTGGAATTGAGTCGTCGTTTAGAAAAGGTCTACGTCTATGCCCATATGAAAAATGACCAAGACACACGAGTGGCTAAATACCAAGAGTACCAATCAAAAGGGATGTCTCTTTATAGCTTGTTAGGTGAAACCTTTGCCTTCTATGAGCCTGAATTCATGGCCATTACGGATGAGCAATACAAGGCCTTTGTGAGTGAAGTTCCAGCCTTGGAACAATATGGTCATTATTTTGATCGTTTGCTAGAGAAAAAAGAACATGTCTTGTCTCAAAAAGAAGAGGAATTACTTGCAGGAGCTGGTGAGATCTTTGCGGCTGGGGGTGAAACCTTTGAAATCTTGGACAATGCAGATATTGTTTTCCCAACTGTGCATGATGACAAGGGCGAAGAGGTTCAATTAACCCATGGAAACTATATTTCTTTGGTAGAATCAAAAGATCGTGCCGTTCGTAAAGAAGCTTACGAAGGCCTCTACAAGGTTTATGAACAGTACCAACATACCTATGCTAAAACCTTGCAAACCAATGTGAAAGTTCACAACTTTAATGCCAAAGTTCGCAAATTCTCATCTGCCCGTGAAGCGGCCCTTTCTGAAAACTTTGTACCAGAAAGTGTTTATGATAGCTTGGTGGCAGCGGTCAACAAACACTTGCCACTCTTGCAACGCTATGTGCAATTGCGTTCAAAAATTCTAGGAATCTCAGACTTGAAGATGTACGATATGTATACGCCATTATCCGATACAGACTACAAGTTTACCTATGAAGAATCGTTGGCCAAAGCAGAAGAAGTCTTGGCTGTTTTGGGTGAGGACTACCTTTCTCGTGTGAAACGTGCCTTTAGCGAACGGTGGATTGATGTGCATGTCAACCAAGGAAAACGCTCAGGTGCCTATTCAGGTGGTTCTTATGATACCAATGCCTTCATGTTGTTGAACTGGCAAGATACATTGGATAATCTCTTCACCTTGGTGCATGAAACTGGTCACAGTATGCATTCTAGCTATACCCGTGAAACCCAGCCTTATGTCTATGGGGACTATTCCATCTTCCTTGCCGAAATCGCCTCTACAACTAATGAAAATATCCTGACCGAACGTCTGTTAGAAGAAGTAGAAGACGATGCAACTCGTTTTGCTATTTTGAATCACTTCTTGGATGGCTTCCGTGGAACCGTCTTCCGTCAAACGCAGTTTGCTGAATTTGAGCATGCCATCCATAAAGCAGACCAAGAAGGTACCGTTTTGACTAGTGAGTTCTTGAACAACCTTTATGCAGAGCTCAATGAAAAATACTATGGTCTTTCAAAAGAAGACAACCCTGAGATCCAATATGAATGGGCTCGGATTCCTCACTTCTACTATAACTACTATGTCTTCCAATATTCAACAGGTTTTGCAGCAGCTTCAGCCTTAGCTGAAAAGATTGTTCATGGAACACAAGAAGATCGTGATAAATATATCGACTACTTGAAAGCTGGAAATTCTGATTATCCACTCAATGTCATCCGCAAAGCAGGTGTGGATATGGAAAAAGAAGACTACTTGGACGCAGCCTTTGCGGTCTTTGAACGTCGGTTGAATGAATTTGAAGCCCTAGTAGAAAAATTAGGACTCGCATAAGATGGTAGAGTCTTATAGTAAAAATGCCAACCACAATATGCGCCGGCCAGTGGTTAAAGACGAGATCGTTGACTTTATGCGCACGCGTCAAAAACCGGTAGCAGGTGCCTTGGAGGAGTTAGAAGCATTCGCCCGCAAGGAAAATATTCCGATTATTCCGCATGAAACGGTAGCTTACTTTAGACTACTCCTGCAAGCCCTACAACCAAAGAAAATCCTGGAAATTGGGACAGCAATTGGATTTTCA
>JAQCUL010000030.1:0-6894 GCA_027685415.1 Streptococcaceae bacterium AF13-5-6.0
TTGTCATCCTACCACCTTGTAATCTGAACCATTTTTGTATACAATAAACACATCTCTTATTATATCATGAATCGCTTTCGAAAAAAAGCAAAGGACTACAAAATGAACCATTTAGAAATTGAATACAAAACCTTGCTAGATAAGGAGGAATACCAATCCCTCCTTCCACTTTTTGCTGATACAGAATTGGTTGTCCAAACCAATCACTATATCGATACACCCGACCAGCTCATGAGTAAGGAAAAAATGGCCCTGCGGGTGCGTACTTTCACAGATCAGGCTGAATTGACTCTCAAGGTCCCTGAAGCAGTTGGTCATTTCGAGTACAATCAGAACCTCAGCCCAGAAGAAACCGAGGCGATCCTTCAACACCAACAGTTTCCTGACGGAGAAATCAAAAACCTCTTGATCTCTAAAGAAATCCCCGTTGAACAACTCGCTGTCTGGGGAAGCCTTACAACAGAACGCTTCGAAAAAGAAACAGCTGCAGGATTGGTGGCACTAGACCACAGTCTCTATCTAGACACTGAAGATTATGAATTAGAAATCGAGGTCGAAACTGCTGAGCAGGAAGAAAATTTCCATCAGTTCATCAAAGAGCATGGAATCGTCTACAAAGCTGCTAAAAATAAAATCGCCAGATTGGCGGAAAGATTGTAAAATAGCTGAAATTATCGCAAATTTTTGCTAAAATAGTGCTAAGATCAAAAATCTAAATGAGGTTGGAATCACATGTCAGATAAAAAAAATATGAAGCTCTTCTCTCTCAATTCAAATCCAGAGATTGCGCAAAAGATTGCGGATCACGCTGGGGTTCCACTTGGGAAAATTTCATCCCGTCAATTCTCAGATGGTGAAATCCAAGTCAATATTGAGGAAAGTGTTCGTGGATATGATATTTATATCATTCAGTCAACCAGTTTCCCTGTCAACAATCACTTGATGGAACTGTTAATTATGGTAGATGCTTGCCAACGGGCCAGCGCAAATACTGTCAATGTGGTCATGCCTTACTTCGGTTATGCTCGCCAAGACCGGACTGCTGCTCCTCGTGAACCAATCACTGCTAAACTCGTCGCAAACATGTTGGTCAAAGCTGGGGTGGATCGTGTCGTCACACTGGATCTCCATGCAGTGCAGGTTCAAGGTTTCTTCGATATTGCCGTGGATAACCTCTTTACCATTCCACTTTTTGCAGAGCACTACATCAACAAAGGTCTAACTGGTCCTGATGTTGTAGTCGTCAGCCCTAAAAACTCAGGTGTTAAACGGGCTCGTAGTTTAGCTGAATATCTTGATGCACCGATTGCGATCATTGATTACGAGCAAGATGATGCAAACCGTGATTATGGCTATATTATCGGGGATGTCAAAGATAAGAAAGCGATCTTGATTGACGATATCCTCAATACTGGTAAGACATTCTCAGAAGCTGCGAAAATCGTCGAACGCGAAGGTGCTACTGAAATTTATGCTGTATCAAGCCATGGTTTATTTGTAAAAGGAGCTGTTGAATTATTAGACCAAGCTCCGATCAAAGAAATCTTAGTAACCGATTCTGTTGCTCCAAATGGACCAACACCAAAAAATATTAACTATCTGACAGCTAGCGAACTGATCGCTGAAGCTATTGTTCGCATTCAAGAAAGAAAACCTGTTAGTCCTCTATTTGCCTACCATAAGAAATAAGGTCTTAATGTGATATATTTTGATAATGCCGCAACAACTCCCCTTCTACCTGAAGTCATTGATAAAATGTCTGAAACTATGAAGACCACTTTTGGAAATCCATCGAGCCTTCATGCTCATGGACGGATGGCTAGTAAACTTCTCCGAGAATCTCGCGAGCAAATTGCTCAGTCTCTCCATACTCTCCCAAATCGTATTTTCTTCACTTCAGGTGGATCAGAAAGTAATAATACCGTTATAAAAGGCTACTGCTTGAAACACCAAGCAGATGGCAAACACATCATTACGACCGCTTTGGAACACCATGCGGTTCTTGAACCCATCGAATATCTTGTAGAACGTTTCGGATTTGAAGTTACGATCGTCCAACCAAGAGATGGACGCATTCAGGCTAGTGATATCAAGGCGGCTCTTAGACCGGATACCATTCTTGTCTCTACCATGTTTGCCAATAACGAGACAGGCGATCTTCTACCGATTAAAGAAATCGGAGAACTCTTAAAAGATCATCCAGCTGCCTTTCACGTTGATGCGGTCCAAGCAATCGGAAAGGTCCCTGTCTATCCCGAAGAGTTGGGAATTGATTTTCTCAGTGCTTCTGCCCACAAATTCCACGGACCAAAGGGAGTCGGCTTCCTTTATGCAGCCGTCCCAGATTTTGATAATCTCATCCATGGGGGGGATCAGGAAAGTAAGATGAGAGCCAGCACGGAAAATCTCATTTCTATTGTCGGGATGGCAACCGCGCTTCAGCAAGCTACACTTCATCAAGAAGAAAATTTCAACCAGGTTCAAAAACTCGGCCAAGAGCTAGTCAATGGTTTAGCAGCCTACGACTACTACGTAAATGCGAATGACGACCATATTCCATTTGTTTGGAACCTTGGCTTTCCGGGTGTCCAAAATGACGTTTTACTGATGCGACTCGATCTTGCTGGAATTTCTGTCTCTACAGGTTCTGCTTGTACCGCTGGTACAGTTCAACCCAGCCATGTCCTTGAGGCGCTATATGGAAAAGATAGCTCACGCCTAAAAGAATCCCTTCGAATTAGTTTTTCAGAACTCAATACCGTAGAGGAGGTTCAAGACTTCCTCTCAAAACTTAAAGAAATTATATCATAGGAGAACAATATGGCTTTTGAAACAAGTGTTTCATTGAAAGACTGCAAATATACCTATAGTCTACACCCAAATGTTAAAAAATATACCTTACGTGACAATACATTCGCTGTTACAAAAGTTGGAAATTACGAGTTAAATCGTTTGCTCGAAGCCGTTCCAAATAGTGGCGAAGGCTTCCTACTTAAAATCATTTTCAATAAAGATTTGACAGGTTTTAAGATCAATATTACAGACAAGTCTGGGCTTCGCCTGGTTAATATTTTTAAAAATCCAGAAAATGACATTATCCAACAAAAATTCTATTTCTTAATGGATAGTCTTGTCGAAAGAGAAATTTTCAACAAAACAGAGGCCTAATATGGTAACCCTAACTTATATCGATGCTTACCAAGTAGAACGAACGACTACTTATCCCGACCTTGCAGCCTGTATTCTAGCTTTTTCAGGCTGTGTAACCTTGCCTGACTCTTACTCAATCGTATCCATTGAATACAAGGGTCAAAAGCTCCCCTATACAGGGCGAGTCGATGGACTCTATGCTTTTTTGAAAAAGGTAGAACAAGCTGAAAACTAAGCTGATGCTGATGGAACTCTCTATCGCCATCAGCTTTTTCTTTAGACAAAAATATTTTTGAAAAAACACTCTAGATAGTTGATTTTTTCACAATCTTCCTATACAATAAGAGGGAAAGGTTGTGATATTGTGAAACATGATAAAAATACTCCAATTCCACGCGCAACAGCAAAACGCTTATCGCTCTACTACCGCATTTTTAAACGCTTTAACTCTGAAAAAATAGAACGCGCCAATTCCAAGCAAATTGCTGATGCAATTGGGATTGACTCTGCTACTGTTCGCCGAGATTTCTCTTATTTTGGTGAATTAGGAAGACGGGGATTTGGTTATGACGTAAAAAAACTGATGAACTTCTTTGCGGATCTCTTAAATGACAATGCCATTACCAATGTCGCTATTGTGGGGATCGGAAATATGGGAAGTGCGCTTCTCAACTATCGCTTCCATGAACGCAATAAGATGAAAATTGTCATGGCGTTTGATGTAGATGATCATGAACTGATTAATACCAAAAGTAAGGATGGAATTCCTATTTACGGTATTTCCTCCATCAAAGAAAAGCTCAAACAAGAAGGCATTCAAACAGCCATCCTAACTGTTCCAAGCGTCAAGGCTCAAGAAGTGGCTAGCCTTTTGGTAGACGCTGGGGTCAAGGGAATCCTTAGCTTCTCACCAGTGCATCTGACAGTCCCTAAGGATGTCGTCGTCCAATATGTCGACCTTACTAGTGAATTACAGACACTTCTTTATTTCATGCGTAAAAATGAAGAATAAAGACTTATACATTAACAAGAAAAGAGGCTGGGACAAAAGTCCTAGCCTCTCAATTATTTTTTAGATTGTCGAGCAAGACGCAGTGATTGAGTGGGCTCTACTACGCTGATTTTAACAGCTTTTACAGCCCTACTCAACTGTGCGGAGGTGGGACGACGAAATCGAATTCTAACGAATTACCGATTTCTGTCCCACTCTCTTTTTTATGCCAAATAATCGGTTTCTTCACGGTAACTATAATAGTTTTCTTCAGATACAATCAAGTGATCCAATAGAGTTAAGCCCATCACTTCACAGGCTTCTAAAACTCGATGCGTTACTTCATCATCATTTTTACTGGGGAATACGGCACCAGATGGATGATTGTGCGCCAAGATGATAGAGGTTGCCATGTGCTTCAGTGCATAATGCAGGATTTCACGTGGCTCCGCAATACTTCGATTCACGGTTCCAATAAAAATGGTCTGTTGATGAATAATTTCATTCTGTGTATTCAAATAGAGGGCAACCAGGTGCTCCTGTTTCTTATGGCCGATTTCCTGTTGAATTTTATGGGCCAATTTCTGGCTGCTCATGATTTGTTCAGAACTCATTAATTCATCTTTATGAATCCTTCGTCCAAACTCAATCACAGCCTGAAGTTCGATGGCCTTCACCCGGCCAATACCTGAGATTTCCTGTAGCTCCTCTAGGGTTAATTGACTTAACTCCTTTAAACTATTAACCGAACTCAAAAGACCTTGTGCAATCTCATAAACGCTTTTTTTCTTATTGCCTGTCCGTAAGAGAATGGATAGCAATTCTTGATGACTCAGCTTATCTACCCCTTCAGAAACCAAACGTTCTCTAGGAAGCAAAGATGGTTCAATAAATGATATGTCGTACATAATTTCCTCCTCACTTATTAATTCGTAATAAATGAAGAAAACGACAACCTTTCATTATTTACAGGCGATTTCTTGTTTCAAGTCATCTAACACTAAGACTTCATCTTTATTAAAGCGGATCTGGTAACCTGTTTGAACTTGTTCAAGCTCTTTTAAAAACTGTTGAATTTCACAGCGAATCAAGTACTCCTGGCTCTGAGGAATGGCCTCTAAAGCTTGGTAGACCTGCTCTACTTCGTAGATTCCTTTCGTAATTAAACCATTTCGTGGAAAATCGTTTACTAAGAGATTATAGAAATGATGCAAGAGATGATAAATTCGCTCTTTCGTCACTATTCTACCTCCTTATCATACTCTTTCCCCTTTATTATATACTGATTTTCCCTTAATATTATGACAAGTTCCTTACATTATATTACCAATCTCTTACAATTTTACAAGAATTTCTCCCAGCCTCCTACATAGAAAAGGCCCAGACATTTCTGTCTCGGGCTTTATTTTCTTAAAGTTGCATTTGATTATAAGACTTGCTAAATGAATCCAGGATGTCCTTTGGAGCCTTGTCATAGTCAACAGAGGTTTCCAAGTTTCCTTTTACAATCGTCCGGTAAGTCGCTGCAGCATCCTCACAGGTCACCAAGGTGATTTCATTAACACCTTCACGATCTTGAATGACATCTACACGGTCTGGGGTAACTGTCTCAACAGACGAAATGACATAAGTATAGATTTTTTCTTTGTCCGTGATGTAGATCTTCATACCAGCCTTGGCTTTCTCTAATGGTGAGAAAAGCATGGCATTTGCTCCAGTTAGGCCAAATACGTGGTGACTAGCAAGAGAATAATTGCCTTGTCCCATGACTTGGTTTTCCTTCATAGTCCCTGCTCCATAGTAAAGGGCTACGTTTTCGAGTCCTTTAAAAATTGGAAGGTTCATGTTCAATTCAGGAATCGAAATTCCCCCTATTACAGGAAGTTTTTGAGCCTGCCATTGGGCATTGATCACGGCTTCCGTCGAGAGTGACTGGACATGTTGGAAATCAAAGCTCGTCTTCACTTCTTTGTTTTTATCAATAGTCTTTTTATCGACCTTGCTAACCTGATATTGGTTGGTATGCCAAACCATGATCATATTGCGGATTGGAGCATTGAAAATTAAGAGAAGCGAGAGAATAATCAAAAGTGTTGCAACGATGTTGATAAGAGTATTACGTAAACTCTTTTTCTTTTTTCTTTTGCGTGACATGCTGTCCCCTTATCTATTCGTTTTCTTCCACTACTTCTTCATCTTTTTCATCAGCTTGTACAGTTGTAAAGGTCACAATTTTCGCATCCTGATCCAGTCTCATGACTTTCACACCCTGAGTCGAACGACCCGTTTGAGAAATGTTAGCCACACCTGTCCGGATCATAACTCCGGTATCGGTAATGATCATCAGATCTTCATCCCCTTTAACGGTTAAAAGACCAGCTAACGGACCATTTTTCTCTGTAATATTGGCTGTTTTGATTCCTTTACCACCACGGCCCTTGGTTGGGTATTCGCCAGCCATTGTCCGCTTACCATACCCTTTTTCAGTAATGACCAATACTTCGTCCTGGTCGGTGATAACACTTGCCCCAACAACCTTGTCTCCATCACGGAGATTCACACCACGTACACCTGTAGCAGAACGTCCCATATTCCGAACTACTGCCTCATTAAAGCGGACTGAATATCCATAATTGGTACCGATAATGACATCAGTATTGCCATCTGTAAGGAAGACATTGATCAATTCATCCTCATCACGTAGGTTCAGAGCTTTCAGACCGTTCTGACGGATATTTGAAAATTCTGCGACG
>JAQCUL010000030.1:6904-23389 GCA_027685415.1 Streptococcaceae bacterium AF13-5-6.0
CGTTCTGACGGATATTTGAAAATTCTGCGACGTTAGTGCGCTTGACTACACCTTGTCGCGTCGTAAAGAAGAGATAAGACTCATCACTGCGATCTTGCTCCACATTGATAATGGTTTGAATCGATTCACCTTCATCCAATTTTAGGAGGTTGACAATTGGCAATCCTTTAGCTGTCCGGCCATATTCGGGAATCTCATAACCTTTCAGACGATAGACACGCCCCTTATTGGTAAAGAAGAGCAAATGATCATGGGTGCTCGTAGATACGAGTTCGCGAACAAAGTCATCATCCTTCACACCGGTTCCTTGGACACCACGTCCACCACGTTTTTGTGCAGTAAATTCAGCTTGGTCCAAGCGTTTGATGTATCCTTTATTAGAAAGAGTAATTAAGACATCTGTTTCTTCAATCAAGTCCTCATCTTCAAGAGAAAGAACTTCCCCTACCATCAACTCAGTTCGACGAGCATCGCCAAACTTGCGTTTGACTTCTTCTAATTCTTCCTTGATGATAGTCGCTACACGCTCTGGTTTAGCTAAAATATCAGCCAAATCAGCAATCAAGGCAACCAAGTCGTCATATTCACTCTGGATCTTGTCTCGTTCCAAACCGGTCAGACGACGAAGACGCATGTCCAAAATGGCTTGACTTTGACGTTCAGATAGCTTGAACTTCGACATCAATTCAGCTTGTGCTTCAGCGTCTGTCCGGCTATTGCGGATGATCCGGATCACTTCATCGATGTGATCCAAGGCAATGAGCAAACCTTCTAAGATATGGGCACGTGCTTCCGCTTTTTCTTTATCAAAGATGGTCCGTCGAGTCACCACTTCTTTCTGGTGCTCAATATAAGCCCCTAAAATTTGTCGAAGAGAAAGAATCTTTGGAACACCATTTTGGATCGCCAACATATTGAAACCAAAATTGGTTTGCATTTGTGTCATCTTAAAGAGGTTGTTCAAAATAACGTTAGCCGAAGCATCTCGGCGGACCTCAATCACAAAACGAACCCCTTCACGGTTTGATTCATCACGTACAGCTGTAATCCCTTCGATCCGTTTTTCTTGCACCAAGCGAACGATGTGCTCGTGCACCTTGGTTTTATTGACCATATAAGGGAACTCAGTGACAACAATCCGTTCACGGCCACTCTTGGTTACTTCAATCTCTGTACGAGAACGAAGAACAATTGAACCTTTCCCTGTTTCATAGGCCTTATGAATACCTGATTTCCCCATGACCAAGGCTCCGGTTGGAAAATCTGGACCAGGCAGCACTTCCATGAGTTCACGAGTGGTCACTTCAGGATTGTCCATCATCAGCTTCACTGCATCAATGGTTTCTCCCAAATTGTGTGGAGGAATATTGGTTGCCATCCCAACGGCAATCCCTGTAGCTCCATTCACAAGAAGGTTAGGGAAGCGTGCTGGTAGCACCATGGGCTCCCGCTCACTGGCATCATAGTTATCTGCAAAATCAACTGTATTCTTATTGATATCCCGCAACATCTCAAGTGCGATCTTGCTCATACGGGCTTCGGTATACCGTTGTGCAGCGGCCCCATCTCCGTCCATAGAACCAAAGTTCCCATGGCCGTCCACTAGCATATAGCGATAGCTCCACCATTGCGCCATCCGAACCATGGCTTCATAAATAGAGGAATCCCCGTGTGGGTGGTATTTACCCATAACATCCCCTGTGATACGGGCTGACTTCTTATGTGGTTTATCTGGCGTAACACCCAATTCATTCATACCATACAAAATACGACGGTGAACGGGTTTTAAACCATCCCGAACATCAGGGAGGGCACGAGCTACGATAACACTCATGGCATAATCGATAAAACTCGTCTTCATTTCTGATGTTAAATTCACATCAATTAGATTATTATCCTGCATTCAAAAAATGCCTCTCTTTACTTAATTCACCATACTATTATAACACATTTTAGCCTATTTTTCTTCTTAGGAACACAAACGTAAAAACGTTTACATCAAGGATTCATACTGTTTCAGATGACAAAGACTTTCAAAAGTGGTAGAATGAAGTCGTATGAGAATCTATCTCAAAAAAAAATGAAGGAGACGTTTAGACTCATGGATTTGACTAAACAACACAAAAAAGTTATCCTTGTCGGTGACGGTGCCGTAGGTTCATCTTATGCATTTGCACTTGTCAACCAAGGAATTGCACAAGAGCTTGGAATTATCGAAATTCCTCAATTGCACGAAAAAGCTGTCGGAGATGCGCTTGACCTTAGCCACGCCCTTGCCTTCACTTCACCTAAGAAGATCTATGCGGCTGAGTACGCTGACTGTGCGGATGCTGACCTTGTTGTAATTACTGCAGGTGCTCCTCAAAAACCAGGTGAAACTCGCCTTGATCTTGTTGGTAAAAACCTTGCCATTAACAAATCAATCGTAACACAAGTTATTGAATCAGGATTTAACGGTATCTTCCTTGTAGCTGCTAACCCAGTTGACGTTTTGACATACTCTACATGGAAATTCTCAGGATTCCCTAAAGAACGCGTTATCGGTTCTGGTACTTCTCTTGACTCAGCTCGTTTCCGTCAAGCACTTGCTGAAAAATTGGACGTTGATGCTCGTTCAGTGCACGCCTACATCATGGGTGAACATGGAGACTCAGAATTCGCTGTATGGTCACACGCTAACATCGCTGGTGTAAACCTTGAAGAATTCCTTAAAGACACTCAAAACGTTCAAGAAACTGAATTGATCGAATTGTTCGAAGGTGTTCGTGATGCTGCTTACACCATCATCAACAAAAAAGGTGCTACATACTACGGTATCGCTGTTGCCCTTGCTCGTATCACTAAAGCAATCCTTGATGATGAAAATGCAGTACTTCCACTTTCTGTATTCCAAGAAGGTCAATATGGTGTTAGCAACGTCTTTATCGGTCAACCTGCCATCGTAGGTGCACACGGTATTGTACGTCCAGTGAACATCCCATTGAACGATGCAGAACAACAAAAAATGAAAGCTTCTGCTGATGAATTGCAAGCAATCATTGATGAAGCATGGAAAAACCCTGAATTCCAAGAAGCTTCTAAAAACTAAGAAAAAAACATCTCCTTATTAAAAGGGGATGTTTTTTAGCTGCTTTATTTGGATTTGTCAGCAAGGATTTCAAGCAAATAAGGCACAACGAGATTGCTCTCTATGTCTTTCAAAGAAGAAATCCATTTAAAGTCTGTATGCTCTTCTGGATCTAATATAAAATCACGCTCTTCCAAAATCTCGCCAGCATAAACTAGGCGTGTAAAGACAGTATCTTTGCTGGCATCAAATTGACTATCTTCGTGGATAATCTTATTAATCCGAAGCTTTTGATTAACCTCCTCAATAGCCTCACGTAGAGCAGCCTCTCTGGGCAATTCATTCTCTTCTACACTTCCACCTGGAATATCCCAATAAGATGGATAGACATTAGGGAGACCTCGCTTTATTTTCGAGCGTTTGATAAGCAGATACTTCCCGTCTTTCTCAATCAAGGTATGGGCGATTAATTTTACTGTCATTGCATGTTCCTCCAAGAAAGAGCAAAAAAGACTCCGAGGAGCCTCGTTATGAATCATCCACCCTGAGGGAATCGAACCCCCATCTCAAGAACCGGAATCTTACGTGATATCCATTACACTAAGGGTGGCAACTGTTACAGTATATCAAATTCTCGAGAATTTTACAAGTAAAAAAAGCTTACCGAGAGGTAAGCTTTTTGAATATTACAATTCGATATCGCCAAACAAGTCAGCCATTGAGAATCCAGTTTGAGTTTCTGGAAGATCAAAGTCGCGTTTTTCTTGTTTTGGACGACGTGGGCGAGATTGACGTTTTTCTTGTTTTTCGCCTTCTTCTTGAGCTGGACGTTCTTCAAGAGCTTTGATAGAAAGTGATACACGTTCATCTGCAGCATTTACTTCAAGAACTTTAACAGTTACTTCTTGTCCAACTTTAAGAACATCTTTTGGATTTTCAACACGTTTGTGTGAAATTTGTGAGATGTGTACAAGTCCGTCGATACCTGGCAATACTTCAACGAATGCACCGAAGTCAGTCAAACGTTTAACAGTTCCTTCGATAACATCACCAGCAGCCAATTTTTGTTCTACGCCATCCCAAGGTCCAGGTGTTGTAGCTTTCAATGAAAGTGATACACGACCTTCTTCTTCGTTCAAGTCAAGAACTTTCACTTGGATTTCTTCACCAACAGTTACTACTGATTTAGGTGATACGTTGCGTTCGTGTGACAATTCTGTCAAGTGAACCAATCCATCAACACCACCAAGGTCGATGAAGGCACCGAAGCTTGTGATACGTGCAACTTTACCAGTTACAACATCACCAACGTTCAATTTACCAAATACTTCTGCGCGTGCTGCAGCTGATTCAGCTTCAACAACTTCACGACGTGAAAGGATAAAGCGGTTTTCTTTTGGATCTACTTCTTTGATTTTAGCATCAAATTCTTGACCTACGAAACGTTCAGTGTTACGTACAAAACGAGTATCAAGCATTGAAGCTGGAATAAATCCACGAAGTCCTTCAAATTCTACTGAAAGTCCGCCCTTAACAGCGCGAGTTCCTTTAACAGTAACAACTTCTTCTTCACGTCCGACCAATTTGTCCCATGCTTTGCGAGCTTCCAAACGTTTTTTAGATACAAGGTAAGTTACTGTATCAGTATCTTTACCAACTACTTGACGAAGAACAAGCAATTCAAGTGTTTCACCTGGTTTTACCAAGTCGTTGATGTCAGCATCACGATCGTTTGTCAATTCGCGAAGAGTCAAGACACCTTCGACACCAGTTCCAGAGATTGCAACGTTAGCTTGGTTCGCGTCAACTGTCAATACTTCAGCAGTAACAACGTCACCTGGTTCAACTTGGCTAACACTGTTTAGCAAATCTTCAAATTCATTCATCTAAAAAATCCTCCAACAATCAAGTTTTCTAAAACTTGACATACTTATAATTATTTTTCCTAAGCAAGCACTCGCAATGAGATCAACTACAATCTTTAACGACTCATCCTATAAAGAAATAAAATACCTGGATAGATATTTTATCACTTATCTGATATTACCTAAGAACTGGGGTAGCTGGATTCGAACCAACGCATGAGGGAGTCAAAGTCCCTTGCCTTACCGCTTGGCTATACCCCATGGATGAAATGGAGAGAGAGGGATTCGAACCCCCGAACCCGAAGGAGCGGATTTACAGTCCGCCGCGTTTAGCCTCTTCGCTATCTCTCCATATAAATCAACAGGATCTATTATACCATTGATTTACTATGATTGCAAGCCCTTATTTATTCAAATTATAATTTTCTATTAAAATTTCAACGGCTTTTTCAAGTTTTTTGTAAAGAGAATCCACATTTCCATTTTTGATAATGGCAAATTGACCAGACATGTCTGCAATTTCACCAATCGTTTTCTTTCCAATGGACAAAGTGAATCCATCAAAAGTGTCTTTCCCGACGGTTACTTTACTATCAACGATTTGAATCTCAATTTTCTTATCTTTTTTACTCATTTCAACCCTCTTTTCACTTTTTCTATTTTACAAAAATTCTCTTGATGACGCAAGAGAAAAGGGAGTGGGTCAGAAAGAATTTAGTTAGAAATTCCTTCTTTATCCCACCCCCGCAAGAGTCATTCGTCACCCTTCTATTCCTAAAAGCGAATGAAGAGAAACATTAGCTACTGCGTCTTTTCGTTAAGACTTGTTCTCATTGAAGCCTGGACACTTTGATCTCAGATGCTTTCGGTTTAATCGACTTTGACAATCCATCCTTCTGGTGCTTCGACATCGCCAAATTGGATACCGGTCAACTCGTCATAGAGTTTCCGTGTGACAGGTCCTACTTCTGTTTCAGAATAGAAAACATGGAAGTCATCCCCGTGTTGAACACCTCCGATTGGAGAGATGACAGCTGCGGTACCACAAGCTCCTGCTTCTACAAAGCGATCCAAGTCATTGATAAAGACATCCCCTTCAATTGGTGTCATACCAAGACGGTGTTCTGCCAAGTAAAGCAAAGAATACTTGGTAATCGATGGCAAGATAGAAGGACTCAATGGCGTCACAAATTCGTTATTAGCAGTGATTCCAAAGAAGTTTGCAGAACCAACTTCTTCAATCTTGGTGTGCGTCGCTGGATCGAGATAAATCACGTCAGAGAAGTTACGATCATGCGCAATCTTACCTGGCAACATACTAGCTGCGTAGTTCCCACCAACTTTTGCAGCCCCAGTACCATGTGGTGCAGCACGGTCATACTCATCTTGAATCAAGAAGTTCGTTGGAACCAAACCACCTTTAAAGTAGTTACCGACAGGCATGGCAAAGATAGTAAAGATATACTCATCTGCTGGTTTTACGCCAATAATATCTCCAATACCGATCAAAAGAGGACGAAGGTAAAGGGTAGCTCCTGTACCATACGGTGGAACATACTCTTCATTTGCTTTTACAACTGCCTTACAAGCATCCACAAACATATCCGTTGGAACTTGAGGCATCAACAAACGATCTGCTGTACGTTGCAAACGTTTAGCATTTTCATCTGGACGGAACAATTGGACGCTTCCATCTTTTGTACGGTAGGCTTTCAACCCTTCAAAGGCTTGCTGACCGTAATGCAAACTTGGAGAAGATTCGGACAAATGCAAAGTCGCATCTTCTGTCAATTCCCCTTTTTCCCAAGCTCCATTGCGATAATGTGCCAAATAGCGATAAGGTAATTTCATATATGAAAAGCCAAGGTTTTCCCAATCAAGTGATACTGTCATGATAGTGCTCCTTTTAATTTTTTCTATTCCTTGTCGATCTGATGCAGGTCGATTCAGTTTCTCAATCTATGTACACTATTGTACACCATTTCATGAGAATTTCAAGCGAAATTTTCAATTTTCAGAAAATTTATTTTCAAAGAAAGTCAGTCCTAGAATGGACCGACGCTTTCTCTTATTTGATAGTAGCTGAAAAAACTTCTTGATCCGAAATGGTATCGTTGACAAAGGATCCATTGCTTGTTCTTTCAGAAATGCTTAATTGTGTCAAATCAACTTCTGTCACCTGACCTGTTGTGGAAGTGATCTGAAGGATTTGATCTTGTTCTGCCACTTCTTCTTGGCTCGTAAAGAGATCAAAATCTCCCTGGTCCGTGAAAACTGGACCTGCCTTGAAGACGCGGTGTGGTTTATTTTTCAACTCACGCAAGACCTGTAGTCCCCGTTTGGCCCGACTGGTCACAGGAATATCGTCTTGTAACATCCGTTTGAGACTGCCTCGTTGAGTCAGAATGTACATGCTTGGAGTCGTTGACTTAAAGGCGGCAGCAACTTGATCTCCGTCTTTCAGGTTAATGGCTTTGACCCCTGCTGCTTTGGCTCCTACGACAGGGACCTCCTCAATATTGAAGCGCAACCCATACCCATTTTTGGTAATAATCATGATGTCTTCAAGGACAACTGGCGCAACTGCTACGATACGGTCGTCTTGGTCTTTTAGCTTAGCATACTTAGTCGATTTAGAACGATAAGTCCGCCATGGGCTCAATTCCTTGCGTTCAAAGCGCTTGATTTGTCCTTGTTGAGTTGCCGCAAAGTAGGTTACTCCCTCAAACCGATCCACAATCTCCGCAAAGAGAATTTCTTCCTCTTGCTCAAAATTGGTCAAGGTCTGACTGAGGTGCTCTCCGATATCCTTCCACTTGGTATCTGTCAATTCGTGAATTGGTCGATAAATGGCATTCCCCAAGTTGGTAAAAAGTAAGAGATGCTGAGTGGTCTTAGCAGGCTCTACGAAAATCAACTCGTCATCGTCTCGCTTACCGACTTCTTCCAGTGTTGAGGCATTGAAAGAACGAGGCGAGGTCCGTTTAATGTAACCCGCACGGGTTACACTGACGAAGGTTTCCTCTTCAACAATGAGACTGGCTGTATCAATCTCGATCGTTTTAGCAGTGTCTTGCAATTCACTACGACGCGGATTACCAAAGAGCTTCTTGACTTCACGCAACTCCTTCTTCATGAGGTTGAACATGGTCCGTTCATCCCCAATGATGGCTGCCAAAGTCGCGATTTGCTCCTTGAGACTGGCATGCTCTTCTTCCAAGGTGACGATATCCGTATTGGTCAAGCGGTACAATTGCAAGGTAACAATAGCTTCTGCTTGTTCTTCCGTGAAATCGTAGCTGACCTTGAGGTTTTCTTTAGCATCTGCCTTATTATCAGAAGCACGGATCAAGGCGATGACTTCATCGAGGATAGAAATGACGCGGATCAAGCCCTCTACGATGTGGAGGCGTCGTTCTGCCTTTTCCTTATCAAAGCGCGAGCGAGCGACAATAATATCCCGACGGTGAGCAATGTAGCTAGAGAGAATCGGTACGATCCCCACTTGACGAGGGGTATAATTGTCAATCGCCACCATATTGAAGTTGTAATTGACCTGCAGGTCTGTATACTTGAACAAGTAATTCAAGATCAAGTCTGCATTGGCATCTTTTTTGAGCTCAATGGCAATGCGAAGACCATCTCGGTCAGACTCATCCCGGACTTCCGCAATACCGGCCACCTTGTTGTTAACACGGACATCGTCGATCTTCTTGACCAAGACTGCCTTGTTGATCTCATAAGGGATCTCGGTAACCACGATTTGCTGCTTACCGCCTTTGAGCTGCTCAATCTCAGTTTTAGAGCGGACAACCACACGGCCCTTACCGGTTTCATAGGCTTTCTTGATCTCATCCCGTCCTTGGATAATGGCACCCGTTGGAAAATCAGGTCCAGGTAAAAACTCCATGAGTTTGTCTACCTTGGCAGATGGATGGTCAATCATGTAGACCACTGCATCGATGACTTCAGCGAGGTTATGTGGTGGAATATCTGTTGCGTAACCAGCTGAAATCCCTGTAGCTCCATTGACCAAAAGGTTTGGAAAAGCTGCCGGCAAAACAGTTGGCTCTTTTTCTGTATCGTCAAAGTTCCAGGCAAATGGCACTGTGTTCTTTTCGATATCTTGCAAAAGATAGCCAGCAATTTCAGACAAACGCGCCTCGGTATAACGCATGGCCGCTGGCGGATCACCGTCCATGGAACCATTGTTTCCATGCATTTCAACTAGGATCTCGCGGTTCTTCCAGTCTTGAGACATGCGGACCATGGCATCATAGATGGAACTGTCCCCGTGAGGGTGAAAATTCCCCATGATGTTCCCGACAGACTTGGCAGACTTACGGTAGCCCTTGTCATGGGTATTGCCGTCCTTATTCATAGAATAAAGAATCCGCCGTTGAACAGGTTTCAAGCCATCCCGAATATCAGGAAGAGCCCGTTCTTGAATAATGTATTTGGAGTAGCGACCAAAGCGCTCCCCCATGATGTCCTCCAAGGACATATTCTGGATATTACTCATATAAGATACAAAGCCCGTAAAATACAAAGTGAAAATTAGAAATTTATCTTTTTCACACAGCACTCAGGGCGTGTTCAACTCCTTTCAAAGAATGTTGAGTAGTCTTTTGTAGAAAAAGGAATTCAGTCACACCAAGTAACCAAACGTTCCTTTCTGATGTTTAAAATAGATTCATTAATGATTAGAAAGTTTCTCTTTAGCATAAGAAATCATTTTCTCTGCAACTTCCATATCGTAAGTAAATCCCATCTTTTGAGCCAGAATTTGAGCTTCTCGATTGAATAGCCCCATGGTAGCAAATAAAGAATGAGTGATTTTATCGAAACTAGATAAATCAAGCAAAGCTGAGAACTCCTTCTCTTGCTCAGCTGGTAGATAGTGGAAGAGGTACTTGTAGTTCTTTCCGATGTCAACTACTCCCCTATAGCTTGTCACCTGCCAAGCTAAGACCTTGAGGAGTTCTTGCTGACAAATGCTATAGAGATGATCAGTCGCATAGATGAGTTGCTTTCTTCGAATGGCCTTGACGACATAAGCCGATACCCACCAAAATTCATTGCAGGAGGCTGCAAAATCTTCTTCGGTAGGCGGAGCGGTCCAGTAGCGCTTCGGACTAGGAATGTAAGAGTCAAACAAACCTTTGTCATCTTTTAAGACTTTGAAACCAGCCTCGCTATCCACCCACTCTTGGATAGACTCCTTGGGACAGAGGGTTAAATCGATGCGATTCCCATCTTCAAAGAGCATGAGATACAGACGACGGTGTCCCAGTCGGTTGTGCTGTTCGATGAATCGGTTTCCGTACTGATCCAACCAGGATAAATCTGAAATCAGGTCTTCTAGATCATCAACGATATAGACCACATCATAATCTTGAAACTCGTCTTTGGGTGCCCGAGGATTGGCTCGCGAACCGGATAAGGCCACTGCTTCCACTTGCAAGGACTCAGCTATCTGCAAAATCAGATTCATCATTTCTGTATCAGTACTCATGTCGATTCCTTACCATTTCTACATCCCAGCTTATTTAATTTATAAGTAGAAAGTGATTAAAAAACTGTATTTTCTTCTAAGGTAAACTTAACGTTATCTTCAATCCATTGACGACGTGGTGCAGCCTTATCACCCATAAGGACGGAAACACGGCGTTCTGCACGCGCTAAATCATCAATGGTGACACGGATCAGGGTACGAGTTTCTGGGTTCATGGTGGTTTCCCAAAGCTGATCCGCATTCATTTCCCCCAACCCTTTGTAACGTTGAAGGGTTGCTCCACGGCCAAAGGTCCGACGCAACTCTTCTAATTCGCTATCTGTCCAAGCATAGGCTACTTCTTCTTTCTTGCCTTTGCCTTTCGACATCTTATAAAGAGGAGGAAGTGCAATGTAGACATGACCTGCTTCTACCAAAGGGCGCATATAGCGATAGAAGAAGGTTAAGAGGAGGGTTTGAATGTGGGCACCATCCGTATCTGCGTCGGTCATGATAATGATCTTATCGTAGTTGGCGTCTTCCACTGAGAAATCTGCCCCAACGCCAGCACCGATGGTGTAGATCATGGTGTTGATCTCCTCGTTTTTGAGGATATCACTCATATTGGCCTTCTCAGTATTAAGAACCTTTCCACGAAGTGGAAGAATCGCTTGGAACTTACGGTCCCGCCCTTGTTTGGCAGAACCGCCGGCTGAGTCTCCTTCGACTAGATAGAGTTCGTTTTTCTTAGGATTTTTAGACTGGGCTGGTGTCAATTTCCCAGACAAAAGTCCCTTGTCCTTTTTACTCTTCTTGCCATTTCGGCTTTCATCCCGCGCTTTACGAGCGGCTTCACGCGCATCCCGGGCTTTAATAGCCTTACGAATGAGATTGGAAGCCAACTCCCCATTTTCCATGAGGAAGAAGGTCAATTTATCAGAAACAATGCTATCGACGACTGGACGAGCCAAGGGACTTCCTAATTTGTCTTTGGTTTGCCCTTCAAACTGCAAATGAGCTTCTGGAACCAGGATAGAGAGAACAGCCGACAAACCTTCACGATAGTCTGATCCTTCCAGATTCTTGTCTTTTTCTTTGAGAAGTCCTGTCTTTCTTGCATAGTCGTTCATAGCCTTAGTAATGGCTGTCTTCAGACCCGTCTC
Organism: Streptococcaceae bacterium AF13-5-6.0; assembly: GCA_027685415.1. Classification (GTDB taxonomy): domain Bacteria; phylum Bacillota; class Bacilli; order Lactobacillales; family Streptococcaceae; genus Streptococcus. The sequence goes on from JAQCUL010000030.1 coordinate 18,494, forward strand.
GTGGGTTCCTCCATCTTTGGTGCGGACATTATTAACGAAGGACAAGATATTATCTGAGTAGCCATCATTGTATTGCATAGCCACTTCTACCTGGAAACCATCTGATTCGCCACTAAAGTAGAGAACAGGTGTCAAAGTTTCCTTATCTTCGTTCAAGTACTCTACGAAATCTTGGACACCATTTTCATAGTGAAAGGCCACATGGTTGTCTTCTTCCTTACGGAGATCAGTCAGCGTCAGCGTCACGTCCTTCAGCAAGAAGGCTGATTCTTTGATTCGCTCAGCAATGGTATTGAATTTGAAATCCGTCGTTGAAAAGATGGTTGGATCTGGCATGAAGGTGACCTTGGTCCCTGTCTTAGACTTGGGAGCAGAGCCAATCTTTTCGAGGGTTGTAACTGGTTTTCCCCCATCTTCAAAACGTTGCTTGTAGACAGCTCCATCACGCGTAATTTCTACCTCTAGCCAGCTAGAAAGGGCATTGACGACAGAAGATCCCACTCCATGAAGACCTCCAGATGTCTTATAGCCTCCTTGGCCAAACTTCCCTCCGGCGTGGAGGACCGTAAAGATCACCTCAACGGTTGGTTTGCCCATAGCATGCATCCCGGTCGGCATTCCACGTCCCTGGTCTTCTACCGATAGAGAACCATCTTTATTAATCGTTACATCGATTTGTGAGCCAAAGCCAGACAAGGCTTCATCGACCGCATTATCCACGATCTCCCAGACCATGTGATGCAAGCCATTTCCGTCGGTCGATCCGATATACATCCCTGGACGTTTACGGACCGCATCCAACCCTTCTAGTACCTGAATGGCATCGTCATTATAATTATTAATATTGATTTCCTTTTTTGCCACAAGGAACCTCCTGTTTGTTCATCTTTTCTATATTACAGTTTTTTAGGAAATTTTGCAAAATTTTTTCTCTTTATATGGAGATTTCTATATCTCAGTAAAAAAAGCTGGCTGGACACTTTCTTCAGATGTCACACTTGAACTCCAGAAATTGCTTTTTCTATCGATGGCTTTTTGATATAATGAGAGTATGATAAAAGAAATAAGTGTTTTAATTTTAGCCTATCTGTTAGGCTCCATTCCTTCGGGATTATGGATTGGGAAAATCTTTTTCCATATTAATTTACGGGAACATGGCTCGGGCAATACAGGAACGACCAATACCTTTCGGATTTTAGGGAAGAAAGCTGGGGTCATTGTCTTTACGATTGATTTCTTGAAAGGAACTTTGGCCGTTCTCCTTCCGACTTTCTTTGGAATTCAGGGGATCTCGCCGATGGTCTTTGGTCTCTTAGCCGTTTTGGGGCACACTTTCCCAATTTTTGCTGGATTTAAGGGTGGAAAGGCAGTGGCGACGAGTGCTGGTGTCTTACTTGGTTTCTCGCCTATCCTGCTACTCATTTTAGCAGTTTATTTTGTAGCCAGCCTGTATTTAACCAGTATGATTTCGTTTTCGAGTGTTACCGTTGCGCTACTCGCAATTCTTTCGGTCCTCCTTCTTCCTTTGACTGGATGGATCTTGCACAGCTATGATCCACTTTTTACAATCATTGTCTTGGCACTAGCGACCTTGATCATTCTTCGTCACAAGGACAATATCCAACGGATCAAAGAGAAAAAAGAAAATCTCATCCCTTGGGGAAAGAATATCACCCATCAACAACCAAAAAACTAGAGCAAGCGCTCTAGTTTTTTATGTTCATTAAACAGAAGATCTATGGAAGAAAGCAAATAGGAGTCTCTCCCTCCTCTTTCTTCTATAACTTCACTTTCAGGAGTCTCTCAATTTCTTGATAAAGAATCTTTGTTGGCTGGTAGGCTTTGCTTTTCTGAGCCAGAGCCTTTAGGTGCGACCAATCTTCCCGAGAAACCAATTCATTAAATAAGCGCAAAACTTCGGAATCTGTCTTTTTACGAGAAACCAATCCTACTTGGAATAACTCAGCCCGAACCGCATTGTCAAACTGGTCATAGTCCTGGGGCAAAATCAGACTAGGAATCCCCTCTTCGATACACCCCATCAAAATCCCAGCACCTGCATGATGAATGGCAAAATCCATTTGATCCAGAACATCTGAATAGGGGAGGTAATCAAAGATCAAAAGATTCTCCGACAACATCTTGGGTGGATTCTCCAAACCATTAGGGTCGCCTAAGGTTACGTAAAAGACATAGTCAGGATGTTCTTGGCTCAAAAGCTTTGCCAACTCCACCATCCGCTCTTTTTCCCATTTTAAATGAGTGCCACAGGTAACGAGGACCCGCTTTTTAGAACTCGTAAAATACTGTTTCTGTTCTTGAGGAAGTCGATCAAAAGAGAGACAGCGATAACCGATCCATTTGAGTTGGGATGGAAAATCGTCTCGAAACTCCAACTCTTTCATGCCTAGAGCCAAGATTGAATAGGGAGAATAGATCGCTTCTGTCCCATCTTCACGGTACAATTTGAAATCCTGTAGGGTATCGAGATTCTTCTTAACCAGCGCTAATCCAACCTTCTTTGCCAGACGGATAACTTGTCTGCCCAGAGCATCTCTCCACTTGTAGAGGATTCCCTGATGCGGTTTCCAGCCACCTAGATAAGCAGGCGTTGTCGTGCAACTTTCAATCGCTACTGGACTTGGAATGGTCGTAATCCAGGGAATGCCCAAACGATCTGCTAAAACTCCAGCAGGAGCGGCTACAAAATCTGCAATAATCAAGTCTGGTTGTCCTTCAGAGTCCCAAATTCGATTTATCTCGTTGAAAACTTCAGGAATCAGTTTGCTATTAGCCCCTAATTGTTGGTACATGATAAAGAGATTTGCTTGCTTGGCTGTATTGGCTATATCTTCCATGACTGTCGGACGGTCAGGAAACAAGGCAAGGCAGTCAAAACCAATCTGCTCAACCAATGCCTTTTTCTGAAAACCTGTGATGACTCGAACCTGAAAACGAGGATCCTCCAGCAAGGGCTTGACCAAAGTCAAAGTCGGAAATAAATGACCACTAAAGGGGACGCTAATCACATCGATTTTTATCACTTTGTCTAATCCAGTCATAGATGATTCCTTTCACATCTTCTCTGTATTCATAGCTATAATGATTCGTATCCACTTGGATATCCGCTGAATGGCGGTCCAAAATTCGTGAATAAGGATCTTTTTTGCCTTTGATAACCAATACCTCTACCTCCTTTTGACGTAAGAGAAGCTGGGAAACAGGTCCAAGCGCTATCACGCGCAACCTTGGCAAGGATACCTCCTTCCCTACATTTCTAAGCCACTGCGTCAGCATATTAACCCCTGAACTCTTACAAACAAGAACCACCTCCTGCACTTCCAGTAAGGGAGACAAGTGTTGTTGTATGAGCTTTTGAAAGCGAGAGTTCAAAATGGTATGCCAATAATAGATGATATTGGATGCAGAAGCCGACATTAGGGATACTTGAGGAAATTTTATATGTTCAAAATCTTGATTGAAGGGAAAATTACTCTCTACTACTCTATAACCTGATGGACAAATCGCATGGAGGAGGTCTAGCTGCCCAGCTGTCAGCCCGGCACAAGTGACATCACTGCTCCCACTGAGAAAGAGAACCAAGCGATTAGAGTTTAGCATGGTATAATCAAGAGATAAAGCAGACAAACGGTCTAGATAGGACTTCATCTTACTCATAACGAATCTTTCCGTCCGTCACACGAATCTTCCGCCCCCGCCAGTTTATCACAGGAGGAGTCATCAGAACATAGACAAACAGCCAAGGAAGCAGGAGATCATTCAGCACTTCGTAGATGACTTCATCCAAGTGTAGGCGATTGGATAGGATGCTTTGTCGATAGAGGAGCATCCATACTGCCTTGAATACTAGTAAGCTTAAGGCTAGAAGAAGATAAGGCCATCCTAAAATGAGGCTTAAGATCAAAGTTGGAAGAGGCAGAAAACTCGGTAAACCTATGAGGAAAAAGACCTTCCAGTCCAGGTGTTCTTTGAGGTAGATAGAGCTAAAGAGAAGCCAACGCTTCATCTGGAGCAAATATTGCTTGGCATCCTTGATAGTCGTTCGAACATTACAGGTGACCCGTGTTTGGATAATGGATATTCCTTTACTCCTTAAAAAATCGGCTACAGCTAAATCATCACATAGATAATTCTTAATCGCTGTGAAAAGCCCCTGGTCTTTTGCAAGTTCTACCGGTAGAATATAGAACATCCCGTTGATGGAATGATTCGCCTCAACTTCTGCCATGGTAAAATAGGTAATAAAGGAATTGCCATTAACGAATGCTGCGACCAGCTTGGACCAGAAATTGCTTCTCTCCTGGTTATAAGGAATACCTGTCAGAATGACCTCTTGACCCAAATAGGCGGTCAGCTCACCCATTTTAGAAAAATCAATCACACTATCATCGTCCAAAACAATCAGATAAGGCCGGGTCAGCTCCTCTACAACCTGCTCAATCTTGTAACTCTTGGGATTAATCCCCTGAGGGACGTCTTCAATGAGAAAAATTCGAATGCGTTGGGCAAAGGAAGCCTCTTGGCAAATCTGATCTGCTACTCGCTGGGCTTCTGTATCAGACTGATCAATCAACCAGTAGAATTCTACTGCTTCAGTTTGCTGGAGATTGGCCCGCAAATCACTCTCTAAACGAGGATCCCCAGAAAGGATGGGTTGAACCACTGTAAAAAGCTGTTCTGGAAAGTCCGCAGTATGAGCCTGACCTCTTTTATAATAAGTAAAGGACAGCAACCAACGGATGATAAATAAGAGAAGATAAGCAACAGCTAAAAATATAAATATGAATTTCATCAATTAAGTCCCTTTCGTAAATACCTGGCGAGGACACGAATGATCCACCTTTGGGGAAGCAGGCGACCTAGCCAAACTAGCAA
>JAQCUL010000031.1:0-23136 GCA_027685415.1 Streptococcaceae bacterium AF13-5-6.0
AAAAACTTATTATAAGAGACACCCGCTGAAGCTGTGAGATGCAGCTCTTCCCAGATCGCATGCTGAATCAAGCGAGCGATTTTGACAGCTGATTTGCTCTGGATTTTATTTTCCGTCACATCTAGATAGGCTTCATCAATACTCATAGGCTCGATCAGATCTGTATAGCGCTTGAAAATCTCACGAACCTGCTCGCCCACTTCTCGGTATTTTTCATAATTTCCAGAGATAAAAATCGCTTGAGGACAAAGGTCCAGCGCTTCTTTAGAACTCATGGCCGAATGAATCCCATATTTCCGTGCTTCATAGTTACAGGTCGAGACCACACCTCTCCCTCCTGATTGACGAGGGTCCTGGCCAATTACGACAGGCTTCCCCTTTAAACTAGGGTTGTCTCTTTCTTCTACAGCAGCAAAAAATGCATCCATGTCAATATGAATAATCTTGCGACTCGTATCATTCACCAATGGAAATATCAGCATTTTTCACCCTCCTTTTTTCTATTATAAGAAGAAAATTTTAGAATTGCAAAAATCGGCCCTTCCTAAAAACATGAAAATTGATGGAAATTCGTGTTCATTTTCAAAAATGTAGTACAGTATCGCAGAAGAATTGAAACTGTATTATAAAAGAATCTGCTATTTTTCGCAATTTGTCTTTGTGTAACCGGTTTCTGTATGGTATACTACTATTGTAAGTGCAACAGATATAGTTGCTAGAAAGACAATAGAGGAAAATAAAAATGGTTGTTAAAACAGTCGTTGAAGCACAAGATATTTTTGACAAAGCCTGGGAAGGCTTCAAAGGTGAAGATTGGAAAGAAAAAGCAAGCGTTTCTCGCTTCGTTCAAGCTAACTACACACCTTATGATGGAGATGAAAGCTTCCTAGCTGGTCCAACTGAACGTTCTCTTCACATCAAGAAGATTGTTGAAGAAACAAAAGCACACTACGAAGAAACTCGTTTCCCATACGATAACCGTCCAACATCTATCGCTGATATCGCAGCTGGATATATCGACAAAGAAAACGAAGTCATCTTCGGTATCCAAAATGATGAATTGTTCAAATTGAACTTCATGCCTCGTGGTGGTATCCGTATGGCGGAAACTACTTTGAAAGAAAATGGATACGAACCAGATCCAGCAGTTCATGAAATCTTCACAAAATACGTTACAACTGTAAACGATGGTATCTTCCGTGCTTATACTACAAACATCCGTCGCGCTCGTCACGCTCACACTGTAACTGGTCTTCCAGATGCATACTCTCGTGGACGTATCATCGGGGTTTATGCACGTTTGGCTCTTTACGGTGCTGACTACTTGATGGCTGAAAAAGCAAACGACTGGAACTCTATTACTGAAATTGATGAAGAATCAATCCGTCTTCGTGAAGAAGTAAACCTTCAATACCAAGCACTTCAAGAAGTTGTTAAATTGGGTGACCTTTATGGTGTAGATGTGCGTCGTCCTGCCTTCAATACAAAAGAAGCAATCCAATGGACAAACATCGCCTTCATGGCTGTCTGCCGTGTGATCAACGGTGCTGCTACTTCTCTTGGACGTGTGCCAATCGTTTTGGATATCTACGCTGAACGTGACTTGGCTCGTGGTACATTTACTGAATCAGAAATCCAAGAATTCGTTGACGATTTCGTTATGAAATTGCGTACTGTTAAATTTGCTCGTACAAAAGCTTACGACCAATTGTACTCAGGTGACCCAACCTTCATCACAACTTCTATGGCTGGTATGGGTAACGACGGACGTCACCGTGTTACTAAGATGGACTACCGTTTCTTGAACACTCTTGACAACATCGGTAACTCTCCAGAACCAAACTTGACAGTTCTTTGGACTGACAAATTGCCATATAGCTTCCGTCGCTACTGTATGCACATGAGCCACAAACACTCTTCTATCCAATACGAAGGTGTAACAACAATGGCCAAAGACGGATACGGTGAAATGAGCTGTATCTCATGTTGTGTATCTCCACTTGACCCAGAAAACGAAGAACAACGCCACAACATCCAATACTTCGGTGCTCGTGTTAACGTGCTTAAAGCTCTTCTTACTGGTTTGAACGGTGGTTACGACGATGTTCATAAAGACTACAAAGTATTTGACATCGATCCAATCCGTGACGAAGTTCTTGAATTCGAATCTGTTAAAGCAAACTTCGAAAAATCTCTTGACTGGTTGACAGACACTTACGTAGATGCTTTGAACATCATCCACTACATGACTGATAAGTACAACTACGAAGCAGTTCAAATGGCCTTCTTGCCAACTCACCAACGCGCAAACATGGGATTCGGTATCTGTGGATTTGCCAACACTGTTGATACATTGTCAGCAATCAAATACGCTACTGTTAAACCAATCCGTGACGAAGATGGCTACATCTACGACTACGAAACAATCGGTGAATACCCACGTTGGGGTGAAGATGACCCACGTTCTAACGAATTGGCAGAATGGTTGATCGAAGCTTACACTACTCGTCTTCGCAGCCACAAACTTTACAAGAACGCTGAAGCTACAGTTTCACTTCTTACCATCACTTCTAACGTTGCTTACTCTAAACAAACTGGTAACTCACCAGTCCACAAAGGGGTATACCTCAACGAAGATGGTTCTGTGAACTTGTCTAAATTGGAATTCTTCTCACCAGGTGCTAACCCATCTAACAAAGCGAAAGGTGGATGGTTGCAAAACTTGAACTCACTTGCTAGCCTTGACTTTGGTTACGCAGCTGATGGTATCTCACTCACTACTCAAGTTTCACCACGCGCTCTTGGTAAAACTCGTGACGAACAAGTTGATAACTTGGTAACCATCCTTGATGGATACTTCGAAAACGGTGGACAACACGTTAACTTGAACGTTATGGACTTGAACGATGTTTACGAAAAGATCATGTCAGGTGAAGACGTAATCGTACGTATCTCTGGATACTGTGTAAACACTAAATACCTCACTCCAGAACAAAAAACTGAATTGACACAACGTGTCTTCCACGAAGTTCTTTCAATGGATGATGCCTTGAACTAAGATTCAAATAGATCTTAAAAAACCAGTCGGAAACGGCTGGTTTTTTTCATCCCCATCGCAAGAGTATTCTGAATTTTGAAAGAGTTTAAGAGCTTACTATATAGGGTTTGACAGCGCTTTCTCCAAGTGTTATAGTAGAGCTGTAAATAAGATAGAAGGGGTGATCCTATGTTTTTAACATTTATTTTCGCTATTATTTGGCTCTTTATCCTGATTGCACTGATCTTTTTAGCAACCCTTCTCGTCCAGGATAGCACCGTGCAGCACCACCACCCGAGTTAACGAATGATAAGCCTAAACAATAGCTATTCTAAACGAATTCAGAAAGGATAAGAAACAAACTAGAATTGTCAAATTTTAGTTCTGTCTCTCGTCCTTTTTTGCTATAATAGAAACAGATTATTTAGTAAGAAGGAAATTATGGAAGAGTCAAAACAGATCAACCAAGTGATCGACGTCCTGATGTTAGCTGGAACCCTCCTGATAGAGAGCGGTTCTGAGATTCACCGGGTCGAAGATACCATGATCCGGATCGCCCATTCACAGGGAATCGTCGATTGCAATGTTTTAGCGATGCCAGTCGCTATTTTCTTTTCAATTGAGAATGCCAATGTCACGCGCATGAAACGGATCTTGCGGACCAATTACAATATCGAAAAGGTCTGTGATGTCAATCAGATCTCTCGTCAACTCGTCTCTGGAGAGATCGATCTCGAGCAAGCCTACCAGGCCCTGAGCGAGTTGAAAATGAAGCGCGTTCCTTATACCAATCTCCAGTTGACCATTGCAGCAACTCTCAGTGCGCCTTTCTTCTCCATCATGTTTGGAGGAAATTTCTATGATGCGATTGGAGCAGGTATTGCGACTGTCTTTGCCTTTGCTTTTTCTCTTGTCGTTGAGAAATACGTTCGCATTCCTTTTGTCACTGCCTTTGCGGCCGCCTTTGTCTTTGGTTTTTTAGCCCATATCTGGACGCGCTATAGTGGTTTTCCTTCCAATACCGATCTCATTATCGCCGGCTGTGTCATGCCCTTCGTTCCTGGAATCGCCATGACCAATGCCGTCCGAGATCTGATGAATTACCATCTCAACTCTGGGATGAGCAAACTCTTTGAGACTCTCCTCATTACTCTTGCACTTGGTGCCGGTACAACGGTCGCCCTCGTCCTTATGAAATAAAATCATGAACCTAACTGAATTTTTAATCCAAGCGGTGGCCAGTTTGATTGCCATCATCACCTTTTTAATTGTCCTAAATGTGCAACGCTCCATGTTGATTCCTGGAGGAATCCTAGGCATGGGCATCTGGCTACTTTACTATATCCTAAAAGGGCCTACCAATGTCATCGTTGCAACCTTTATCGCAGCCATTGTCGGCTCCTGTATCAGTCAGATTTTAAGTATCATTCTCAAGACGCCTGTCGTGGTCTTTATGTTGTCCATTCTCGCGCCCTTGGTTCCTGGATATATTTCCTATCGGACCACTTCCTTCTTTGTCAGTGGCCAATATCGTCAGGCTGTGACCAGCGTGACCCTGGTGGTTATTCTGGCCTTGGTGATCTCCATCGGGATGGCTAGCGGCTCCGTTGTCTTGAAACTCTACCATTCTTACCAACGCCATCAAAAAAGAAAAACAACCAATGCCAACTAGCATTGGTTGTTCAATTTTTATAAGTGTCCTTGCTTGCATTTTTACTTAAAAGGACTACAATAAAAGTGAAAAAACAAATCCTTTAGAGTATGCGAGGTGCTGTATGATGGTAAACAAGTATATCAAGTATCTTCCTTGGATGATCCTAGGAGCCTTCCCCTCCTATCAATCAGCGACTTACTATGCCCGTAATTCATTTGACTTGTTCTATCTGACCTTGAACTTTATGATTGTGTACATCGCTTTAATCGTCTTCTACGAAAAAGTTCTAAGAGACAAATGCAAAGAACTCTTCATACGAATCATGAGCAACCCTAAAAAAGATAGCTAAACATAAGATTTGAAAGTCATCTGAGGATGGCTTTTTTTATAGATTCTCTATTTTTTATTTGAAACATTGCAAAATCGGTCCCGAGAATGATTTCCTTGCTGATCTAGCTTTTTCAAGGGAGTTTTACCCTTAAATATGGTAAAATAGTAACGAAATATACTAGTAGATATCAAATAAAAAAGAGGTTAAGAATGACAATTGGGATTGATAAGATTGGTTTTGCGACGAGCCCTTATGTCTTGCGTTTAGAAGATTTGGCTGCTGCTCGTGATACTGATCCCGAAAAACTGAGCAAGGGTCTTCTCTTAAAAGAACAAAGCGTGGCACCGATCACAGAAGACATCGTCACATTAGCTGCGACTGCAGCAGATGATATTTTAACAGACGAAGATAAAGAAGCGATCGACATGGTGATTCTTGCGACAGAATCTGGAATTGACCAGAGTAAGGCTGCTGCTGTGTTTGTCCATGGCTTACTAGACATCCAGCCTTTCGCCCGCTCTTTTGAGATGAAAGAAGCCTGCTATGCAGCGACTGCTGCCTTGGATTATGCTAAACTCCATGTTGAAAAATTCCCTCAGAGTAAGGTTTTGGTCATTGCCAGTGACATTGCTAAATACGGAATTGGAACTCCTGGAGAACCAACACAGGGGGCTGGAGCGGTTGCTATGCTGATCAGCCAAAATCCTCGTATTCTATCTTTTAACGATGATAATATTGCCCAAACACGCGATGTCATGGATTTTTGGCGTCCAAATTATGCGACAACTCCCTTTGTGAATGGGATTTATTCAACGCAACAATATCTAGATTCTCTGAAAACAACCTGGGCGGAATACCAGAAACGGACTGGCCTTACCTTGACAGACTTTGCGGCCGTCTGCTTCCACTTGCCTTATCCGAAATTAGCTCTCAAGGGCTTGAAAAAAATCTTGGATAAGTCAGTACCAGAAGAGAAAAAAGATCAATTACAATACAACTTTGATCAATCGATTCTATACAGCCAACGCGTGGGAAATATCTACACTGGATCTCTTTTCCTAGGCTTGCTGTCACTACTGGAAAATGACCCCCAACTCAAAGCTGGGGACCGAATCGCCCTCTTTAGCTATGGAAGTGGAGCGGTTTCTGAGATCTTTAGTGCCAACCTTGTTCCTGGTTTTGAGCAACTCTTAGATCACAAACGCATGGAAAAACTGGACCAACGTACGGTTCTTAGTGTTGCTGACTACGAGCGACTCTTTTATGAGGAAGTAGATCTGGATCCTAGTGGCAATCAAGTGTTTGAGCCTGCTACGCATCAAACTTTTGCTTTGACAGAGATCAAGGAACACCAACGCACTTACCAGAAAGTAGAAAAATAATGGCACGATTACCAGGTTTTGCAAAACTTTCTCCCACAGAACGCATAGAGGCCTTACTGAAGGAAGGCCTCTTAACTTGGGATGAAGCACAGATCTTAAAAGAACAAAAGGGACTTCCCCTTTCTATTGCAGATCAATTGACGGAAAATGTCTTGTCGACTTTTGACTTGCCTTTTAGCCTCGCTCCTTATTTTCTGATCAATGGTCGTGACTATGTCCTTCCCATGGTCACAGAAGAACCATCCGTGGTCGCGGCTGCCAGCTTTGCAGCCAAGCTCATCCAACGTTCGGGCGGCTTCACCACCCAGGTGCACCAGCGCCAAATGATTGGCGAGATTGCTCTGACGGATGTTGAAGACATGGAAGTTGCTAGTAAGCGCATCCTAGAAGACAAGGAAACCCTTCTTCAGCTGGCTAATGAAGCCTATCCTTCTATCGTCAAGCGTGGAGGTGGAGCGAGAGATCTTTGGGTCGAAAACAAGGGGGACTTTCTTATTGTCTACTTGGCTGTCGATCCCAAAGAAGCCATGGGGGCCAATATGCTCAATACCATGCTGGAAGCTCTGACCGATCACATCCAGGAACTCTCTGGTGGTCAGGCCTTGATGGCAATTTTATCCAACTTGGCTACTCGCTCTTTAGTGAGTGCACGGTGTGCCATCGATTTTAAAGCACTGAGTCGAAATCCTGATGAAGCTATTGAAATTGCCCACCGGATGGAGCTAGCTAGCCAACTGGCCCAAGTGGATCCTTACCGTGCAGCCACTCATAACAAGGGAATTTTTAACGGGATTGATGCCCTAGTCCTTGCGACAGGCAATGACTGGCGGGCCATCGAAGCAGGAGCCCATGCCTATGCTGCACAAAGTGGTTCTTACAAGGGTTTGAGTCACTGGACAAGTCAGCCGGAAGAGAAAAAACTATATGGAGAGATCACCCTACCAATGCCGGTTGCGACAAAAGGAGGCTCGATTGGCCTCAACCCAACGGTTCAAGTCAGCCACCGTTTGCTAGGAGAGCCTTCTGCTATTGAATTAGCAGGTATCATTGCTTCGCTCGGTTTGGCGCAGAATTTCGCGGCCCTCAAAGCCCTAGTCACCACAGGAATTCAAGCAGGACATATGAAACTCCAAGCACGCTCCCTAGCCCTTCTAGCAGGAGCAAAGGAAGAGGAAGTTCCCCGATTGGTCAACCAACTCCTTGAAAACAAACCCTTTAACTTAGAAAAGGCACAAACACTCTTACAAGAATTGAGAAAATAAAGAACTAAGACCCACGTCTTAGTTCTTTTGTGTTTGAAAAAAATTTCTTATTGTTTTAAAAATGGCAACTCGGGATGTTTCTTGGTATAGAGCACCACTTCGATAAAAGTCCCTACTTGGACGGCAAAGAGCAGTCCGACGAGAAGATTAATCCGATGGTCTGTTTCATAAAACGGAGAGTTCCATAAGAAGTGATTGGCTACTGTCGAGAGAACACACCAGAGTCCAAAGAGTTTCTCCTTTTGCTGGGTCACTTGAGACAACAAGAGGAAGACACCAACGGATACAACAGCTGTATAGAGGGCATGTGAAGCTAATCCACCAGAGATACGGTTAATGGCCTCAGTAACCGCGGCTAATTGGCTGGTTTTTGTTTGGCGGGCAACGTACCCTAAATCCTCAATGATCTGAAAACCAAAGCCAGAACCCAAGCCGGCAATTAGAATCGATTTCAGATCTTTTTTGCCAACCATCAAGACTACCCAAAAGGCAACCAGGGCCTTAAAGAATTCTTCTGAAAATGGAGCTGTCAAAGCATCCGTCCACTTGTTAAAGACAGTGGCATCCTTGATCACATGGCTATTCATAATATCAATCAAGCTATTGCCTGAAAAGCTCAACCAGCCTGCTACGAAGGCACCTCCAAACATGGCAATCCATAAGACATAAGTTGGGACAGACAACTGCTTGGCCAATCGTTTTGAAAAGAGATAGAGCGGGATAATAATAGCCGCTAAGACAGACAAGTTTAAGACCAAATCTCTGCCTGCAGACTGGCTAAATTCTTGTTGAGAAAGATGACCGAGTTCAAACTCCAAGCCAATTCCTGCAAACAGTAGAAAAAGATAGATCGAGGCTCTTTGAATTTTAGTCATCTTGTTTTCCTCCCTTTTGTTTCTTTGAGCGAATCAAGTAGATCACAATCGCTAGAAGTGTTGCCCCGAACAAGCCTGCTGCTAGAATGTAATCATAGTCAAAATCAACGAGATCAATCTTCTCTTCATAAGCAGCATCTTCTTCGTCATCTAGATCCTGCAGGGCACTTTTTCCGTGTTCATCTGCTACCTTTTGTTCTGCTTCTTTTCTGATTTCTTGCAAGCGTTCGAAGGTTTTCTCAGCTCTTGCCAAGCTTTCCTCTGTTGCCTTCTTACTAGCTTCTTCAGGCTGAGAAGCAAGAGAAATTTGTTCTTGATCACTCAGATCTTGTTCGACCATCCACTGAGACTCCAATCGTTCCATTTCAGTACGAATCGCCCCATCTTCGAATAAATCTGGATACTTGGCCACAAGGTCGTTGATTCTTGAAATGGTCCAATACCAGGAGCGATCATTGTAATGATCCCCTAATTCTTGGTAGGCTTGATAGGTGTTGAGAATATTTCCATAGTAGGGTAGATATGGAGCATTTCGTGGGCTACCCATCGACAGCCACATGGTGCCTCCACCTGCACTCGCTGGGACATCATCTTTCAGTTGGAAAATATGGGCCTCCATGACATTTGGATTGGAAATGGGGTATTTATAAACCGCATCAAACTCCCCTTTTTTCGGAATACCTTTTCCATCCAGCTCCATTTGATCCTGTGGTTTATATTTGGTTCCTTCCAAACGATTGCGTTGGAGATTCATGGCATCGCGGAGAGTTAATTTCCGATCTGTTGTATGAAGAAGGTCAAAAGACGCATCGTCATATTTAACAGGAGAGCTTGGGTCTAGCGATTTGATTCCCGACCAAACCCGAGAGCGATCTGCTTCTTGCAAAGGCGGATTATAGGATTGAGAAACGTGGAATTTTCCGTCCACTTCCTTATAGCTATTGGCTTCTTTGGCGACTTTTTCAAGATCTTTTGAGGCGATCGTGCGTTCGGTATCCGATTGATCGACATGCCCTAAGAAGAAGGTATTTGGAAAGACCGCAAATCGATCCTCTGGGAAGAGAATCGCTGCATATTGGTGACCGGATAGAATTTCCATATACCAGACGCCTTCTTTATCGGCAATGGTCACAATATTTCCTTCTGCAGCGCCTTTTTCTTCGACGATTTTAGCAATAAGTTCAACCCCTTCTCTTGCGGTTTTCACACTTGGGAGAACGATACTGGTCAAGCCCGATTCTGCGAGGCCATCCTTGACATAGGGATCCACCTTTTGGATCTTGTCATTTGCTGAAGCAGATACAGTGGCAGAAATGGAAACCCCATATTCGTTGAATCCTGCTTCGTCAAAAATCCCTTGTTCAGGGGTGACATCCGGGACCGCTGTATATTTATAGCTAATCTCTGGCAAAGGGTATTGAAAACCGTTGGCAGCATCTTCAAAGATGGCTCCTTTTTTATTGTAGACACGCTCTCTGACCACAAAATTTTTATTATGGTTGGGTTCTAAATCTTCGGTACGCCCTACCAAGGTCGAACCGTCAGCAGTCAGTTTCTTCCCGATGATGAACCCTGTACAAGCCTCAACAGGTTGAGCAATCAACAAAAGCGGAAGCAAGGCTGCTACAGCTGATCGAAAATAGTGCTTCTTCATCCTAAACTCCTTTTTAAAAATGTTTTTCCTTATTTAGTATACTCTTTTACAAGCCTATTTTGCAAGCGATTTCAGTAACCGTAAACGATTCGTAAACTATCAGAATTTTTGAGGAGAACACTTTTTCAAAAAAAGAAAGGATTGGCTTATTTGCCAATCCTAAACGAATAGGAACTAATTTTTAAGTAAAATAAGTTAAGTGATTCTTCAAAGAACTATAAAAGAGTTCTAATTTTCAAAATGAATCATAATATACGAAAACTTTCCGCTGTGAGAAAAGTGCCTGAAACGTTTTTGTTTCAGGCACTCGGGAGTTTTGAAACCTTAGGTTCAAAACTAAGTCATGGAACTTCGTAGAAGTTCGCTGACGTCCGTACTCACCTAAGGAAAGTTTCTAAAATGATTTTTCTTCATTTTCTCTGTTGATTCGCTTGCCACAATTTTCCATAGAGGAGATAGTCGACTTCACGGAGCTCTTTCAGGTTCTGACAACCGAGCGCACAAAGGAGCAATCTGAGATCTTCTTTCCAGCCTTGGACAAGGACGATTACTTCTTCAATGCTCTTAGTCTCTACCATCTCAAGAAAAACACGGGAAAGTCCTACGCCACGCGCTCCAAGGACCAAGGCCTTGACCATATCAAGGGGATGACGGATGCCCCCACTTGCGAGGACCTCAACCTGATCCATCTGATCCTGTAACTGTAAGAGACACTGCGTAGTTGACTGTCCCCAATCATCCAGATAAGCGCGATTGCCACCACGACGATTCTCAATATAGGCAAAGCTAGTGCCACCACGGCCAGAAATATCGACGGTTTTGATCCCAGCATCTAGCGCTGCCTGAACTGTTTTGGGATCCATACCAAAGCCAACTTCCTTCAGGACTACAGGCACTGGAAAGCCCTGCCCATAGCTCTTGAGATGGTCTTTCCAAGTGTGGAAAATCCGCTCCCCTTCGGGCATGAGCAACTCTTGCATCAGATTCACATGGACTTGAAGAAAGAGGGGGTGTAGCTCTTCCACTGTTCGCAAGCCCAAATCTGGCTCTTTATCGATGCCAATGTTGGTCGCTAAAAGAAGATGAGGATGGTCTTTTTTGACCGCATACGATT
Organism: Streptococcaceae bacterium AF13-5-6.0; assembly: GCA_027685415.1. GTDB lineage: Bacteria > Bacillota > Bacilli > Lactobacillales > Streptococcaceae > Streptococcus. Next base: position 11,310 of record JAQCUL010000031.1, read on the forward strand.
GATCGTTCGGATCCTTCAGTGCTGCACTGTAAGAACCAGTCACAAAGAGAATTCCACAGGCTTCGGCTACTGCTGCCAACTTTTGATTGATCTCTTTGGCCCGTTTACTCCCACCTGTCATGGCATTGATATAAAAAGGGACCTCCCAATCACGCCCTGCGAAATGGGTTGTTAGATCAATCTCTGCTAGATCCACAAGGGGGAGGGATCGGTGAATCAGCTCGATCTCATCAAAGCTATTATAGGAGGAGCTTTGCTCCAAGGCATAACGAATATGCTGGTCTTTTCGATTTTCGCTCACGAATCTCCCATCCTTTCTTGGTAAATGACTTCAATATTCTTCTCCTTCCAGCGGTCTATCAAGATCTGAGTCTCAACTGGGTCAAAACTAAGGGCGATTCCACAGTCACCTCCTCCAGCACCACTGGATTTGGCACAGGTAGACAGGCCCTCTGTCGCTTCTTGTAGCTCTTTTAGAGCTGGGGTATAGATCAAAGGGTTCAAAGACTTTAGGTTCTGATCGGCGCGTCTGATACTGGTCTCAATTTCCTTTTGGTTCCCTTCACGGAGGCCTTTTTCAAGATTCTTCACTGCACTCTGACTCTCCTGAAGAAATTCTTCCTTGATCGCTCCCTTGACCTGACGGATCAAATCACTTGAAATCGCTGGTTCCTTGGTCCAACCAACCAGAAAATCATAAGAGATGGCTGGCTGGATCGAGCAGATCTGGTAGTCCCAATCCAGGTCTAAAACTTGTGAAAGAGGCTGAGAAGTCAAGACTTCATGCAACCAAGCCCGATCAAAGGATTGGTAATAAATCAAGTCCTCGAAGGCAATACAGGCCAAATCGCCCATGGAACCATTGTCTCCTCTTTGCACCAAGACCACTGCTGCTAGTCGAAAAAGCAGATCTGGATTTAAGTCTAACTCATACAGAGCAGCCATGGCCTTGATCACGAGCAAGACCACACTTCCGCTGGAACCAATCCCATACTTTTTCCCCTCTTCGCCCAGTGTTCCTCTAAGGTGAAGATCAAAAGGTTTAGGGGCTATTCCCTGATCTTTCAGCCACTCTTCCATGAGCTGAATGGTCTCTTGAATCAAGGCGTAGTCCTTATTTGGGGTCAAATCCACCTGGTAACCAAAGAGATCTGAGACTAGCTGATAGCTTCTAGATTCTTGGATAGTAGCTGACAGATAAATGGGAATAAACTGAATCACGGCTCCACACCCAGGCGTTAACACCGCGTATTCTCCGGCTAGATAGAGCTTGCCTCCAGTCTGTACCTGATACTTAGTCTTCATCTTGAGGGTCCTTTGTCTTAGATACGATGGTCCGATAGCGGGCGTCAAATAAAGGCACCAGCTGATCCAAGTCTTCTTCTAAACAGAGAACTTTAACATTTGGCCCTGCATCCATGGTAAAGTAACAAGCATGGCCTGCAGCGCGAAGGTCACGGACAAAGTCCATAGCTTTGTGGCTTTCTTCTGTCAAGTAGCTAAAGGCTGGAGTGGCTGTCCTAGTCGTCGCATGCATAGCAAGGGCATTGCGCTCTGTCAGCTGACCGACCTGTTTAAAATCATTGCCAGCTAGATAGTCCAGCATATCCTTGTAATCTTGTCGAGACTCTTCGATCCATTCTTTGAAATTAGTCGAAGTCTCCATGCAGCGTTTCATCCCTTCCCGGCTGGAAACAGGCTTTTGCTTGTCATTGAGGACCAGCATAATCATAGCCAGTTTTAGGTCTGTTTGGACCTTATAAATTTCTCCACTTTCTTTGTCCCAAGCTGCTAAGGGACCAAAGAAAGACCGTGAAGAAGAACCCGAAGCAAACTTGGCTTTTTGAGCCAATTCCTCCTGGCTCAAGCCCAAATCATAGTACTGATTGCAAGCCTTGACGAGAGCAGAGAGGCCGCTCGAGCTAGAGGACAAGCCTGCGGCGGTTGGCATGTTGTTGCTGGTATCCACCCGAACAAATCCTGCTTCATCTGCTGGCTTCAAGCCATCAATCACAGCTCCAATTTTGGCTTGCTCAGCTGGATTTTGGAATTCCCCATCGATGTAAAATTCATGCGCAGTCGCATCTACTGGCAAGGGAGATAGACGGGTCCCTGTATACATATTCTCTAAGGTCAACGAAATCGAACTGGTCGAAGGGACCATCTGTTTGGCATCTTCTTTTCCCCAGTATTTGATAATCGCGATATTGGCATAGGACTTAGCCTTTACAGGTTTTCGATCCATGTATGGTGCGCTCCTTCTTTTTCTAATGCATGGGCAATGGTTGCTGCTTCACGAGAATCCTTGACGAGGGCAATCACACAACCTCCAAGACCGCCTCCGCTCATTTTAGCGCCTAAGGCCCCATTTTCAAGGGCAATGGCGACCAAGTGGTCTGCTTTTTCACAACTGACCCCCACGGCTCTCAAGTGCTCATGGCAAGTAGTCAAAGCCTGTCCTAGGTTCGTTAGATCATTCATTTTCAGAGCCTCTTCCACCTGCTGGGTCAACTGACCAATCTCATGGAAATGGGGCAAAACTTCCTGCCCTTTGGCTTCAACCTTTTGAATCGCCTCACGGGTATTGCCGTGAATTCCCGTATCCGCAATCACCAAGCTCGCTTTTATACCCAGCTCCAGCGGGTAAAAGCCGACATTCCGGATGAATTTAATGGCTTGATCACTCAAACAAGTCTTAGCATCGAGCCCACTTGGATTCATATGGGCAATGGTTTCTGCTCGATTGACCAGGATTTCTAAGGTCTCATCATCCAGCTCTTTCTGATAATAGTCAAAAACGGCACGAATAGCGGCGATACTCACCGCCGCAGACGATCCCATCCCCCGTTTTTCCGGTACCATGGACTGAATGCGACAGCGAATCTGGGCATCGCGAATCCCGAGGTGCTCAAGAGACGCAAAAACTGCCATGGACAAGGTGTCATCTTCAAACAAAACCCATGGACGATCTGCCGGGATGATCTGGCAGATCACTTCGATATGATGGAGTGGCAGCGCAATAGCCGGATAACCATAGACCACCGCATGCTCTCCAATTAAGATAATTTTACTATGCGCCCTTCCGACGCCTATCTCTTTGTTCATATTCATCTCGCTCTATTAAGGTCATTACTATTTTAATATAAATCAGCCAAAAAAGCGATGCTTTTGAAGGAAATCCAACCTAAGACGGAGTTGAGTTCTATCTGACAGATAGCAAAAAGGCCAGGATCCATCATCCTAGCCTTCCATTTCTATTTTTCACATTCTTGTTTGATCAGGTCCATCAAGGAGTTACGGTCCAATATCCATTGGGCCCGTTCGTCCTTCTCATAGGTCCGGTTGGACAAAAAGATCACAGCTTCCTGCCTCTTGCGATTGTACATGATGAAGGTTCCAGTATAGCCCGTATGATCCAACCAGTCACCCTCTAGATTCCATCCAAGAGCGCGGGTCTTTCCCTCTTCACGCGCAAAATTCTGAGACAAGTCACGCGCAAAATCATCCTTCAGATAATGCTCTAAGAAGCGCTCTAGATCAGCAAGAGTTGAAAAAAGTCCAGCACTTCCCGCATGAGGGCCCAGAACTCTCGCTTTGGGATCATGAACACTTCCAGAAGCCACTCCACGGACTGTTGGTACCGCCTTTTCGACCGGTCCAAACCGTGTCTCTGTCATCTTCCAAGGTGTAAAAATCAGCTCTTCAAATAAACGATCCAAGGACTGGTGAAACCTGTCTTCTAACCAAAAGCCCAGCAAAAGAAAATTGACGTCGGTGTAATGAAAACTCTTGTCTTCTTTTATCTGCAAATTTTCAAGGGCTGTTTTCAACTGTCTCGCATCCAATTGATCCCGGTTGGGGATAAAAGGATCGAGCCCAGAAGTATGGGTCAAGAGTTCCCGGATGGTCGTCTTCTCATGAGCAAAACGCGGGTAAAGTTCTTTAAAGGGGCGATCGAGTGGAAGCTCCCCTTTCGCATACAAAAAGGCACAGATGGTAGCGACTCCGACGACCTTACTGACACTGGCCAAATCATAGACCAGATCAGCCTCTACTGGCTCTCCTTTTTCAGGGTCCGCAAGTCCTAGATAGTGCTCACTCCACTGACCATTGCGGTAAAGCCCAAGAGAGACACCTGGATAGATGCCTTCTTGGATTTGTTCGGTAATTTTTTCGATGATTGCGTTCACGCTCATCACTCCATTCTTATTCTTCATAAGAAATATGGACCTGATCTTGATTGGCTTCAAACCAGAGTTCGATCTGGCTTGGATCCTTGGCAATCAAGAAAGTTCCCTTACGGTGCACAAAATCGACAGCTTCTCCCAAGCGTTCTTTCAAGTCTTCCACATCAAAAGATGCCAATTCGACCTTGATCATGCTCAAATCCCAAGTCACCTTGTTCTCCACTTGGAGATCTTCTCCTTGGGCTTCCTGCAAATGGATAAAGCGGGCAAGATCTGGCAAGCGTCTGTAAAGCTCCTGAGATTGGGCAAGATCAGCCACGTTGACCTCAAGAAAGTCCACATCAAAGTTCGTCAAACCTTTGAAATCTTCGGGAGCTTCTACAAGAGGCGCTTTCTCCAAAGGTTCTAGGCTTTCAAGATTTTCTTCCGCATGCACGAAAATGGTATCTCCTTGAGGAGACACAACTTCAAAGGCGCGACCATTAGCTCCTTGGTAAAGGGCGCTTGTCTCTGGCTGGCGGGCCAACAAATAATCAATTTCTTGAGCTTGTGCCACTTTCACCACGATGCGACCCAATTTCTTTGGACCTTCGACCTTACGCGAACGCATACTCGGTGACTCTTCTAAGACGATTTTTTCTACTTTTGAGGCATCTCCTAAAGACAGGAGAGCTCCTTCTTCCACTAATACTTTCATTCCCAATGTCTCTTCATAAAAGCGTTGATTGACATTTCGGTTATTCACTTTCAAGACTGGGATCACTCTTACGATCTGATTTGCTGTCATACTTTCCTCCAAGCACTTTTTATTGTAAAAGATTTTCTGGCTTTTTACAAGAAATCTTGTGCAAAAAAGACAGATTTTTCAAAAATAAAAATCTGTCTTTCTTTTTTTAGTATACTGTTCGTGTATGGACCCGCCCGTTTGGAGCTTCAAATTCGTATTCTAAGTAATCCTGATAGGTCCCTGGTGCAATCACTCCACGCACATCTAATACAGCCGTTCCTGCCTGTCCCACAATGGAATCTGCTAACAGGCAGCAATTAGTAGACAGAACAAAGTAAGATTTAAAACGCGAAGAAGTAAATTTATATAGCTCAGCCCCTAAATCATATTTCAATTTGTAAGCGTAGGTCGGCTGACCGTCTTCCAGTAACCTCCTAGGTGGATCCCAAGGTTCTAACAACTGATCAATTTCAGCTAGACGCTTCTCTACTGCCTGATTCTCTTCTTCGGTAAGGGATAGGCTGTAGCCAAACAGCGTCTTTTGACTCTCTTTTTTACATAGTTCGATGTATGGTTCCTTATCCACTTTAAACAGTACGCCATCCCCAATCGTCCCAAATAGACGCTCTGAAAAGGGATCGTAACTTCCGTAAGAAATGACCTTCCCCTGATAACAAATATCTACATGCCCAATCGCTCCAAATAAGTTGCTGTCAGAAGTATGAACCAAAATTTCTAATTCCCTTGCCTCTTCTTCTTTTTTCACCAATCGATAAGGGCCTGTGTGTCCCGCCGAGCTCCCTTTTTGAAGAAACTGGTTAAACCGTTTTAACTCCTTAGCAGGGATAAAGGCTGCAAAGATAACCGGTAGGCTAATACGAAAGCGACGTTTTAACTCTTGGCCTTGTTGGTCTTTGTCAAATAAAATACCATCTCGAATATTAGAAATCCCCAACAAGACCAGATAAGCCCCCAAGAGGATAAATTGGAAGTGCCCATCTGAACCAGGTTCCAAGACAGTTGCTAGACCAAGCCCACCGTTTAAAAGCGCATCCCATAAATAGAGCCAGCCTCCTTTTACCCGATTGGCCTTATAAAGCCAAAATGTGATCCCATAGACAATGGCACTCCCCAACTGATATGCCCCTAAACAAATCACAACTAAGTTTACGGGCAGACTACTCAGTCGATTCAACCAGATCAACGCAAGTGAAAGAAAAATAAACCAAATAGAGTGGCTATAGGAAATAGACTTGCTACGTAACAAAAAGCGAAGAAGAAAGCTTCCTAGTCCATCAACTAAAAAGTAAATGGCTAATAGATCCAAGGAAAATTTGGTGAAACCAACGCCGTTTCGAAAAATGAGAATCCCAAAAATGACGGCAAGAACCCCAAACAATAAGGTCCGTCTTCTTGCAACTTGTTCAAAAGATATTTTTTTCAATATTCCTTCTCCTTATAGACGAAAGGTCTTTAGACAAATACTATTTTATCAAGTATAATATAAGAAGTAAAGAAAAAAGAAACTGATAAAAGGAGCAGTCTATGAAATACAATCAATATAGCTATCTATCTGTTGACCAAAAAGACATTCTTAAGGAACTAAAAGAAATTGGGTTTGACCTTCCCACCCACCTCCCAGAAAAAGAACTGTTTGAATGGTTTGTCCGCAAGGTTTACTTCACCTATAAAGATACAGATTATCCCCTCTCTAACCTAGTGGTGGATTCTAAAACAGACTTTTTAACGTATATCCAATCTGACTGCGAATGGTCTCCGAACATTTTTTACACAGTAGCCCTCCAATTACTCGGTTTCCGCTATTTTATTGATTTTGAAGATACGGATAGCTTCTTGAAAGAAGTCCAATTTCCGATTGAGTATGGAAACTTGGTAGAAAACCTCTATCACCTTCTCAATACTCGAACAGTAAAAGGAAATTTACTCATCGATCAGTTGGTCAGCGATGGCTTGATTCCTGAAGATAACCAGTATCACTATTTTAACGGCAAGAGCCTCGCAACCTTTACGAGCCATGATGCCATCCGCGAGGTCGTCTATGTGGAAAGTCGGGTCGATACCGACAAAGATGGTCTGCCAGACTTGGTCAAGGTCAGCATTATCCGTCCTCGCTATGAAGGCAAGATTCCAGCTGTTATGACCGCAAGTCCTTATCACCAAGGGACCAACGATAAGGCCAGCGACAAGGCCCTCTACAATATGAATGTCGACCTCGAGGTCAAAGAACCTCATACCATTCAAGTAGAAGTACCTCAATTAGAATTGGTGGATCCTGTCGGTTCAGCTGAGCTAGTCGATGAAGCTGAAGAAACTCTCACCCATATCAATTCCAGCTATACCCTCAACGACTACCTCCTTCCACGCGGCTACGCTAATCTCTACGTATCTGGAGTGGGGACAAAAGATTCGCAAGGCTTGATGACCAATGGAAATTACCAACAAATCGAAGCCTACAAGAACGTTATCGACTGGCTCAATGGCCGTTGCCGGGCCTTTACAGATCACACACGCAAACGCCAAGTCAAAGCTGATTGGTCTAATGGAAAGGTCGCAACCACCGGGATCTCTTACCTTGGAACCATGTCTAACGGCCTTGCGACCACAGGTGTGGACGGTCTTGAAGTCATCATTGCAGAGGCTGGGATCTCTTCTTGGTACAACTACTACCGCGAAAACGGCCTCGTGACAAGTCCTGGTGGCTATCCAGGTGAAGATTTCGATTCCCTTGCCGAATTGACCTACTCGCGCAACCTTCTAGGTGGAGACTATTTGCACCATAATGCAGCCCACCAAGCCGATCTAGACATCGTGAAAAAAGAGCTGGACCGCGCTTCTGGAGACTACAATCAATTCTGGCACGACCGCAATTATCTCTTACATGCTGATCAGGTGAAGGCTGAGGTGGTCTTCACTCATGGTTCGCAAGACTGGAACGTGAAACCTCTTCACGTCTTTAATATGTTCCAGGCTCTTCCAACAAGCATCAAGAAACACCTCTTCTATCACAATGGTGCCCATGTCTATCTCAACAACTGGCAATCCATTGACTTCCGCGAAAGCATGAACGCCCTCCTCTCTAAAAAATTGCTGGGCTACGATTCAAGCTATGAATTGCCTACTGTCATCTGGCAGGACAATACAGGAGAACAAAGTTGGACTTCCTTGGATGATTTTGGCAACCAAACAAATCAGCGGACCTTCTCCCTGGGAGACGACGAAAAAGTCATCCAAAACCGCTACGAGACAAAAGATTACGAGCGCTATGGCAAGGCTTATCCGACCTTCTTAAGCGATCTTTACCAAGACAAGGCCCAACAGGTGACAATTGATCTTCCAATCGAAGAAGACCTGCACCTCAACGGGAAAGCTCGCCTTCACCTGCGACTTCACTCCAGCACCAATAAAGGTCTTCTCTCAGCCCAACTCTTAGAGCTTGGAAGCAAGAAATACCTCCAACCCTATCCTGCAGTCTTATCGGTCCGTACGCTGGATAACGGTCGCTACCATATGCTAGACAACTTGACCGAGTTGCCATTCAAGGAAGCCGGCCAGCGAGTGATTTCGAAAGGTTATCTCAACCTCCAAAACCGGCATGACCTCTTAGAGGTTGAGGCCGTAACACCAGGCGAGTGGATGGAATTTGACTTTGATCTCCAACCAACCATCTACAAGCTCGAAAAAGGTGCAACTCTTCGCTTGGTCCTTTACACGACGGACTTTGAAATCACTGTGCGTGATCAAACCGATTACCAACTCACCATTGACTTAGCACAATCAAGCCTCCATCTTCCTGAAATGACAGAGGCCCACTAATCGTGGTATCAAGGCTTAGCCTTTCTTTGCTTCATTTGACAGCTTAGCCTACTTATGTTACTATCTAATAGAGTATTTCATAGAAAAAGATATTAGAGGAAGTTATGGCGATTGAAAAAACTGTCAGCGAAATTGCTGAAATTTTAGGAGTCAGCCGCCAGGCGGTCAATAACCGTGTCAAGGCGCTGGCTCCAGAAGATACCCAAAAAAACGAAAAAGGGGTTACCGTTGTAACCCGTAGTGGCTTGATCAAGCTCGAAGAAATCTACAAAAAAACTATTTTTGAAGATGAGCCAGTCAGCGATGATGTAAAGCAACGCGAATTGATGGAAATTTTGGTAGATGAAAAAAATGCTGAAATCGTCCGTCTCTACGAGCAACTCAAAGCCAAAGACGAGCAACTCGCTAAGAAAGATGAACAGTTGCGCGTGAAAGACGTTCAAATTGCTGAAAAAGACAAGCAATTGGACCAACAACAACAATTGACTTTACAAGCAATGAACGACCGCGATACCTTGAAACTTGAACTCGAACAAGCCAATGAAAAAGTTCAAGAGCAAGAAAGCAAAGGTTTCTGGGCGCGCGTTTTCCGTCGATAATCCGGGGCTGGATCCTACCAGTCCCTTTTCTTTTCTACCACAGGAGATTTCCCATGAAAGCATTAGAAGATTATATCGCCTTTGACCTCGAATTTAACCAATACGAAGGCGCCTATCAGATCATCCAGGTGTCTGCCGTACGTTTTACGGACGGTAAAGAAGTCGATCACTACGACTCCTACGTTTACACCGATAAGCCCCTAAAAAGCTTTATTAACGGCCTGACTGGCATTACCCAGGACAAGATCCAAAATGCCCCACAACTCGAACAGGTCCTCAACGAATTCAAGGCCTTTGTAGGAGACCGGCCCTTGATCGGATACAATGCCCAAAAGAGCGACCTACCCATCCTACTTGAAAATGGCTTGGATCTAGAAGACCAGTACGCTGTCGATGTCTTTGACGAGGCTTTCGAACGTCGTCCATCTGACCTCCACGGCATTAAAAATCTCCAACTCCACACCGTTGCAGAATTTTTGGGAGTTGCAGGAAAATCACACGATAGCTTAGAAGACGCCCGCATGACAGCCCTTGTCTACGAACAATTCCTCGAATTTGATCAAGGCCGCACCCTCCTTGAAGAGCAAGAGAACTTCTCCACCAACCCCTTCGGAGGCTTGGACTTATCCGGATTTTTTGATGAATAAAAAAAGGCTCAAAACTGAGCAGTACTCCTAGAGTTAGATGTTTTCATATCTTTCTTTGGGGGTTCTTTTTATTTCATTTCTGTAAAGATTGACTAAAGTAAATTTTCATCCAACAGACAAGTAGAGCTTTTTCAAAGGCTTAACTTAAAATATTAGTTATTAAAGATTTAATCATTTCTAATTTTTTAAATATTCATTGACCAGACTTATTCTTAGATGTATAATGAGCATGTAAAATATATCACAAAGAATAATATGTAATAAGATTTAATGATTACATCTGATATTTCTCAATCATAGGGTTCTATTTTCTAGGAGAGATTTATGATTCATATCTTTAAATATCTTGATAAAAAAACAAAATACCTAACCATTATTGGAGCACTGGCAAATGGGGGTCTCGCATTAGGTCAACCTTTGGTTGTTGCCAAAGCACTATCGATAGATCAAAATAACCTTACCTATTCCTCTATTTGGAAATTTGCTCTCTTTGGTTTTTCTGTCTATTTCGCTTTGTATAGTCTAATGTTATTTTGTAATCATGCAAATAATGTCTTTAGACGTGAAATTCACATGAATATCCGAACGGCCCTTTTTCAGAAGTTAATGGAAGACAGGGAATATAGTGAAGATGAAAAGATTACCATGCTGACACAGGATATGGAATTTCTAGGAGATAACTTTTTTGAACGCTATATGTCTATTTCATGTTGGGGATTTGGAGCACTGATTACGGCGATCTATATCATTGCCCAAAATGTTTTATTGGGTTCTATCTTTGTTTTCTTCACAATCTTACGTCCCATTCCACAATTCTTGATGAATAATAAGCTAAAGAATTCAGGGGATGAAATGTCTCAGGGAAGAACAGCTGTTCATAACCAAATCTCTGATAGTATTCGAGGAGCTCAGACCTTGCGGATGAATCAAGCCTTGCCTGAAAATTCTCAGCGCGTCTGGAATATCAATCTTCGTTATCAACGAGCTATTCAAAGGTTTGCTTTTACCCATAATATTGTTTTCTTTTGTAATGGTTTTATGGTCTTTCTGAGCCAAGTACTCCCCTTGGTATTAGGGTTCTTCCTTGCTATGCAGGGTCATCATGTTTCAGTGGCTAGCCTGGTTGCTATGTATATTGCTGCTGGTCAACTGGTAGGGCCTATCCAAAATATCATGTATGATGTGGTTGAAGTACAAGGAGCCAAAACAACGGCAGAAAAGATTTTCGGAATCTTGAATCGAGCAGATGATAGTAAATCGGACAATCATTCGATCTCTCAAGTAGAAGAACTAGAAATTTCTCATTTAAGTAAATCTTATAATGGTAGAGAGATTATTCGCGATCTTAATCTAGCCATTCGACAAGGCGAAAAAGTCCTCATCAAAGGGCCAAGTGGCTGTGGGAAATCAACCCTCTTCCGAATGATCACAGGAGAAGAAAAGCCGGATGCCGGAACGATTACTTGTCGGACAAGGGATGGAGTTAAAACAAGTCACTTTGTTCGTCAGGTAGGCATTATCAGCCAGCATCCTTTCCTCTTTAATGATACTATTCGCTACAATCTCAGTTTGGGACAAGAGTTTTCAGATCAAGAATTGGAGACTGCTTTGAGACAGGTCAAACTCGACCATGAACTCACTGATGGACTTGATTTTGTAATCACTAATAACGGAGAAAATATTTCAGGCGGACAACGAGTCCGGATTGAACTAGCCCGCTTCCTACTTCGTAAAAAGGATATTTTATTAGCAGATGAGGTAACTGCAGCTCTTGACGCAGAAAATAGCCAGATGGTTCGAGACTTGATTTTCTCACTACCGATGATGGTGTTA
>JAQCUL010000032.1:0-22616 GCA_027685415.1 Streptococcaceae bacterium AF13-5-6.0
ATCTACACGGCGTCCCCATTCTGCCAGTTGAGCCACTGCTCCTGCACGGAAAGTATCTGCTGCAACCAACATGACTTTCTTGCCCTCTTGTTTGTAGCGGTGGGCTAACTTCCCGATAGAGGTGGTTTTCCCAACTCCATTGACCCCAACAAAGAGCATGACCGTGAGACCATCTTGAAAACGAATGGCTTCATTAAATTGGCCATCCTTTTCATACAAGTCCACCAATTTTTCGATGATCACGCGCTTGAGAGCATCTGGTTTTTTGGCATTTTCCAAACGGGCTTCATAGCGCAACTCTTCGGTTAAATTAGAGGCCACTTGAACCCCTACGTCACTCATGATCAAGAGTTCTTCCAATTCTTCAAAGAATTCTTCATCGACTGAACGGAAATTGGCAAAGAAGGCATTGAGGCGTGCTCCAAATCCAGTTCGTGTCTTTTTCAAGCTACGATCGTATTTTTCCTGAATGGTTTCTCGCTGAGGCTCAACCTCGTCTGGAATTGGCTGCTCTGCCTCTTCAACAGTCTTTTCCTCAACGACTGATGCAGCTTCTCCTTGAGGAAGTCTGGACTCGGCTTCTGCTACTTCTGAAGTTTCCTCCACTTGAGCGATCGCTTCTGATACTTCAGGTTCTGAAACCTCATCCTGAGCTTCTACTAGTTCTGGAGACTCCTCTTCTGTCGTGCTCTCTTCTACTGGCTCAGCGTCAGGTGATGGAGAGGCAATCGGTGACTCTTCTTCCATTTCTGAACCGTTAGCCCCATCTGCTTCCTCACCATTTTCAGTTTCTTCCGCTTCCATTTTCACTTCTTCAAGAGGCTCAGTCTCCTCTGTTTCACCAGCTAGTGGTGAAACTTCTTCAGGACTTGCTTCTGTTTGAGCAGGTTCAAAGACAACTGGAGACTCCTCTACTGGTGCTTGATCTTCATGAGTCTCTGAAGTTCCTATTTCTTCAACATGAGGTTCCTCTGCTGGCTCTTCTTGAGCGACAGTTGAAACAGGTTGATGAGTGGCTGCAATTCGCGCTTTGAGCTCTTGGTAATAAGCCTCCATATCAGCGATTTTTTGCTCTTCCTTGTCATTTCGGGTAGCCGTCGGCTCCTCTTTGACAGTTTCTTCAATCTCCGTACTTTCCGCCACTTCTTCAGAAGACGGAAGCACTTTTTCAGTTTCTTCTTTTTTTCCAAATAAACGATCAAATAATCCCATTTATTCACTCTCCTTTAGCACATAATTTTCAATCGCCCATGCGACGGCATCCTGGTCATTGGTCACAGGGGCCACAAGCGCTGCAACTTCCTTTACTGCTGGAATCGCATTGCCCATGGCAACCCCCAGTCCAGCCCACTGGATCATAGACAGGTCATTGGCTTCATCTCCACAGGCCATGACTTGATCTGCCTTAAGACCCAAAATAGTTGCCAGTGCCTCTAAACCTGTCGCCTTGTGAACATTTTTAGGGCACCATTCCAGCAACATTTCCCGAGATTTAAATATTTCATAGTCTTGAAATAAGTCCGGCCTAATCTGCTTGATAGCTGCATCTAGAAAGTCTTGATCGACGGCTGTCACACACTTGTTGTAGGAAATCGTGGATGGCAGGTCTTTAAAATCTGTTTCAATAAAGTTCAGGTAGGGATTGTAAAGGGAATAGAGAGACTTTCGATCTGCATGAATCTCATAAACCGTTCCCTCACTGATAGCATCCAGCGGAAGGCCTAGACGGGCTGTTTCATCATGAATGGTTGCGACATCTTCTGGTGCCAAGACAACTTTTGAGAGGATTTCTCCATTATTTCGCTGCACTAGACCACCGTTGAAGGTAATCGTATACTCTTCTTCGAGGCCTGCTGTTCCCAATTCTTCCAAAAGAAAATCCATGGCTTTCAAGGGACGACCAGTGGTTAGAACCACCTTGACACCTTGGGCCTGTGCAGCAGCGAGGGCTGCTCTATTGCGAGGGGAGATCTTTTTTTCAGAATTGAGAAGGGTCCCATCTAAATCCAGCGCAATCAAGGAAATCTTACTCATACAATTTCCTCCATGTAGCGTAGGACAGAACCCGTCGCATGGTGACCGATGACTGTTTCAGCAATCGCTAAGATTTCAGGACGTGCATTTTCTGGCGCTACAGGATGGCCCACGACTTGCATCATATGGAGGTCATTTAAGTTATCCCCGAAAGCCATCACCTGATCCATCGAGATCCCTAGTTTATCCGCTAAGGCGGTAATGGCCACTCCCTTATCGACATAATCGAGGACAATATCAATCGATTCAAAACCTGTCGTCATCGCTTTGACGCCTGGGATATTCTCAGTAACCCATTGCTCACCTTCAAGTACAAGAGCTGCATCAAAGTTGGTGGTCAATTTGAAGATTACATCCTGAATATCTGCTAGGCTTTTCACTTTTTGAATGTTTTCATTGTAGTGCTGACTCAAGGCCAGATAGTCGGGATCTACTGTTTCTAAGACATAGCTCCCTTTTTTCCCAGTCAAAAGAAGCTTATTCGGGTCTGCATAAGGTGAGGATTTCAAAGCCTCAAAAACACCCAAATAAAAGTCTTTGGACATGGTCGCTTCGTAGAGATCTTCTCCATGAAATTCTACCACACTACCATTTTCAGCAATGAAAATCATCTGGTCCTCAAATCCTTTAAAGAGGGATTTGAGAGAAAGGAGGGCACGGCCACTTGCAGCAGCAAAATAGATGCCTTTTTCTTTGCAACTTGCTAATACCTTGCATAAAAGGTCTTGATCATACTGATGTTGGTCATTTAGAAAAGTTCCATCCATATCCGTAGCGATCAATTTAATATCATTATTCTTCATTTTCTAAGTCTTTCAATTTTACTGAGACGATTTTAGAAACCCCAGATTCTTGCATGGTCACACCATAGATGGAATCTGCAGCCGACATAGTTCCTTTCCGGTGCGTCACGACAATAAACTGGCTTTCCTTATCAAAGCGGTTCAAATAATCCCCAAAGCGCTTAACATTGGCCTCATCTAGGGCTGCCTCTACCTCATCCAAAATGACAAATGGAATAGTCTTGACACGAATAATCGAGAACAAGAGAGCCAAGGCAGACAAGGCCTTTTCTCCACCACTCATGAGGTTTAAGGATTGGATCTTTTTACCAGGTGGCTGCACAGAAATCTCAACACCAGCTGTCAGAAGATCTGGCTCTGTCAGAATCAAATCAGCAGCCCCCCCACCAAACATTTGACGGAAAGTGACTTTAAAGGATTCACGAATGGCTTCAAAAGTTGATTTAAAGCGTTCCTTGACTTCGTCATTCATGTCGTTGATGGTAGACAGAAGCATGTTTTTCGCAGCCAAGACATCCTCACGCTGGCTGGAAAGGAAATCAAAGCGCCCCTTCACCTCGTCGTACTGCTCGATCGCATCCACATTGACTGGACCAAGTGCCTTAATGTCTTTTTCGATGCTCTTGAGCTGGTTTTCAGCTGCCGCAAGATTTTCAACAGGTTTGGCCTGTTCTTTGGCTTGATCAAAGCTTTGCATGAATTCATCGGTAATTTGAGTTAAGAGCTTGTTCAAGCGGTCTGCATGTTTTTCACGTGTCGCTTCAGCCTTGGCTTGTTGACGAATCCACTCCTCGTTTTTCTTGCGCGCTTGTTCCATCTGTTCTGCCACATCTTCGGCCTGGCCTTCCAAATCATCCAGCTCAAAGCGTTTTCGAATGATCCCTTGTTCCAAGTCCGTTTTCTTGGCTTGAGCTTGCGTCAATTGGTTGGCTAGCTGCTCCACATCCACTGTCTGAACTTTGGCCTCGCCTTGTTCAATCAGCAATTGCAACTGATGCTCTTCTACTTCCAACTGGGAGATCGTTTCTTCCAAGCGACGAGCATCTGTTTGCTCATAGCTTTGTTGGCTCAACCATTCCGTCTGTTGAAGTCGCAGTTCTGCCAATTGCTCTTGCAAGTTCTGTACTTTTTGTTGCAGAACATCTTTGTCCGACTTCATGGTTTCAATATCGCGGTTCAAGTTTTCTTTTTGAAGCTCAATTTCTGCCAATTGCTCAGTAAGGGACTCCAGCTCTTCTTGGAGAGATTGGGTCGCATCTGTTGCCAATTCTGACTGCAAAGCTTCTAAGAGTTCCTGAATTTCTTTCAGTTGCTCTTGGCTTTGTTGGTAGGCCAATTGGGCCCGCTGTTGCTCCAGACGTGCTTGCTCACCCTGATTTTGAATAGAAGCCAAGTATTCTTGCGCCTGCTTGAGCAGATTGTCCTTGGTCTCTACCTCCTGCTCTGCTTCTCTCAAACGAGCATCCAGAGCTTGCATTTCCTGCTTCAAACTATCCAATTCTGGTTTAACAAAGACCGTATTTTGGGAGCGATTGGCACCACCGGCATACGATCCTCCGGTCCGCAATTCGGTCCCATCCAAGGTCACCATCCGAACTTGATAGTTGACTTTACGAGCTGCCTCACGCGCATGCTCCGTTGTATCAAAGATGGCCGTTACTCCAAGCAAGTTTTGGAAAATCTGTTCAAAACGATGCTCATAGGTCACTAAGTCACTCGCAATTCCTAGAAATCCTGCACTGGCTTGAATCAATTCTAGATTCCGAGGAGATAGTTGACGAGCTTTGATCGTCGTGAGCGGAAGGAAAGTTGCCCGTCCCAAGCGATTGCGTTTCAAGAAATCGATCGCTCGCGTTGCGGCCTTTTCATCCTCGACAATGATCTGTTGGCTGCTAGCTCCCAGAGCAATTTCAAGCGCCGTCTGATAGTCTTTTGAGAAGCTCAAATTCTCACTAACAGCCCCACAGATGCCTCCTAACCGTTCTGCTTCTTGCAAAACGCTCTTGACGCCTGCATAGAAGTTACTATGGTTCTTCTGAATGGCTTCCAAGCTATTGATCCGCGCCCGTTTGTTTTTGCTCTCATCCATCAGGTCAAACATGGCCGTTTGAGCCTCTTGGTAGGCAGCTTTGGCCTGCTCCACTTTTACCAATTGCTCTTGGTATTCTGCTAATAGGCCTTTGACCGTCGCTTGTGCCTGATCCAACTCTTCCAATTGTCGGACTTCTTTTTCCTTGGCAGCTTCAAAGTTTGTTTGTGCCTTGGTCAAATCCTCTTGACGATGGCTAGATTCTTGCAGGAGTGCCTGGATTCGGCTCTCAATCGCTGTCCGCTCATTCGATTTTTCAGCCTCTGTCTGCAAGAGCGCGACATACTGCTCTCGTAGATGCTCAATGACTTGTTCCGGATCTTCTTCGTAGTTGGCTAATTCTTTTTCCAACTCTTCTTGTTGCTGACGGTTCTCTGTCAGTCTTTGTTGAAGCACAGCTAGCGTCTCTTGTTTTTGAGCCAGCTCTTGTTTCGCTTCTTCCAGACGAGCCAAAACAGCATCCAGCCGCTCAAGGTTTTCCCTGCGACTATGGGCTGCTTGACTCGATTGCAACTTAGCCACTTCGATTTGCTTTTCCAAATCACTGATCAGACGAGTAACCTCAAGCAAACTGGCCTGGTCCTCAGCTAAGCTCTCATCCAACTGATGACGGGCTTTCTTGATGCGTACATTATCTTCTTCTAAGACCTGACGACGTTGGTAATAAGAAGCCAACTGTTCTTGAATGGCCTTTTCTTCTTGATCAGCCTTTTCATAAAGGTCCTTTGTCAAATCGACTTGAGCAACTAAAACATCCAGCAAGAGAACCTGCCGTTCTTGGTCTAATTCCAAGAAACGGCGAGCGACAGTCGCTTGCTTTTCAAGAGGTTGGATCTGTCCTTCTAATTCATAGAGGATGTCCTCCAGACGGTCTAAATTCTCCTGAGTTTGGTTGAGTTTGGTTTCAGTTTCCTTACGCCGCGTCTTAAATTTCAAGACACCAGCAGCTTCTTCAAAGATAGCCCGGCGTTCTTCCGGTTTGGAGTTAAAGATCTCCTCTACCCGTCCTTGGGAGATGATAGAGAAAGAATCCCGTCCCAATCCCGTATCCATGAACAAATCATGAACATCTCTGAGACGTACTTTCTTGCCGTCGATCTTATACTCGCTGTCTCCTGAACGATAAATATGCCGTTCGACACGAATTTCTTTCCCTGCCTGCTGGATAAAACCATCCTGGTTATCTAAGACAACTGTGACACAGGCATAATTCAGCGGTTTACGCGATTCTGTCCCTGCAAAGATAACATCGGGCATCTTGCCCCCACGTAAACTCTTGACACTGGATTCCCCTAGGGCCCAGCGCAAGCTCTCCGTGATATTTGATTTTCCAGATCCATTAGGCCCTACAACGGCAGTGACCCCTTTGTCAAATACGACTTTTGTCTTATCCGCAAAGGATTTAAAGCCTTGGATTTCAATCTCTTTTAGATACATGGGGAATCATTCCTCGTTTCAACTGCATTGCGGGCTGCTTCCTGCTCCGCTAATTTCTTGGAACGACCATGACCATGTCCCATCGTTTGACCGTTCACGAACACTTCTACTTCAAACTCTTTCGCATGAGCTGGACCGGACTCGCTGACCACTTGGTATTGGATCTCCACATCTCCGTGAACCTGTAACAATTCTTGCAGACGGGTCTTGTAGTCAATGACTTGAGAAAATTGACCCGTTTCAACCTTTGGAATCATGACCTGATAGATGAAGCGTTTGACTGCTTCCACTCCTTGATCCAATAAAAGAGCACCTAAAAAGGCTTCAAATAAGTCACCAAGAATCGTATCACGGTCCCGGCCACCAGATTTTTCTTCGCCCTTACCCAGTTTGATGAAATGGTCAAATTGGCAATCCCGAGAAAAGCCAGCCAGACTTTCTTCACGGACAATCATAGAACGGAATTTGGACAAATCTCCCTCCGGTCTGTTGGGGTGTTCCTTATACAAATATTCGGAAATAACTAATTGAAGAACAGCGTCTCCTAAAAATTCCAAACGTTCGTTATGTGAAATTTTTAAGAGGCGGTGCTCATTGGCATAAGAGGTGTGCGTAAAAGCGGTATCTAATAAACTGCTATCTGAAAAAACGATCTGAAACCGTTCCGATAACAGGGCTTGTAATTTCTCCATGGGAAGCCTACTTTCTAATAAATTCATACTCTTAAGTATACCAAAATTTTAATACGATTACCATTAGATATCCATTAGATACGGTTAGTTGATTCACTATGTTTTAGGTGTGTTTGGATATCGCTCAAATAAGTTGAATACCACGTTTTGTAAATTTACTCCATGAATTTTAACTTTCTTCAACTGGCGCATTTCTATATCTTACCAACTTAACCCCCATTCCTTATAGTAGGTTTTATTTCTTAACCTCCTTATTTTTTACCCCTTTCTGATATAATAGTCACAGAAAGGAGGGCTTTATATGCCTTTTACTGAACTTGAAGTCCAAACTTGGACATTGTATACAACTGTGGTTATTGCTCTAGTGGGGTTCTTTTTTAACATTGTATCCCTTCATCGTACAAAGCGAGCCGAGGAAGATATGGCTAGGCCATATGTAAATGTCTTTGTCGATTTATTTGAAATAAAGGACCGACAAAGAGTTTATGTTATTAAAAATTTCGGAAAGACACCTGCCTACATTACCGACATAACTGTCCATGGGAATCTAGGTATCTATAATCAGCATAATTTTAAATCTCTTGTAGGAAATATGATTGCTCCTGGTCAAAAATTCACTTCTAATATTGAAGATGATTTTAAAGGATCATCGAAAATCACGATTTCATACAGAGATAACAATAGGAAAGTATACCAAGATACTTTTACACTGGATACAAATATAGGTTTGACTATGTCATACACTTTAAATGAATCTAACAAAACAGATGAGATTCCAAGTACTATAAGACAATCTACAATGGCGCTGTTACGTGCGTTTCGCTAATTTTAGTTCCATTGTCATAATGAACTACAGTTCAAACATCTCCACTTGTTTTAATATTGATATGTACTTTTTCATCGTCAAGCGTGTTGGCGATGATTTTATTTTTTGCGTCGATAGCATCATTAATATTATTTGCATAAATTTCATATACAATATCAACATTTGCATTAGCCATGTAATTTTCACCTCCTATCTAAATTCGTCCAAGCTGACCTCTAGTGCATCAGCTAATTTGCACATATTCGTCCAAGACATCTCTTTCAATTTTCCAGCCTTTAAGTTAGAAAAATTCGATTGAGAAATACCTGACTTTTTAGCTAGTCGATACACCGACCAGCCCCTTGATTTTAATTGTTGTTCAATCTTTTCCTACATTTTAAACACTATATGTTGTGTATGCGCAACATATTTAATCCTTTTTATCACTATATATTGAAAAACAAAAGCTTTTACATTATAATGTATCTTGGCTAAGGCCTCTCACAGTTTTAGTCAAGATTTCAATGGAAAGGAGAAACACTATGTCAAAATTACGACCTAGACCTCAAAAGAATTATCCTAACTATAACTGGGATGATTTAGATCGCACCATTCAAACAATTCTAAGCGATCCATTATATAAGGTTTGTCACATAGATCCATCGCTTTATGCAATTCCTAAAGATGAAATTATTTCCGAGTGCATAAGTGCAGGTTATACAGTTGAAGAATGTGAAGATGGAATTCTGAATATTTCGTGACTTGCCAAATTGGCTGCTTTTACTTCAAGAGCGCTAATTCTTGTTAGTAAGTCTATCGACACCTCGATAGGCTTTTTTCTTTTTCCGCTATACGGATATCGTTTAGGTTTCATTCTTTCACCTTCTTATTATTTAATTCCCTATCGTTATTTGGTATAATAAACTAAAAACGATTGGGGTTAGTATTTATGTCTGATAAAGTTTGTTTCATTATAAGCGCAATTGGGGAATCTGGTACTCCCACAAGAGAACGGGCTGACAAAGTATATAAATACCTTATTGCTCCAGTTTGCGAAGATTTAGGTTATAAACCGATTCGCGTTGACCATGTCAATGCAGTAGACAATATCAATGAAACGATTATAAACTACCTAAAAACTGCTCATATGGTTGTTGCGGATATGACAGAACACAATCCAAATGCATTTTACGAACTAGGTTTTAGACAAGCGCTAGAGCTTCCGCTTGTACCGATCATAGAATCTGGTGGAAAACTTCCTTTTGATGTCATCACGACCCGTACTACTTTTTATGATACAGATGTGTCAAGAATCGAAGAATCAAAAGTTGACCTCAAATCTAAAATGCAAAGTTTTGAAAACTTTAAAATGCCTATTAGCCGTCTTGACAAAGCTACAACTCTCGAATCTATTGATAAAAAGTTAAATCAAAAGTTAGATAAAATTTTATCATTGCTAGAACGTTCAGATTACAATCTGATCACATCTAATACTTTACGTTTTCGAGATTCTGATTATAAAGAAAATGGTCTTATTTTATCGAGCATTAAGGGTCTTGATCTTTTGCATCAAGAACACCACGAAGATAAAAATAGCTAGATCTTGTTGACGTTGTAATTCAATGATTTCTTCAAACCTTTTATTAATTAGTGTAACAGTCCTCAACACTTCATTGATGGCTGTTTTTTCTACTTCATTTGCCATTTTTTCTACACCTCTTTTTCAATTTTTGATTCAAGCGCTCGCAGTTCAATTTCGTGAGCAACGTTGGCCATTAATTTCATGCATTTGGCTTTTTCCTTCACTGTAAGTTTCAGATACCAAAAAAGAAGCACGAACGCACTTCTTTTCCTAGTTCTAGGGCCTGAATTCTCTATTTTTACTCAGGATGTTCTTCTGTTGGTTTTTCAGGCTTATTGGGAATCACTTTTAAGAGATAAAAGGTGATAAAAATCGTCAAAGCTCCTAAAGCAAGCTTCACCCAAATAATCGGGGCCAGATAGATGGAAATGCCCATCAGAATGTAGATCTGAAGAAGGATCCATTTCTTCCGTTCTTTGGCAATCGATTTGGTCTCTCGGTAATCCGCTACATAGGTTTGATAAAGCTTGGTTTGGTAAAGCCAAGTTTCAAAGCGTTTGGAACTTTTAGCAAAGCAAGCCATGGACAGCAATAAAAAGGGGGTTGTCGGTAAAATTGGCAATGGAATCCCAATAATTCCTAGTCCCAATGATATAAAACCAATCGTAAGATAAACAAGGCGCATTTACTTCTCCTTTGTATGTTTCTTGTTTCATAATCACTCTACAGTGTTCACATCTGACATTAGAAGCTTCATCTTAGATGGATCTGACATTCCATCCACAATATTCTGTTGTTCCTCATTTAATGGCAATAATATTATAGTTGCTGTATGAGAAGGTAATTCCCCACTATCCTTGATAAAATAGCTAACCTTTTGATTCTCAAAAATAGCCTTTCCATCATAAGACCAGGTAATTGAAAAGTTCAAATCTTTCTTGATATCTACATCTGTCTTATTGACCAGCATGAGTGCCGCCCTGCCATCTGAAACAGCCCCGGTAAAATAGATCGCCATATTCCCCTCGCTACCAACTTCAGGATGTTCTTTAACCAATTTCTTCCCTAACTCAATAAGATCAGACGTCTTTCCTTCATTTTGAGGGGCCACCACAAATTTCAATTCTTTTTCTTTTTTAGAAGACTCTGATACTTTTGTTTCCTTCGCCGTTTGAGTGGAGGTTGACTCTTTCGTATCTTGCTTAGACTGACTACAAGCTGTTAAAGCAACTAAACTTGCCAGTAATAACATCATCTTTTTCATTTTTCATTTCTCCTCTTCTTTGATTGTACAAAACGTGACTCTCATTCAGAATTCGCTCTTTCTTATCATACACAAATTTAGGGCAAAGAGCAAATTCATCACTAAATGAAAGGATTTTAATCAGAAATCAAAAAACCACCCTCAGGTGGTTTTCCATCTTATATCTTCGTCAAAGGGGTCGCGGTATCTGGCGAAGTATCTAGCACCTCAAAATCATGGCCAACAGCTAGATCTGCTCGAGCCAGTTGATTCTCCATGGTCATATGGGCCAATTCTTTGATATTGTTCTCTTTTGATAAATGTCCCAGATAAATCTTCTTGGTGCGATTTCCCAAGGTTCGGATCATGGCATCTGCACCGTCTTCGTTAGAAAGGTGGCCTAGGTCTGACAAGATCCGCTGCTTCAAGCGCCAAGCATAAGAACCTGCTCGAAGGATCTCTACATCATGGTTGGACTCAATCAGATAGCCATCCGCATCTGCGACGATGCCTGCCAAGCGATCACTCACATAGCCCGTATCCGTCAGCATGACAAAGCTCTTCCCATCCTTCATCAAGCGATAAAATTGAGGGGCTGCAGCATCGTGACTAACGCCAAAGCTCTCAATATCAATATCTCCGAAAGTCATGGTCTTGCCCATTTCAAAGATATGCTTTTGAGCATCATCGACCTTTCCTAGATACTTGGTCCCTTCCATAGCCTTCCAAGTTGCTTCATTAGCATATAGATCCATGCCATATTTCCGCGCTAAAACACCCACACCATGAATATGGTCTGAGTGTTCGTGCGTAATCAAAATGGCATCTAAGTCTTCTGGTTTGCGATCAATTTCAGCCAATAGTCCCGTAATCTTTTTCCCTGATAACCCTGCATCAATAAGCAGTTTTTTCTTTGGCGTCTCAAGGTAGAAAGAATTCCCACTAGAACCTGAAGCTAAAATACTATACTTAAATCCCTCTTCTGTCATTGACTCCTTATTCTTCCTCTTCTGTATCCCAGTCGTCTTTAATAGCATCTTTGTCGTACGGCAAGACAATGGTAAAGGTAGATCCCTTGCCATATTCACTCTTAGCCCAAATAAAGCCTTTGTGTTGCTTAACGATCTCCTTAGCGATGGCTAAGCCTAGACCAGTCCCACCTTGTGCCCGGCTACGCGCCTTATCCACTCGGTAAAAGCGATCAAAAATGCGTGGCAAGTCTTTCTTGGGAATCCCCAAGCCCTCATCTGAGATAGAGATAATCAACTGGGCATCTGTGGTTTTCATCCCTACCTTGATTTTTCCACCATCAGGTGAGTACTTGATGGCATTGTTCAAGATATTATCGATCACCTGGGTCATTTTATCCGTATCAATTTCCACCCAGATCGGAGTGATCGGGTATTCCCGGATCAGTTCATACTTCTTGGTATCTTCTTGCGATTGACTCTTGATCTTATCAAAGCGGTTCAAAATAAAGGTGATAAAGGCCGTAAAGTTGGTCAACTCGATGTCCAACTGACTGGTTTCATTATCGATTCGTGACAAGCTCAATAGATCTGTGACCATGCGCATCATGCGGTTGGTTTCATTGAGTGAAACTTTGACAAAATCTGGTGCTACCGGCTCTGACAAAGCGCCATCGTCTAGGGCTTCCAGATAGGATTTCACACTGGTCAAAGGTGTCCGTAATTCATGACTCACATTGGAGACAAAGAGGCGACGTTCCCGCTCTTCCTTGTCCTGCTCTGTCGTATCGTGCAAGACAGCTACCAGACCAGAGATAAAACCTGACTCACGACGAATCAAGGCAAAGCGCACACGAAGACTTATGTATTCCCCATTTTCATCCTGGGAATCGATGGTCAACTCTGGTACTTCTGTAATCAAGCTTCGTAGATCATAGTCATCTCCAAGCGAAAGCAAATCCAGAATACTGGTATTGAGCACCTCATCTGGATTAACATTCAATTGCTTGGCGGCCATTTCATTGACCATGATGATCTGACCGCGTCTATTGGTCGCAAGCACCCCGTCTGTCATGTAAGAAAGGATACTGGTCAAACGCTTAGTTTCTTGTTCCAAGTTTTCATGCGTCAGGCGAATAACCTCCGACAGATCATTGATACTATTGGTCATATCTGTCAGCTCTGGACTTCCTTGCATGTCGACCACTTCGGAATAGTCCCCTGCAATCAGATCCTTAATTTTGGCGTTTAATTGTCTGAGCTTGATATTGTCCCTACGGTTTTCTAGCAAAAGCAAGGCTACCACAATGATAAACCCAACCGTAATCAGAACAAAGACAAAGTTCGACGACATTACAAATTGTTTTAGTTGATCAATCATTGTTTCTCATATAATATCCAACACCACGACGGGTCAAGATATATTCTGGACGTCCCGGTGTGTCCTCGATTTTTTCACGCAAACGACGAACCGTCACGTCTACTGTCCGAACATCACCAAAGTAATCATAGCCCCACACCGTCTCAAGAAGGTGCTCACGGGTCATCACTTGACCGACATGGGTCGCAAGGTGATAGAGCAATTCAAATTCGCGATGGGTCAAGTCCAATTCTTTGTTGCCTTTTTGAACCAAGAAAGCATCTGGAAGAATGTGAAGATCACCAATGACAATTTCCGTATCGGCCTCATTTTCAAGCTGAGGATCAGCCGCAAACTCAGAACGACGCAACAAGGCTTTCACACGCGCTTGCAATTCCCGATTCGAGAAGGGTTTGGTGACATAGTCATCCGCCCCGATTTCAAGCCCAATGACCTTATCAAATTCCGTATCCTTAGCAGATAGGACAATGATCGGCACATTGCTAGTCTTACGAATCGTCCGCGCCACTTCCAAGCCATCAATCTCTGGCAACATCAAATCTAGAATAATGATATCCGGATTTTCAGCCGCAAAGACCTCTAAAGCTTCCCGACCATCAAAGGCTGTCAATACCTCATAGCCTTCTTTTGCCATGTTAAATTTGATAATATCTGAAATTGGTTTTTCATCATCAACTACTAATATTTTTTTCATCTTACATACCCGTTTCTAATGCTACTTTTCCTTATCAATCTCTATCTTCTTATTATATCAAACTTATGAAGAAATGTGGAGTCTCAATTGCTGGACTTTCCAATAAGACAAAGCAAAAAGACTGAGATCGTTACATCTCAATCTTTTTATTTTTTCATTATTTCTCAACACGTGATTTGTTGGCGATATCAGCTAGGATTCCTGCTACATACTCATCATGTTTAAACATTAAAACGGTATCTACTTTCAGAGGAGATATCGTTTTTCTTCTTCGGATAAGGATACAAAAATTTCTGCCTTCACTATCTTTTAAATTAATTGATTTCTTCAGAGAAAGACTGTAAAATTTTTGATATAATGTCAAGGATGGACTGATGGATAGTTAAAAGATAATGTTCAAAAAAATCATAGGTAAGAATTAAAAACATGTCAGTTTGGACAGAAGGCTCTCTACCATCATCCATGCAGAAACAAGATTATATGAAATAAAAGGAGTAACCAATGTCCGGAAACTATTCAACACGTGAATTCCGCGAGAAACTATATGATGACCTTCATGTTCGATTAAGAGATACAGTGATTTTGATGTGTGCGATTTTTATTGCCTCTATAGGTCTAAATATGAATTCAACAGCTGTCATTATTGGAGCCATGCTGATTTCCCCTCTTATGACACCGATTGTTGGACTGGGATTCGGTTTAGCTATTTTTGATACGCGTTTAATCAAGCAATCTCTAGAGGTTTTATTTACTCAAGTATTGGTCAGTTTGCTTGTCTCGACTCTGTATTTCTGGATTACTCCCTTATCTTATGCAAGTAGCGAGTTGATTGCACGAACATCTCCAACCATTTGGGATGTTCTCATTGCTATTGCTGGTGGGATAGCAGGTGTCATTGGTTCAAGGAAAAAAGAAGCAAACAATATCGTGCCTGGCGTAGCCATTGCAACAGCTTTGATGCCACCTATCTGTACTGCAGGCTATGGTTTAGCTAATGGAAATGTGCGATTTTTATTCGGGGCTCTCTATCTTTTCTTGATTAACTGTGTCTTTATCATGCTAACCAATATTGTTGGAACAAGAATTTTAATGAGAAAATCTCCCTTAAGTTCATTTAAAGAGCTAAACATTAAAATGAAAATTGGCTTGATATCCTTGATTGTATTATTGGTTCTTCCAGCCAGCTATTCAGCAGTCACTCTGACGATGGATCAAGCACGAAAAGAAGGGATTAAACAGTTTGTAGGCAAAGAGTTCTCTAATCATACGATCATTAATCAAGTCTACAAGTCAAGTAGCAATGAATTAGTCTTGACAGTTGTTGGAGATCCGATTTCAGAAGAAGAATTAGAAACAATTCGCCAAAAGCAAGCCTCTTACGGTATTCAATCTGTTCAATTGAAAGTCAATCAAGTCCATAATTCGACAAAATTAGATAGTGAGATGACCAAGGAATTTTATGAAACCATTAACAAGTATATCGATCAAAAACTCTCTGAAAAAGATTCTCAAAAAGATCTCGTAAAAGAAAATGAAGCAGACAAGGACTGAGGATAGTGAACTTATCTAACTCGAGGAAGCAAATCTTGGGAGGATATCCTATATCCAAAAGTTAGTGGATAGAAAGGATTGTTGATGAGGATACTATTTGTGGTGGTTTGACAGATCACTACTAGCTCAGCTTAATCAAAATGTAAAAAAGCAACAACTATTTCAGTTGTTGCTTTTTAGGTGGCTGAGATTTTGTTCTAGGTTAAATGGTTTATTTCTCAACACGGGATTTATTTGCAATATCTGCAAGAATCAATTCTACAAATGCATCCACTGACATGGTTTCTGTTTCTTTTTGACCATAACGACGTACGTTTACAGCCTTGTCTTCCATTTCCTTGTCACCAACAATCAATTGGTAAGGAATTTTTTGAGTTTGTGAAGCACGGATCTTGAACTGCATTTTTTCATTGCGTTCATCCACATCTGCACGAACACCACAGTCACGAAGTTTCTTAGCCACTTCCCAAGCATAGTCCACGTGTTTTTCGTTCGATACTGGGATAAGGGTTACTTGGTGAGGAGCAAGCCAGGTTGGGAAAGCTCCCTTGTAGTTTTCAATCAAGATCGCAGTAAAGCGTTCCATCGTTGAGATAACCCCACGGTGGATCATGACTGGACGGTGTTCTTCTCCGTCTGCTCCGATGTAATGAAGATCAAAGCGTTCTGGAAGCAAGAAGTCCAATTGGATAGTTGAAAGAGTTTCTTCTTTACCAAGAGCTGTTTTCACTTGGATATCCAATTTTGGTCCGTAGAAGGCTGCTTCTCCTTCAGCTTCATAGTACTCAACACCCATATCATCAACGGCTGCTTTCAACATGCGTTGCGCATTTTCCCACATCTCGTCGTTATCAAAGTATTTGTGTTTGTCTTCAGGATCACGGTAAGACAAGCGGAAACGATAATCCGTCAAGTTAAAATCTTCATACACATCGATGATCAATTGAAGGATCTTCTTGAATTCTTCCTCGATTTGTTCTGGAGCCACAAACGTATGACCATCATTCAGAGACATTTCACGGACACGTTGAAGACCTGTCAGAGCACCAGATTTTTCATAACGGTGCATCATCCCAATTTCAGCGATACGGATTGGCAATTCACGGTAAGAATGCACATGGTGTTTGTAGACTTCAATGTGGTGAGGGCAGTTCATTGGACGAAGAACAAACTCTTCTCCATCCCCCATATCCATTGGTGGGAACATGTCTTCACGGTAGTGATCCCAGTGACCTGAAGTTTTATAAAGTTCTACAGAAGCAATTGGTGGAGTGTAGACGTGTTGGTAGCCTGCTGCAACTTCTTTATCAACGATGTAGCGTTCCAACTCACGACGGATGGTCGCACCATTTGGCAACCAGAATGGAAGACCTTGACCAACTTCTTGAGAAATCATGAACAAATCAAGCTCTTTCCCAAGCTTACGGTGGTCACGTTCTTTGGCTTCTTCACGCATTTGAAGGTAGTTCTTCAAATCTTTCTTGTCAAACCAAGCAGTACCATAGATCCGTTGCATCATGGCATTGTCGCTATTCCCACGCCAGTAAGCACCAGCAACGTTAAGAAGGTGGAAGATTTGGATGCGACCAGTTGATGGGACGTGTGGGCCACGGCAAAGGTCTACGTACTCACCTTGACGGTAGATGGTCAAACCACCCTCGTCTTCAGAGTGTTCTTCGATCAATTCCAATTTATATGGGTCATTCTTGAAGATTTCACGCGCTTGGTCTTTGGTCACTTCTTCACGAATAGATGGGAAGTTTTCTTTGACGATTTTTTTCATTTCTTCTTCGATACGAGGAAGGTCTTCGTTAGAGATTTGACCAGCTTGGTTGTCTGTATCGTAGTAGAAACCATCTTCGATCGCTGGACCGACACCCAAGTGGATATCTGGGAAGAGGCGACGAGCTGCTTGGGCAAACAAGTGAGCCGCTGAGTGACGCAAGATTGGAAGAGCATCTTCGTGATCAGGTGTCACGATTTCAATGCTTCCATCTTCAGTGATGGCACGAGTTGTGTCAATCAATTTGCCGTTGAATTTACCAGCAAGAGCTTTTTTAGCCAAAGAATTGCTGATAGATTGGGCAATTTCAAAAGTAGTAACGCCAGATTCGAATTCACGAACAGCGCCATCTGGGAAAGTAATCTTAATCATGATTTTCTCCTTATAAAGTTTTTAGTAGCTAAATGGGTGGAAGGTGTCTTTGAACATTGGAATCATCATTCCTTTTGATGTCTTCATTAAGAAATCAAAAAAGCGACCTCCTCGAAAGGACGTCGCAACGTGGTTCCACCTTCATTTATGTTCCTCAAAAAAGAGGGACACCTCTGATTGGCTCTAACGTAGCCACCGTTTTATGTTTGCATAAAAGAATCACGAGTAGTCCCAAACCTATCCTCTACGCGATTTCCAGCCCCACGCGCTCTCTATCAGATTTCCTAGATTTGATATGTCTCTGTCAGTTATTATAGCACGATTGAAAAATTTTGCAAGAAAAAGTTTCATTTTCAATCAAAGAAATGCGTGATTTTACGGATTTTCTTCACTTGTTTGACCGAAGCCTTCATCATCTTCACAGATCCATTGACCGGAAGAGCAATCACCTTGGTCGGGATTTTCACAATGGTCTTAGACATCCGCTTGACCCGACTTTGCTCAGGATTCAAATCATTTGAGAAGTCTTTAGAGATGATTTTATCCAGGTAAAATTCGTAGACCCGACGGCCAAAGGTTGCTGCAGAAATATCATCAATCTTTTCTGCCCACTTGGTCTCATCGATTGCAGGCATCTCGTCAATCGCTTCAAGAATCGCTTGGGCCAGATCGCTCTCCTCATAAAAGAGCTTTCCAAACATAGGGTCATCAATCACATGATCAAGATAAGGATTGCCATGAGCGATGATCGGGGTACCACTTGCAATACTCTCTAAATAGGTCAACCCTTGCGTCTCACTCGTTGAAGCTGAAATAAAGAAGTCAGCCGCTTTATAGTAGAGAGCTGTCTCATTTGGTGGGATCATCCCTGTAAAGACAACCGCATCTGAAATCCCCAGTTTCGCCGCTTGTTTTTTCAAATCATCCAAATAAGGACCATCTCCAGCCACGATCAACTTAACTTTTTGATTGACCTTGAGGACATCAGGAAGGGCCGCAATAACAGCCTGAATATTCTTTTCATAAGAAACCCGCGACAGGCTCAATAAAAGCGTTTCATCTTCTGCGACTTCATATTTTTCACGAAGGGCAGCTGTCTCTATCGGAGTGATTTCCGGCCGGTCAAACTTAGCCAAATCAATCCCAGTCGGAATAATACGTTTTTCTGCCTTGACCTTGTATTTTTGGAGCAAGTCATAGACGATCTCACTTGGACAGATCACTCCATCCAGATCATTCATATAACTTCTCACAATGTATTTGACCATACTTGGGCGAATGACCATGCCTCTTGCAATATAGCGGACATAGTCCTCATACTGGGTATGGTAGGTATGAATGACTGGAATCCGCAACTCACGTCCAATCCACACTCCCAAAAGGCCCAGTGAAAACTCAGTCTGGGTATGGATAATATCCAGCTGGTATTGCTTGGCAATGGCAAGCGCCTTTGAGAAGCCACGATAAGCGACACGGCGGTCCTTAAAGGCGAAGAAAGGGACACTTGGAATCCGAATGATCTGCCAATCTTCATAGCGGTTGACATCTTTATCCGTTGTCGTAAAGATAAAGACCGTGTGACCCAATTTTTCCAATTCTGTTTTGAGCGTCCGAATGCTGGTCGCCACTCCCGAAACTTGCGGGAAATAGGTATCTGTAAATAATCCTACACGCATCTTACATCTCCAAAACTGTTTGATAGGCTTCGACCAGTTGATGAGCCACTAAGTCGATCGAACGACTTTCAGCGACCTTGTAACCGGCCTCCCGCTTGTCTACTTGTCCGTTCAAGACCTTGTTCAAGGAATCCACAAATTCGTCTACATTATGGCACAATTCAGAAGACGTCTCGTCGATCCAGCCATTGTATACTGGAATATCCCGCAAGACCGTGTGCTGATGACTGGCCAAGGCTTCCAAAACAACGATTCCTTCTGTTTCTTCATAAGATGGGAAGAAGAAAGCATCTGAACCCGTCATGGCCCCTTGGAAGACCGCTCCCTTGAAGTAGCCAGGGAATTCCACATTACTTGGATGATCCTTTTCCACGATACGACGAATCTTACGCGGAATGATCCATTTGTTGATAGAACCTAGCCAGATAAAGCGAACATCCGGCATGCGACGAGCCACTTCTACGAAATCTTCAATCCCTTTGCGTTTAAAATAAAGCCCTGCACAGATGACAACCTTTTGACCTTCTTGGATTTTAAAATGCTTGCGAAAGACCTCTTCTTTTTTCGGATCCTTCTTGTATTTTTCCAAATCAATCCCATTGGAGACCGCGATAATCGGTGTAGTCACCCCATAAGACTGAATCAGGTGTTTGGAATACTCAGATGGCGTGATCACATAGTCTGCCTTTTGGTACATGTGAGCCAAATACTTCCCAAACAAGGGCGCAAAAAAGTTAGACCCGATAAATGAATTTTCAAAATCCTCACGGGTTGAATGGCCATGCATGATGACTTTCTTTCCACGACGCTTTGCTGCATGGAGCAAAAGGAAACTCCGTGGGCCATAGGTATTGATATGCACCACATCATAGTCCCCTAAAATATCTGTCGTATACGGAATCCCAGCCAAATCAAGCGCATGCATTTGATGCTGCAAGGCTCGACCAATTCCTGATTTTTGTAAGACGGATTTTCCTTCTAAATACAGTAAAACTTTCATACCCTCTATTATACCGAAATAAAGAGTGCCCAGCAAGTCTCTACCTGTTTGCAGTATAAAAAAGAGGCTAGAACAGTTCTGTTCTAGCCTCTTAGACTAGTAGACACGTCTTCCCAAGTCGAGACTCTAGTCTACTAATCCTTATTTTTTGGTCGTTCCACGTTGGTTGATCGTATGAGACAACAGTACTTCGCGTTCTTCCAACTCTTCTTTATGCATGATCTTGGTCAACATGCGCATACTGATCGCACCAAGGTCATACAAAGGTTGGCCAATCGTTGATAGATTTGGACGCGTGTAACGAGTTACTTGTGAATCATCGCTGGTGATAATTTCAAAGTCTTCTGGTACCTTGATTCCCTTATCAGACAAGCCGTTCAAGAGACCTGCAGCCAATTCATCCCCTGTTACAAAGGCAGCTGTTGCTTTTGACGCAATGATGCGTTCTGCCAAGTTATAACCTTCATCGTAACGGTACTTGGATTCAAACACAAGTCCTTCGCTATAGCTCAATTTTTTCGCTTTCAAGGCTTCTTTGTAACCTGTCAAACGAATTTTTCCATTGATATCATCCACCAATGGGCCACTTACAAAAGCAATTTTCTTGTTGTGTTTTGCCAACTGTGTAACAGCATCAACGGTCGCTTGCTTGTAGTCGATATTGACACTTGGTAATTGGTGTTCAACATCCACTGTCCCAGCAAGGACAACTGGCGTCCGAGAGCGTGAAAATTCTGAGCGAATCTTTTCAGTCAAATGATAGCCCATGAAAATGATCCCATCCACTTGTTTTGAAAAGAGGTTGTTCACCACTGAAACTTCTTTGTCATCGTCTTCATCGCTATTTGCAAGAACAATATTGTACTTGTACATTTCAGCAATATCATCGATCCCCTTAGCCAATGTAGAGAAATAGCTGTTCGTGATGTTTGGAATCACAACACCGACTGTTGTGGTTTTCTTACTAGCAAGACCACGCGCAACAGCATTTGGACGGTAATCCAAGCGTTCGATCACTTCTAATACTTTTTTACGTGTATTTTCTTTAACGTTCTTATTTCCATTCACTACACGACTAACGGTTGCCATTGAAACCCCTGCTTCACGGGCGACATCATAAATCGTTACTGTATCGTCTGTATTCATAAGATTTCCTTTCATTATTGAAAATTTCGTTTTCACTCTCTAATTAATCCTATTTTATCATGGATTGTAAACACTTTCAAGTATTTTGGTGAAATTTTGTAAACTCTTGCTTTTTTGGGGAAAATTTGACAAAATAGATCCATAGAAAGAAGGTAGCATTATGTCTAAATTAGATCAAATCGTCGATTTTCTTGAAACTGAAAAAACAGATGTCGCTGTTGTATCCGATCCTGTCACCATCAATTACCTGACTGGATTTTACAGTGATCCCCACGAACGTCAACTCTTCTTGTTCGTTTACACAGACCACGAACCCCTTCTCTTCGTTCCTGCACTTGAAGTGGAACGGGCGACTGCAGTTGTCGATTTCCAAGTGGTTGGCTATGTGGATTCTGAAAACCCATGGGAAAAGATTAAAGGGGCTATCGCAAAACCAGATGCCAAAACCGTTGCACTTGAATATGATAACTTGATCCTTACCAAATACAATGGCTTGCGTACTGTCTTTGAAAAGGCTCAATTCACCAACTTGACACCACGGATTAACCGGATGCGCTTGATCAAATCTGCTGATGAGATCCAAAAAATGTTGGTGGCTGGTCAATATGCAGATAAGGCTGTCAATATGGGATTCGACGCCATCTCACTGGATAAAACAGAAACTGATATCGTAGCAGAAATCGACTTTGGTATCAAACGCTTAGGTTATGAAATGAGCTTTGAAACCATGGTCTTGACTGGAAATAATGCAGCTAACCCACACGGAATTCCTGGAAACAACAAAGTCGAAAACGATGCTCTCTTGCTCTTTGACCTTGGCTGTATGGTAAATGGTTATGCGTCTGATATGACTCGTACTGTTGCAGTTGGAAAACCAGATGATTTCAAAAAAGAAATCTACCACTTAACGTTAGAAGCTCAACAAGCAGCCATTGACATGATCAAACCAGGTGTAACAGCACATGACGTAGACCGTGCTGCACGGAGCGTCATCGAAAAAGCTGGTTATGGTGAGTACTTCAACCACCGCCTCGGACACGGGATCGGAATGGACGTGCATGAATTCCCTTCTATTATGGAAGGAAATGACATGGTGCTTGAAGAAGGCATGTGCTTCTCAGTCGAACCAGGAATCTATATTCCAGGTAAAGTCGGTGTCCGTATCGAAGATTGTGGTTACGTCACAAAAGACGGATTTGGACTCTTCACTGAAACCAGCAAAGACTTACTTTACTTTGACTAATCCTATAGTCGTTTCAATATATAACAAACATCTTGTTTCGTTAATAACTATAAAAAATGAGGCTGGGACAAAAGTCCTAGCCTCTCAATTATTTTTGGATTGTCGAGCAAGACGCAG
>JAQCUL010000033.1:0-21444 GCA_027685415.1 Streptococcaceae bacterium AF13-5-6.0
AAATGAACAAAAAAAGCCTGAGCCAACGCTCAAGCTTTTTTGGTTTAATCAATTTCAAGTCCACCGGTGTAGAGGCGGTAATAGGTGCCACGTTCTGCCATCAAGGAAGCGTGGTTGCCTCGCTCGATAATGCGTCCGTGGTCCATCACCATGATGACATCGGAATTGACAATCGTCGATAGACGGTGGGCAATGACAAAGACAGTCCGACCTTCCATCAAGCGGTCCATCCCTTCTTGCACCATCTTCTCTGTCCGCGAGTCGATCGAAGACGTCGCTTCGTCCAGAATCAAGACAGGCGCATTGGCAAGGGCTGCACGGGCAATGGCGATCAATTGTCGTTGACCATTTGATAGGCCAGCCCCATCATCCGTCAAGACTGTCTCATAGCCCTGATCCAAGTGCTTAACAAAGGAATCCACATTGGCAATCCGAGCTGCTTCAAGGATTTCTTCCCGTGTTGCATCAGCACGGCCATAAGCGATGTTTTCCGCAATCGTACCAGTGAATAAGTGGGTATCTTGAAGAACGATTCCGAGGGAACGACGCAGAGAATCTTTCTCAATCAATTTAATATCGATCCCATCATAGGTGATCATTCCTGACTGGATGTCATAGAAGCGGTTGATCAAGTTGGTGATGGTTGTCTTTCCTGCACCAGTCGCTCCGACAAAGGCCACTTTTTGACCCTTATCGGCGTACAAGTTGATGCCATGAAGGATTTGTTTCTTCCCATCATAAGAGAAATCAACATCATCAAAGACCACATTTCCGACCATCTTCACAAGCTGGTAATCTCCGTTTGGACGTGGGTGTTTCCAAGCCCATTTGTTGGTTTTCTGATCAGTTTCGACCATTTCTCCATCAACCAGTTCATAATTGACCAACGTCACTTTTCCTTGGTCGACTTCTTCTTCTTCGTCTAAAAGATCAAAGACACGATCTCCACCAGCCAAGGCCATGAGGACAAAGTTCAATTGTTGAGAGACCTGGGCAATGGGACCTGTGAAGGAACGGTTCAATTGCAGAAAGGCCATAAGACCACCAATGGTTAAACCACCGACGCCGTTTAGCGCAAAGAGTCCGCCGATCAAGGCTGTTAGAACAAAGGAAACATTTCCCAAGTTCCCAAGAATCGGCATGAGGACATTGGCATAGCGGTTGGCCTGGTAAGAAGACTCAAAGAGTTGGTCATTGATCCGGTCAAAATCTTCAATGCTTTCTCTTTCATGCACAAAGGCCTTGACCACTTTTTGACCAGACATCATTTCTTCAATAAAGCCATTCTCAATCCCCAAGTTCTTTTGTTGGGCGCCAAAGTAACGACCTGACTTTCCAGAAACATCCTTGATGATAAAGACCATGACAAGAACCATGACAAGAACAATCAAGAACAAGAGAGGACTAACCGTCAGCATGGTAATCGTTACCCCAAGGATGGTAATCGCTGAGGATAAGAGTTGAGGAATGGATTGTTCAATTGCTTGGCGAAGAGCATCAATATCATTGGTATAGATAGACATGATGTCCCCATGTTGGTGGGTATCAAAGTAACGTACCGGCAGTTTTTGCATGCGGGCAAACAACTGATTTCGAAGACTTCTAAGTGAGTCTTGTGAAACAGTCGCCATAATCAAGGTAAAGCCATAGTTAGCAAGTACCCCGATCAAACAGATCAAACCAACTCGTGTTAAGAAGGACAAGAGCGGTCCGAAATCATGGCTGTTGCTTGTCAGCATGGGCTCCACATAGACGTCGACCAAGGACTGAATCGAAGCTGTCACATTGACCGTCGCAAGAGACGATAGAATGATTAAGATAAAGGAAACAATCAAGGATACCTTGTAGTTTTTCCAAAGAAAGTCGAGCAGGCGAAGGATAGAGCCTAGATTTGCTTTTTTCTTAGTTTTCATCTGCTTCTCCTTTCCCTTGTGTTTGCATTTCATATACTTCTTGGTAGATGGCATTGGTCGCAAGCAATTCCTCGTGACGACCGATCGCATCGATTTGGCCATCATTCATCACGATAATGCGATCTGCATCTTGAATAGAAGAAATCCGTTGACCAATGATGATTTTGGTAGTCTCTTTCAAGCTGGTTGCCAATCCTTGACGGATCAAACTATCCGTCTTGGTATCGACCGCCGAAGTCGAATCATCCAAGATCAAGATCTTCGGATTCATGAGAAGGGCACGCGCGATACAGAGACGCTGGCGTTGACCACCAGAGACGTTGGATCCCCCACGCTCAATCATGGTGTCATAACCCTCTTTGAAATCTTGAATAAATTCATCGGCTTGGGCAATCTTACAAGCTGCGATGATCTCTTCATCCGTCGCATCTTTATTTCCCCAGCGCATATTTTCTTTAATCGTACCAGAGAAAAGGACATTGGTCTGAAGAACCATGGCCACTTGCTTACGAAGGGAATCAAGATCGTATTCTTTGACATCGTGGCCTGCTACTGTCACCCGACCAGACTCGACATCATAAAGACGAGGAATCAACTGAACCAAGCTCGATTTTCCTGATCCTGTTCCTCCCAAGATCCCAATCACTTCCCCTGAACGAATGGAAAGATTAATCCCTTGTAAAACATGGGTCTTGTCGCCATTTTCATCGGTATAAGCAAAGGTCACATCCTCAAAGTTGATGGATCCATCAGCGACTTCTTTGATCCCATTTTCTGGAGAGTCAATCGTCGTTTTGGTCGTTAAGACTTCATTGATCCGCTCGACAGAGGCCATGGAAATTGACAACATGACAAAGATCATCATAAACATCATGAGCGACATGAGAATGGTCATGGTGTAGCTAAACATAGAGGTCAAATTCCCAGTAGAGAGTTGACCACCAACGATCAGATGAGCCCCGATCCAAGAGATCAAAAGGAAAGAAGCATACATGGAAAGCATCATAGCTGGGCTACTCAAGACAACGACACGGATAGCCTTCATAAACATGTTATAAATTCGACGAGAAGCCTTCTTGAATTTAACCGTTTCATCTGCTTCCTTAACGTAAGACTTCACCACTCGCATATTGGTGATGTTTTCCTGAATGCTGTTGTTGAGATTGTCATAAGCTTCAAATACTTCTGTGAAGAGCGGATACACAATCTTCATGATGATGCTTAAGACAGCTGCCAAAAAGATGGTCACATAGACAAAGATCATGGCCATTTCCGCATTGATCATGAAACAAGCTACAATGGCAAAGATCAAATTGAGCGGTGCCCGAACACAGATCCGAATGACCATTTGATAGGCATTTTGCACATTGGTCACATCCGTCATCATCCGAGTGACTAACCCACCTGATGAGAACTGATCAATATTTTCAAATGAGAAGGTTTGAACCTTTTTGAAAATAGCCCGACGAAGGTTTTTGGCAAAACCAGCCGATGCATAGGCGCCATAACGGGCAGACTGCATCCCACAAAAGAGGGAGAGAAAGGCACAGACCAGCATGAGCCCACCGTAAAACAAAATATTGTTCATGTTTCTTTGTTGAACACCTTGGTCCAAAAGACTCGCCATGACAAAGGGAATCGAAATCTCAAACATGACTTCAAAGACCATGAACAAGGAAGCCAAAATCGAGGGCTTCTTGAATTCTTTGATCTCGGAAATTAAGGATCGAATCATTATTACCTCCAATGTTATTCATACTTTTTCCTGCGGTAGAAGCAAAGCTTCTTTCCATCGAAAATAGGTCAAAACACACAAAATTCCCTGAGGGAAAGACCCTAGGGATTACGCGTTTTTTATAGTCTTCATTGTAACCTAAATTGCAAAAAAATGCAAGATTTTTAGACAGCATCCGTTTTTCTGTTGATCTAGTACAAAAGAGGCTGGGACAAAAGTCCTAGCCTCTCAATTGTTTTTGGATTGTCGAGCAAGACGCAGTGGCTGAGTGGGCTCTACTACGCTGATTTTATCAGCTTTTACAGCCCTACTCAACTGTGCGGAGGTGGGACGACGAAATCGAATTCTAACGAATTACCGATTTCTGTCCCACTCTCTCTATGCGTATTCTGTCTTATTCTTCCTTAGACGTAGCGACGAGATTCAAGAAGCGATCAAAGTAGGACTTGTTTTCTTTCAAATCCTTTTTCAGTCTTTGCGCCTCTGTCAATTCATCCGTAATCAAGCCATCAATGGGTTGTTGCAAATACTTGGTCAACTTTTGCTTGTCATTGATGGTCCAGACAAAGAGCTCTTTTTTCATCTCATGAGCTTGTGTCACTAAATCCTCCTGATAAGAAAAGTCTTCAATCGCAAAGAAGTCGACTGAATCCTTTTCAAAGCGACCGAATTGAATGGGAATAACATAGCCGGTCTTGATCTCAGGGGCTTTCTTCTCGACCTTTTCCATGACCGATAGATCCAAAGACATGGCCGGATAGTCTTTTTCAACTCCTAAGTCCCGCATCTTCTGCACGAAGAGATCCACATAATTGGCAGGCTCTCCACCATGGGGCTTGAGCTCGACCAAGAGCTTCATCTTCAATTCTTTGGCCCGTTTGACATATTCATCAAATGAAGGGATATGACTCGTGTGTCCATCCTGTTGAATCTTGAGGCCTTGCACCTCAGCTAGGGTCATGTCTTTCACATCCTTGTCCACCCCAGCAAGACGCTTGAGATTGTAGTCATGCATGACGACAAATTGATGGTCCTTAGTGAGAAGGATATCCATCTCCGCATAAGCTGCCTTTTCCTTGGCAGCTGCTTCTAAGGCTTCCAGGGAATTTTCTACCCCCTTAGAAACATCGCCACGATGGGCGATGAGCTTGATCTGATCATTCACCTTTAGGGTTGCCAGTTCATAGGCTGAGATCCCCGATTGGACCATGAGAAAGACTACTGTCAGGGCAAAGAGCCCCTTCATCTTTCGACTGCCTTTGGAGCGCATGACTGATCGGCTCGGTACTTCCCATGCAGAATCCAAGATGATGCCGAGCGACCCCACCTTTGTCAAGACTGTGAAAATAAATAGGAAGGTCCGAATCAAGACCAAAAAGATGGTCTCTACCCAGAAATACTGACCCTCTTTATCGATCACGGTCAAGGTAAAGACCAAACCCAAGATCAATAAAATCCCTAGAAAGGTTAAGAGAAACTCAAAGGACAGAATTCTCCATAAGAGTCGAAAGCCCCCTCTTTTGGTCATGGACCAACTTTTTTTCAAGGCACGACCAAATGGCAACTCCTCTACCACGAGGTTGGGGACCGTATAGATGAGGCGAAGATTGAGATAGATAAAGGTCAGCTGCACCACTAAGAGTCCGATGGAGCCGATCGTAGTCTTTTCAAACTCCCCTGTGATAAAGGTTGGAATATAAAGCCCATCCGTCAATGTCGATCCTATCAAGACACCTGCGACAGGCAAGGTCAAAAAGAGATAGAGCAGAAAATAAAGCAGGTTTCTCCCCGCTAGGTCCTTCAAGCGACCAAATGATTGACGTAGCACCTTTTTAAAGGACAAGTGTCGGTCGGTTCGAGACAGGTAAATGACCGAAATCAGGGTCCGCATCTCCAGCATAAACAAGAAAGCAAAGACCATGATAAAGACCAAAAGCGCCAGCAAGCTCAAGGGATGGCTCATGACAGAGACAAGGTTGTTCTTATCAATATTGGCCTGGCCTGCAAGCAATACAGCCAGTTGAAAGACCCAGCTCAAGGCCGCAGCTCCTATACCAACGACAAATTGTAGCAAAATCCCAATCGCGATAAAGGACCATTTGTTGCGCCAGATTAAGTAAAAGGCCCCCTTTAAGTCTTGCCAGTAAGTCTGTTTCATCTCAATCCCTTTCCTTTCTTTCATTCCCTTAGAATAGCGGAAAAGCCTTATCTTGTCAATGATTCCACAAGAAAAAGGCTGGGACAAAAGTCCTGGCCTCTCAATTGTCTTTAGATTGTCGAGCAAGACGCAGTGGTTGAGTGGGCTCTACTACGCTGATTTCATCAGCTTTTACAGCCCTAC
Organism: Streptococcaceae bacterium AF13-5-6.0; assembly: GCA_027685415.1. GTDB lineage: Bacteria > Bacillota > Bacilli > Lactobacillales > Streptococcaceae > Streptococcus. The sequence goes on from JAQCUL010000033.1 coordinate 5,990, forward strand.
TCAACTGTGCGGAGGTGGGACGACGAAATCGAATTCTAACGAATTACCAATTTCTGTCCCACTCTCTTTTTTATTTATTCAGCTAAGAGCACTTCTTTGATGGTTTGCTTTTGGAGTTTTCTGTTGGATAGATAAAACAGGCTTTCATAAATCACAGCAAAACCAAGCAAGGTCCAGAAGCAAACATTCCCATCAAAGTGATGCTCAATCTTTTCAGGAACCGTATCTTTGATCACACCGATCAAGATTTCCATGATGCCATATTGATAAGCCGTCCCAAGAACAAATCCTAGATAAGCCCAAAAACGATAGGGAGCAAGAATATGACTTTGGCATTCACGATCGGTGTAGCCAAAAGCCTTCATAAGAGCCAAGGTTTCACGACTTTCTGAGACAACAATCCCCAATGACAAAAAGAGTATCGAGAAAGAAAGGATCAAGCCAATCATGATCATCATGGTTTGGATGATATCATCTGTGTAATCCCTGAGACCAAAGGACAATTGAACCATGGCCGCAAAACACATGGAGCCAAAGACCACAAAAAACAAGATCGATTTTCTCCCCCATATCAGTGACGAGGATAGCTCTTTTAGGAAGTCTTTCTCTTTCTTAGGAACCCTCTTTCTCCTTTTGACCTTGATTGGACTTGGGGACTTTTTCAATAAGCGAAGCGCTGGCGTTTGTAGTTGTCTTCTAGCATACCCAATCGCGAGAAGCATAAAGAAGGTCGTTGGTAGCATCACCAAAGCAAGCAAGAGCTGCCAGTGAAAATGAATGGTGATTTCTGGCAAAATCCTCTTCTCATTGCGGAAGTCATAAAAATGTCCCATCATAAGAAATGAAGCAAAATAGCCAAGAAGCGCTCCAGCTCCAAAACTGAGTCCAAAGGCCCAAAATCGTTTCGCCAACTGGCCATTGCTATAGCCTAAAGCCTTTAAAATCCCTAATTGTTCCTTGTGGTCATCAACAAATTGTTTGATATAAAAACACATGAGAAGGACCGACGTCAAGGACAAGACGACCCCACTGACCATGGCTACCATCCAGGAAAGCGAAACCTGGGCATCATAGTAGGTCTGAATCATGGGATTGGTTTTCGAAATCTCCAACTGCTCGATATCCAGGTAAAAATTCAAGAAGAGATTGGCCACAAAGACCGCACAGGCTCCAATGATACTAACGACAACTAATTTTCGAATATCTTTTACTGAAAACATGACTTACCATCCAATCTCATAGGCAGTCTGAGGCTGATCATTAGTCACAACTTCGGTAATTTTGCCACTATTGACACGAATGATGGTCCTAGCCATATCCGCAATATTTTGGTTGTGCGTCACCATAATCAAGGTAAAGCCCAGCTTTTCTTTCAGTTTCCAGATATAGTCCAGAATCTTGCGCCCTGTTTCTTCATCTAGAGCTCCCGTTGGCTCATCTAAGAAAAGAATCTCTGGTTTTTTGGCCAAGGCTCGGGCAATGGAGACTCTCTGCTGTTCCCCACCCGACAATTCACTCGGATACTTGTCCAGCTTATCGCCAAGCCCCAAATCCTCGATGATCTGCAAAAAATCATGATTGTCTGCCAGGTCAGCTCCCATCTTTACATTTTGTCTGACCGTTAGATTCGGCAATAGATAATACTGCTGGAAAATAAAGGCAATCTTCTCACGTCTAAAGGCCGTCAATTGAGCATCCGTGAGTTGCGATAAATCTTGTCCTTGAATGAGGATATGTCCCTCATCTACCTTTTCTAAGCCTGATAACACATTTAAGAGAGTTGATTTCCCCGATCCAGAAGGGCCTAGGATAACCACATCATCCTGGTCTTGAATCTGCAAATCAATCCCCTTTAAAACCTTGGTTTGGCCGTAACTTTTGTGCACATTTTCTAGTTGAATCATTTCTTTCCTACCATTTCTTTGATGAGAGATTGACAAACCTCTGTCAGTAATCCAATCACTTCTTCCATGCCGAACTGATAAATACCAGAAGCAACCATAGAGGCCATCCCGTGTGAGTAAATAAATAGATGCTGGTACAAGCGACTAGCTTCCTCTACAGTCAAAGGATAGTCTGCAACAATCGAATCCAGAACCAATTGGTAACTATGATCCTTCATGGGAAGAAAATCTTGAAAGCGACGAATCGGATCTTTGCTAGGATTTTGGAAAAGCAATTGAAAGAGTTGTGGCTCTTTTGAGGCGAAAAGGATATAAGCAACCCCGACAGATCGAAAAGGTTTCTCATCTTCTAAGGCCTTGCGAATATACTCCACCACGACCATCTCCGCAGCACCAATAACCTCTGCTTGTAACTCAGCCATATTAGCAAATTGCCCAAAAATGACTCTCGGTGTAGCTCCCAGTTTCTCCGCTAAGGCTCTAGCCGTCAAACTAGCCATTCCCTCTTCTTTCACCAATTGTAAAGCTGTCCCAATGATAGCCTCTTTACTATATTTAACCTTGGGTGGCATAAGACTCCTTTCGCGCAACATCCGTTGCGCAACACTTGTTGCATAAAAGAATACCATAAAAAAGAAAGACTTGTCAAGAAAAATCTGAAAATCACAAAACAAAAAACCAGACCACCGATAAGAGTGAAATCTGGTTTACTAACAAGATTCTAAGGCAAATCATTTCCTGCAGCCAAGTAGATTTGGTACCATTCCTTGCGCGTTAGGGTCACTGCTGCTGCTTTCCCTGCTTCAAGGACATGCTGGGGCTTGGTCGTTCCGATGACCGCCTGCATCTTACCAGGATAGCGGAGGACCCAAGCAAGGGCGATAGCTGTCGGTGTGACCTGGTATTTTTTCGCCAAGTCATTGAGGACATGATTGAGAGCTGCAAACTCTTCCTTGCCGACAAAATTCCCCTTGAAATAGCCATGCTGGAGGACAGACCAGGCCTGAATCACAGTATCAGTTAAACGACAATACTCAAAGACACTGCCATCTCGCACGGCTGCTTTTGCCCCTTCCATGTTGACATGAAAACCAGCTTCAAAGCTCGGTGTAAAGGCGGCACTCAACTGCAGCTGGTTGACCTTGAGAGGTTGTTTGACAGCCGTCTTAAGCAATTCCATCATCATGGGATTTTGATTGGACACCCCAAAATGACGAACCTTGCCCGCTTGCTCCAACTGATCAAAAGCTGCTGCCACTTCTTCCGGTTCCATGAGGGCATCCGGTCGGTGAAGGAGGAGACTATCTAAGCGCTCGATCTGCAGACGATCGAGGATGACATCGACGGAGTCCAAAATATAGTCCTTGGAAAAATCAAAATAGGTAAAACCGTCTTTGCGAATGCCACACTTGGACTGGATCCACATCTGGTTCCGAAGATCCGGACGGCGCTTGAGAACCTTACCCAACAGGACCTCACACTGGCCATCACCATAGATATCCGCTAGGTCAAAGGTGTTAATGCCAATCGACAAGGCTGCCTCTACCAAGGCCTCCACCTCATCTTCACTCATCTGACTGATCCGCATCATCCCAAGGACAATCGTGGACAGACGCTCATTTTCAGCAAACTCAATATAGTTCATGTCCGCCTCCTTTTCTGTAGTTCTATTGTAGTGAAAAGGATTTCAAAAGTCAATTTGAAATCAAAAAGCCCTCAGTTGTAACTGAGAGCTTATCTAATTAGCGATAGCTAAGAGCACGTTTAATGGTCTTCCATGGTCCGAGGTCATCGGTCTGAAGGATCAGGCTCGCATAGATACGAGCGATGAGAACTGTTCCCACGATGGTAAAGAGAACTGCAATTCCCAATGAAGCCCAAGATTCAAGACCAGTCGCATAGCCATTAATGGTACGGAAAGGCATGAAGAAGGTTGAGAAGAAAGGAATGTAGGAACCGATTTTCAATAAGAAGACGTCACCGGCACTTCCCAAGGTGGTTACCCCAAGGAAGCTAAAGATAACTAACATCATCAGTGGTGAAATCGCTTTTCCTGAATCTTCTGGTCGTGCAACTGTGGAGCCTAAGAAGGCAGAGAGCACCACATACATAAAGATCCCAAGGATAATGAAGAAGACGGTATTAAGCGAGATCGCTTCTGCTAGGTGTTGGGTAATTGGAGAGTTTGGAGCAAGAATATCCTTGACAACTGGGATATCTGCTCTAAAGATCCAAACAGCTACTAGCCCAACTACATAGACAAAAATATGGGTAAAAATCACTCCGAAGAGTCCGAGCATGCGTGCGAAGAAATAGTCGGTTGCTTTAATACTAGAGAAGACCACTTCCATGATCTTAGTTCCCTTTTCACTAGCCACTTCTTGGGCTGTGATACTCGAGTAGAAGATCAAAATCATATAAAGCAACATTCCTAGACCACCTGCAACCATGGTTTGCACCATTTTCAAGCCTTCTTTTTTCTCATCAATTTTTTCTTTGAGAGAAACCTGTTGAGACAAGGCTGTCAGCTGCTCTTTGCTTAGATTGGCACGCGCTAGATTGATCCCTTGTTGGACCTGGCTTAATTTCGCAGTGACAAGCGATTTTAAATCTGTTTTCATGGCTTGGTCACCCACATAAGTCGCTTCTAGCTGGCCATCTTTTTCATCAACCATTAGGTAAGCAGCTGCTTTCTCATCCTTAATGGCTTTTTTAGCTGCAGCTTCATCCTTGTAGTCCAAGGTCAAGCCATCGGTTCCTTTGAGGCTTTCTTTGACAGCTGGCACTTCTGTCACCAAGGCCACTTGGTTTTTGGCATCTGTAGAAGAACCTGTCAGATAACCGATTCCAATGCTCAATCCTAAAAAGAGGAAGGGACCGAAGACCATGAAGAGGAAACTCCATGATTTCACTTGTCTGATATAGGTTTCTTTCATTACGACAAACATCTGTTTCATACTTCTACTCCTGATTCAAGTTTAAAGATCTCATCAATAGTTGGGGCTTGGTGGTCAAAGGTTGCTAGGTAGTGGCCCTTGGTCAAGCGATCAAATAATTCTGGACCAGCTGATGCATCATCCAAGATCAGCTTCCAAGTCCCTTGCTTGGTCATGCTGACCTTGGTCACGTGTGGCAGAGCTTCTAACTCTTCTTTGCTAAAGTCGTTTGAGACAAAGAGGCGAGTCTTGCCATAGCTATTCCGAACCTCTTGGACAGGCCCTGAAAGGACAACCGAACCATCACGGATCATTAGGATATCATCACACAACTCTTCGACGTTGGTCATGACGTGGTCAGAAAAGATAATGGTGGCCCCACGCTCTTTTTCTTCAAAGATAACCTGCTTGAGCACTTCTGTATTGACCGGATCCAATCCGCTAAACGGTTCATCTAAAATGATCAATTTAGGCTCATGGATCAAGGTGATGATCAATTGCACCTTCTGTTGGTTCCCTTTTGAGAGGCTCTTGATTTTATCAGTCAATTTCCCCTTCACTTGGAGTTTTTCCATCCAGGTCGGTAATTTTTCCTTGACCTCGGCGGTGCTCATTCCTTTTAAGGCAGCCAAATAGCGGACCTGCTCAAAAATCGTGAGTTTTGGCATGAGACTACGCTCTTCAGGCAAATAGCCAATTTCCTTGTAGGTTTCTTGGGTAATCGCTTTGCCACCTAGACGAATCTCACCGCTGTAGTCCAAAAAGCGCAAGATGCTGTGGAAAATAGTTGTTTTTCCGGCTCCATTTTTCCCAACTAAGCCAAGGATATGCCCTTGTTGAGCTGTCAGATCTACTCCGAAGAGAACCTGCTTATTCCCAAAGCTTTTTTCTAAATTTCTAATTTCTAACATGGATGACTCCTCTACTCTTTATAATAACGTTTGGTAATCTTGTATTGTGAGACCAAGATATAGATATAAATCAGTGATACAACTACTAAGGCTAATAAGATATCGGTATGGAAAAAGGTACCAATTAAGAAAATTCCAATTAAAGCAAAAGGCAAGATATAATTGCTTAACTTAATGATAATTTCATAGTTTTCCTCGTAGCTAATCTGCTTTTCTGCTTCATCCATCATACTCATCATAAATTCCCGCACTTCTTTGGCATTAGCATTGCGGGGAATCGGTTTTCCATAAATCAGATGGAAGGTCTTGCGAAAGAAGATATCCGATAGGAAAAATAGGGCAATCAAGATAAGAAAGAGATAGAGCATGGTAAAATCTCCAAAGATAAAAGCCATGTCCCCAGCGCCAGGTCTATCTATGTAAACCAATTGACTATAAAAAATGACGACTAATAAGTAGGGCAAGATCATGATGCCTTTAAAAATGGTCGCTAAGCCATATAGTTTTTTCTTTCGAATGTCATAGTGATAGGCTTCATCATCGTCTTCTATTTGGAGCATTTTTTGATGGACTTTTCTCGCGCACATCAGTAAGGTTATCGTGAGTATAAATGCGACCAGGAATAAAACTGCTGAGCCCAAAAGAAGTACTTCTTTACTAAAGAAGGATTGGATTTCTAGGGGCTTTTCGGATCCAAACATTCCTGTCAAAAATCCGATAACGCCTCCGATCAAGCCGGAAACGGTAATGATTCCGACATTTCTCCAAAAACGGTAACGTGGGGTTCGTTCTTTTTGTTGCTTTTTCATTGTTATTCCTCTTCCTCCACTAGACTAAAGACATTTTCCACCGGTTCCTTGAAAATCTGGGCGATGGTGATGGCAATGATAACCGAAGGGGTGTATTCACCCCGCTCCAAGAGACTGATGGACTGGCGCGAGACTCCAGCTAGCTTGGCTAGCTCGGATTGGTTGAGACCATCACGCGCCCTCAGCTCTTTCAGTCGATTTTTTAAAATCATGGCTTTCGCCCCCTTATAGTTGAATATCTTGAATATCTTCGATACGGACTAATTTGGTTTCTCTTTGTTGATTAATCGTATCACAACTCAATTTGACCCAATCTTCGTCGATATCCATAATTTCATATTTGGTTCCAAAACCATTTACTGTGACAGTGACCGTTTGGCCTTTCAATTCTTCTAAAAGTCTAGACATGTCTTGATTTCCTTTCACTTGTTTTTCTAATCGTCTGATACGTCTGTTCAATCCTTTTATCTTCTTTTCTGAGCTTGCATAAAATATAACTATAAAAGGGATAAAAATAATCCACACGGCTCCCATAAGAAAACCTCTCCTTCTTTCAACTAAAATCATTGTAACACTTCTTTTTCTTTTTGACAAGTATATTTTACAAAAAAATAAAAATATTTGTCAAAAATAGAAAGATGGTTGACATGTATATTTTGAGTACTTAAAGGAATTTCTTTATTTTTATAGGGTTTTAAGGCCTATAACTTGCAAATCCTGGAAGAAAAAAACAGCTGAGAAATTCTCAACTGTTTCATCTTTTAACGATTTAGCGCACTTCTGCGTCGACTTTTTCTTCGAGTGATGCTTGAATTTTTTCCATATAGCGAGCAACTTCTTCGTCTGTCAAGCTATCTTCTGGATTTTGGAAGGTCAAGCTATAGGCCATGGACTTCATGCCAACTCCTAGTTTTTCACCAGAGAAGACGTCAAAGAGTTTAATGTCTGTCAAACGTTTCACGCCAGCAGCTTGGATGGCATCGACTACCTCTTGGTGAGTCACTTCTGCTTTGAGGAGAAGGGCGATATCACGGCTCACAGCTGGGAATTTGGTGATTTCCACAAAGGCTGCGGCTGGTTGAAGAGCTGCTTCAATAGCAGATAAGTTCAATTCTGCCACATAGGTTTCTGGGATATCATAAGCCTTAGCTGTTACAGGATGCACTTGCCCCAAGACACCAATCACCTGGTCACCAAGTGAGATCAAGGCTGTACGACCTGGGTGGAGACTCTTGATTTCTTGTGTTGCTGTATAGGTCACTTCAAGACCCAAGCGAGCAAATAGAGCTTCCAAAATTCCCTTAGCATAGAAGAAGTCAACTGGAACAGCTGGAGTCTGGAAGTCTTTTTCAGCGACTAAACCTGTCAAAGCAAAGGCAAAGCTGTTGATTTCATTTGGCAGCTCTTCTTTTGGATTACCTGTTTGCTCGAAGACTTTTCCGATCTCGTAGAGGGCTAAGTCTTTATTCTTACGCGCTACGTTGTAAGCAACTGTATCCAAAATACCTGAAACCATATTTTGACGGAGGACTGAACGGTCCACAGTCATTGGCCACATGAGCTCCGTTAAGTTACTTGGTGCAGTCGTAAACTCCACTGCTTTTTCAGGAGTTGTTAAAGCATAAGTAATGATTTCAGTTAAGCCTGCTCCTTCAGCAATGGTCCGAACTTGGCGACGCAATTTTTGAGTCGCAGTCAATTCACCGGCTGTCCCATCATCTTTTGGAAGGGTTGCTGGTAATTTGTCATAACCATAAATCCGAGCAATTTCTTCAAAGAGGTCCGCTTCGATAGTGATGTCCCAACGGCGACGAGGAACGCTGACTGTGAAGCTTGCTGCACTTCCAGAAAGGCCAAAACCAAGACGACGGAAGACATCTTCGACATCCGCGTAGGAAAGCTCTGTTCCAAGGACACGGTTCACGTCTGCAAGAGTGGAAGAAACTTCCACATCTGAAGTATCCAACTGGCCTGCTGAAACGATGCCCTTACGCACGGTTGCACCAGCCAATTCAGCAATCATGCGCGCTGCTGCATCAAGGGCTTCATTAACAGTTGCCACGTTTATCCCTTTTTCAAAGCGAGAAGATGATTCAGAGCGTAGGTTGAGACGACCACTTGTCTTACGGATCGATTTGCCATTGAAGACAGCCGCTTCAAGGACGACACGAGTAGACTTTTCAGAGATTTCTGTAGCCTCTCCGCCCATGACACCTGCAAGGGCTACCGCTTTGTCAGCAACCGTAATCACGAGGTCACTTGTTTCCAACTCACGCTCTTCCCCGTCCAAGGTCACCAATTTCTCACCTGCACGCGCTTCACGCACACGGATATCATTTCCTTCAAAGGTATCCAAGTCAAAGGCATGCATAGGCTGACCAAAGTAAAGCAGGATATAGTTGGTCACGTCGACCACATTATTGATGGGACGGATACCTTCATTCATGAGGAGGTTTTGCAACCATTGTGGACTTGGTGCAATGGTCACATTGTCCAAAATACGAGCTGCATAATAAGGAGCCTTGTCTGTGTCAATGCTGACAGAAAGAGCATCTGCTGCAGCTTGGTCTGTTTCGGTCAAGGTAAAGTCTTTGAAGTTCACAGCCTTGTCATAGATGGCTGCTACTTCATGTGCTACCCCACGCATCGAAAGAGCATCTGCACGGTTTGGAGTGATAGAAAGCTCGATGATTTCATCATCCAAGTCTAGATAGGAGAAGACTTCCTCACCTGGAACAGCAGTTTCAGGCAAGATTTGGATGCCATCTGCAAATTCTTTCGGTACAACGGAGTCAGAAATCCCTAATTCACCAAGTGAACAGATCATTCCGAGCGACTCCAACCCACGGATTTTCCCTTTTTTAATCTTGTAATTATCTGCGATGCGAGCACCTGGAAGAGCCACCATCACCTTGATGCCTGCTCGCACATTTGGTGCTCCACAGACGATTTGACGCGCTTCTTCTTCACCCACATTAACTTGGCAGACATGCAAGTGTGTTTCGGGTACATCTTCACAAGACAAGACTTCACCGACGACAATTTTTGAGAGACCAGCAGCAGGTGATTCCACACCTTCTACCTCGATCCCTGTGGTTGACATTTTTTCAGCCAACTCTTCTGATGGCACATCCACGTCCACCAATTGTTTTAACCATTTATATGATACTAACATAATTCCGATCATAAGATCCCACTAGGTGAGATCTTCTCAATTCCTTTCTCTCAATTTGAACCCACAATTAAGCTTACGGATTATCCTTCAAATGCTTGCGCAACAACCAGTCTGTATCCACGGTATCTCCGGTAGGATACTCGTGTTCACTAAATCGTTCAAATCCAAAGCGATAGTAAAAATCTTGCGCCTTAAAGTTGCGTTCCCATACACCTAGCCAAGCCCACTCAAAGCCACGACTCTTGGCTTGATCCAGCGCAAAGGTAAACATTTCCTTGCCGAAACCAGCCCCTTGACATTCCTTCTTGACATAGATCCGTTGGATCTCAAAGGACTTATCCATCTCTACTGGCTCGGTCTGCGCCTGACCCCAGTTGATCTTGAGAAAACCACAGATTTCTTGATCTTCATTGAGGACAAAATAGGTTTCAGATTCTGGATCTAGCAGATCCTTCTCGATTTGCTCCAAAGAGAGCACAGTAGAGAAGTAATCTTCCAAATCTTCCTCAACAATATAGGGACCAAAGGTATCCCCATAGGTTTCCACTTCTAGGTCACGTAAGGTCTCTAATTGATCGATTTTTACTCTAACTAACATGATTATTTAAACTGTTCTGAGAAGCGAACATCTCCTTGATAGAAGCCACGGATATCATTGATTCCGTAACGAAGCATGGCCACACGCTCTTGACCAAGTCCAAAGGCAAATCCTGAATAGATTGTTGGATCAATCCCACTCATCTCAAGGACCCGTGGGTGAACCATACCGGCTCCCATGATTTCAATCCAACCAGTTTTCTTACATACGTTACATCCCGCTCCACCACATTTGAAGCAAGAGACATCGACCTCAACAGATGGCTCAGTGAATGGGAAGTAAGAAGGACGCAAACGGATTTGACGTTCTGCACCAAACATCTTTTGCACGATCAATTGAAGCGTTCCTTGAAGGTCGGCCATAGAAATGCTTTTCCCAACGACCAAGCCTTCGATTTGATGGAATTGGTGGCTGTGGGTCGCATCATCCGTATCCCGACGGAAAACCCGCCCTGGAGAGATCATCTTCAATGGTCCCTTGCTAAAGTCATGCGCATCCATAGCCCGCGCCTGTACAGGTGAAGTATGGGTCCGAAGCAAGATTTCTTCTGTGATATAGAAGGTATCCTGCATATCCCGCGCTGGGTGATCTTTAGGCAGATTCATCCGTTCAAAGTTATAATAGTCTTGCTCCACTTCAAAGCCGTCAACGACTTGATACCCCATCCCGATAAAGATATCTTCGATTTCTTCACTGGTTTGGGTCAAAATATGACGGTAACCACTAGCAACTGGACGACCTGGAAGGGTCACATCGATGCTTTCGCTAGCTAGTTTAGCTTGGACTTTCTTTTCTTCCAAGAGTTTGGCTGATTCTTCAAAGGCAGCCGTCAAGACATCACGGGCTTCATTGACGTGTTTTCCAATAACCGGACGCATCTCAGCAGAGACATCCTTCATCCCTTTAAGAATTTCCGTCAGAGATCCTTTCTTCCCAAGAACAGAGACCCGTAGTTCTTGCATCTCTTTTTTATTTTCAGCAGAGATCTGCTTCAAGGCTGCCAGCGTTTCTTCTCGAAGCGCTTTTAGTTGTTCTTCAATCGTTGACATATTTCCTCCATCATGGTCCCTCTACAGACATAGAAAAAACCACGCGCCAACACCCACATTCGGAGCGTTGACACGCGGTACCATCCGTTTTTATCTGTAAACCAGACCTTAATTTCTAAATCCTTTACGCAAGTGAATTCACTCAGCTTTCATGCAAAGAGCTTTCAGTCACGGCTCTTCTCCCTGTCGCACTTCCCTTGAGATACTAGTCTTGCAGATTTCTATTCAATTACTACATAGTTTATCAGATTTTTAGTTAAAAAACAAGTTAGATAAGACTAATTCACTAGAAAAAGGAGCAAGAGACAGTGCATTATCTATTTGCCTTGTCTGTTTCATCTGCTTGCCTCTTCAATAGAAGAGTTGCTGCTTGGTTAAAACCATCACACCAGTTATACCATTTTGCTTCATACTCATCTTGAGGTAAGATACGATGTTTTAAATCCAAAACAGAGGTTATCTTTCTTTCCTCGCAAGCTTGCGCATAGAGGGCATACAACTCATCGCCACCATCTCTATCAAACTCAGCAGAAATCATATCCCGACCTGCCAATAAAGCCTGATAAGCCCTGTGATGCCCGTCTGTAATCAAGAAGCGATTTCCAAATGCAAGAACACTAATTGGATCCACATTGATGATTTCTGCCGACTGATCCAGCATCTGGATAGCTTGTAACTTCTTTTCTGATAAATAAAGTTGGGTCGGATGAAGATCTGTTATCTTGACTTCCATTTCTTTCTCCTCTACCAAGAGTATAAAAGTTGGTTCTGGGCACTGGTAGACATTTTCAAAGGTCACGATTTAAAGACCTGCCAAAGCCAAATTCCCCCGCCATTCTTGTGATTCGTTTTCTTTTTATTTAATGACTTGTCCAGCATCTTTCAAGACAGATTCTGGAATAGTAATGCCCAATTCATCTGCGACTTTTTTATTGATGACAGATTTTCCTTGGCTAAAGATTTCAACAGGTGTGTCTGCAGGTTTTTGACCTTTCAAGATCTTCGCAGCCATTTTACCAGTTGCTACCCCAAGATCATGTTGGTCGACAACGACTGAACCAAGGCCACCAGCTTCTACCATGGCTGTCGCACTTGGGAAGATTGGTTTTTTAGCATCTTTATTGGCTTCAACAACAGTTGAGAATGCTGATGCGATGGTATTGTCGATTGGAACCCAGATAGCATCCACTTTACCTGACATAACCGATACTGTTGAAGCAATTTCGTTTGTAGAAGGAACTGAATACGGAACCACCTTGTAGCCTGCTTTTTCAGCCAATTTTGTAAATTCTTCTACTTGAGATTTAGAATTGTCTTCACTGGTTGAGTAAAGAACCCCGATTGTTTTTACGTTTGGAGTCAACTCTTTGATCAATTTCAACTGTTGCTCAGTAGGATTGTGGTCAGATACCCCAGTGATATTGCCACCTGGTTTTTTCAAATCTTTGACCAAGTTTGCACCGACTGGATCGGTTACAGCACCCATGACAATTGGTTTGTCTTTGGTTGCACTAGCCAAACCTTGAGCAGATGGGGTTGCAATCCCAATCAAGACTTGATTATCTTTTTCTGCCAATTGCTTACTCATAGTTGCAACCTTGTTTTGGTCCCCTTCTGCATTGAGGAAATCAATGTCCACTTTGTCCTTGTCATAGCCTTCTTCAGCTAGACCATCTTGAATCCCCTTGTAGATCAAATCAAGCGAAGGGTGGCTGACCAACTGCAAGACCCCAACTTTTGCCTTTTCATTGCTAGTTGCTGCCTTGTTGTCCTTACCAGCTGTAGCTGAATAGATCGCTGTCCCAATGACTGCTGCTGCAATCAAACCAATAATTCCCATTAACCGTTTATTTTTCATTTTACTACCTCTTCTATTTTTTCATTTTCTTCTATTTTTCATCCTCTAAAGAATGCGACGCCATCGTTTCTTCATATCTTTTCTCCCTTCTCATCTAAAACAAAAAACACGCCCACACATAGCAAAAGCTATGTGAGGACGTGTCATCGCGGTGCCACCTCACTTATGGGAAAAGGATAGTCTCCCCCCATATCTCTGTCTTGTCTAGCAACAAGTTGCACGATAAGGTGTGCCAACCGAATTTTTATTGTTTCAAATTCATCTCATCATTAGTCCAATTTCATAAACTGCCGCTACCCACTCTCAGCAACCGTGGGCTCTCTTGAAACTTTCATTTACTACTTTTCTAATTTCTTACATTTTAAAGTTTTCTTTCAAAAAAGTCAATACTTTTTCAGTATTTTTTTGGAAACGTTCGCATTTTCTATATTACATCCCCTTGCTTCTTTCTGGGATTTCCGCTCTATTTTTGATATAATTTACTAGAATAACAGCTAGAATGATGAGGAATCCCATGTCTTTTGATGGATTTTTTTTACACCATATGGTGCAAGAATTGAAGGCCGAACTCTTAAGTGGTCGCATTCAAAAAATTAATCAACCTTTCGAGCAAGAATTGGTACTCCAAATCCGAGGCAATCGGAAAAACCAAAAACTCTTACTCTCTGCCCATTCTGTTTTCGGACGGATCCAACGGACCCAAACCAACTTTGAAAATCCTGCCTTTCCTAATACCTTTATTATGGTCATGCGTAAATATCTTCAAGGCGCTGTCATCGAAGGGATTGAGCAATTGGAGAACGACCGGATTCTCGAAATCCGTGTCTCCAATAAAAACGAAATTGGAGATGCCATTTCTGTCAGCTTAATGATCGAAATCATGGGCAAGCACAGTAATATTATTCTCCTAGACCGGACCAGCAATAAAATCATCGAGGCCATCAAACATGTCGGCTTCTCACAAAATAGCTACCGGACCATTCTTCCTGGATCAATCTATGTAGCCCCTCCGAAAACAGACGCGGTTAATCCTTTTACAATTGGAGATGAAGCCCTTTTTGCCCTTCTTCACAAAGAAGAGTTAAGCCCAAAGAACCTTCAAAAATGTTTCCAAGGTTTGGGGCGAGATACGTCTCAAGAATTGGCCAAGCGACTTGAGACGGATGAAAAATTAAAAACCTTCCGTGCCTTTTTCCAAGCTCCAACTGAGCCACGCCTAACGACCAAATCCTTCTCGGCTATTCCCTTTGAAGATGCCACTAGTCAAACCTTTGAGACACTTTCCGATCTGCTAGATGACTATTACCGAGACAAGGCTGAGCGCGATCGGGTGCAACAACAGGCTAGTGAATTGATCCGCAAGGTCGAAAACGATCTTGAAAAGAACCGAAAAAAATTAGCCAAACAAGAAGCGGAGTTAGCGGCGACCGACAATGCGGAAGAATTCCGCCAAAAAGGAGAATTACTGACCACCTTCCTCCATCAGGTACCAAACGACCAAGACCAGGTTGTCCTGGACAATTACTATACCAACGAACCCATCACCATCCAACTCAATAAGGCTCTGACCCCCAACCAAAATGCGCAACGCTACTTCAAACGCTACCAGAAGTTAAAAGAAGCCGTTAAACATTTGACCATCCTCATTCAAGAAACCAAGGAAACCATTTCTTATCTTGAAACGGTTGAAACGGCCCTTTCTCAAGCGAGCCTGGCTGAGGTGGCAGAGATTCGTGAAGAGTTAATCCAGACCGGCTTTATCAAACGGCGCAACCGAGAAAAAATCCATAAACGGAAAAAACCAGAAAAATACCTGGCTAGTGATGGCAAAACCATCATTTTAGTGGGTCGCAATAATCTGCAAAACGATGAACTGACCTTTAAGATCGCTAAAAAAGACGAGCTCTGGTTCCATGCAAAAGATATCCCGGGAAGTCATGTCGTCATTACAGGAAATCTAAATCCATCGGATGAAGTGAAGACCGATGCTGCAGAGTTGGCCGCCTACTATTCCAAGGCCCGTCTCTCAAACCTGGTCCAAGTAGATATGATCGAAGTCAAGAAACTCAATAAACCAACTGGTGGAAAGCCAGGTTTTGTCACCTACACCGGCCAGAAAACTCTGCGGGTCACACCAGAAGAAGAAAAAATCAAAGCCATGAAACTAACGGACTGATTTCAAAAATAAAAGAGAGTGGGACAGAAATCGGTAATT
>JAQCUL010000033.1:21454-22482 GCA_027685415.1 Streptococcaceae bacterium AF13-5-6.0
ATAAAAGAGAGTGGGACAGAAATCGGTAATTCGTTAGAATTCGATTTCGTCGTCCCACCTCCGCACAGTTGAGTAGGGCTGTAAAAGCTGATGAAATCAGCGTAGTAGAGCCCACTCAACCACTGCGTCTTGCTCGACAATCCAAAAAAATTGAGAGGCTAGGACTTTTGTCCCAGCCTCTTTTTATTCTGCTTTATTGATGTCTTCTTTGACCTCATCGACATTGAATTTGGCAAAGAGGTACTGACGGTCTTGGACTGGGAAACGTTGATCCAGCTGATCGATAGCCCCCACCTCTACAATCCCTTCTGAGATGACAAAATCCATCACATGGCCACCAAAGGTGTGGTCATCTGAAATAAAGTGCAAATGGTATCCTGCCACACTCACGCCATGGAAAATTTCTGGTGTCCAAAAACCGACGATGGTCCCTGTGACATTTTCCCGTGTATACTCTGGCTGATGGGTTGCAACCTCTGCAAACTTCATCTCTGGTGTTGATTTTGGAATCATACGGACATGCATCTTGACAAAGTCACCACGAATCTTAATGGAGCGAAAAAGATTTTCGCCATCGTAATAAGACTCAATACGAGCTTCCAGTTCCTCGTCCGTCATTTCAAAGCGTTGACGGAAAATCACTTCTGCTTGGTGAGGAACAACTGCTGCATAAGGAACCTTGGCATCAGGAGAAACTTCGACAATTTCAGGATGGTCGCCTGATCCCTTAGCCTGATAAGCCTTTCCATCTAATACGATCAACTCTCCATCAATAGAATCAAGCGTTCCAACTCCTAGATCCCCATGTTCCAAGAGTTCTCCAATCGTAAATGAACCCCCGTACAGACCCGCCATTAGGGCACCCAAGGTATTGTATTGAAAAAGTTTCACTGGTTCCATGTTTTTCTCTCCTCATTCTATCTTCTACCAGTATACCACAAACTGTTCCGAAACTTCACGATATGGTTTTATTAGAGGCTATCATAGATGGTTTGCATCTGCACATCGTCTGGTACGATCGCCAAATA
>JAQCUL010000034.1:0-22008 GCA_027685415.1 Streptococcaceae bacterium AF13-5-6.0
CCAAATATTCGGCGGCTGTCAAGGCGATCCGAGGAGTGGCAATCCGCTCAATAGCTGGGTCATTGGCTAGGTTGATGAAGAGGACAGAGCGGTCAATGGCCCCTGTCTCCCGAAGATCGTTCATAAAGAACTCGGCTTCTTCAAAGGTAATTCCCATAGCCGCAAAGACCACGGCGAAGTTTTCTTCCGAATTAAGAACCGTCGCTTGACGAGCAATCTGAGCCGCCAACTCCTTGTGAGGAAGACCAGAACCTGAGAATACTGGGAGTTTTTGGCCCCGAACCAAGGTATTCAAATGGTCAATGGCTGAGATCCCTGTCTGGATAAATTCATCTGGATAGTCCCGCGAAACAGGGTTGATGGCTTGTCCATCAATGTCCAAGTATTTCTCTGGGATAATCTCCGGACCGCCATCGATGGGTTTTCCCATCCCGTTAAAGATGCGTCCGACCATGTCTTCAGACACAGGAAGTTCTAGGGGACGTCCGGTAAAGCGGACTTTGGCTTTTTCTAAGTTGATCCCGCTAGATCCTTCAAAGAGCTGGACCATGGCCTTGTCTTCTTGGACTTCGAGGACTTGTCCCTGACGGGTCGTTCCATCATGAAGCTTGATTTCTACGAGTTCATTGTAGTGAACCCCTTCGACCTGATCGACAATCATCAAGGGGCCAACAACTTCGCTGACAGTACGGTATTCTTTAATCACGCTCATTGTCTACTCCTCCTTTTGCGACGATTTGGTGTAGGGTTTCTACGATTTCTTCTTTCAAGGCTTGGATGGTTGCCAATTGATCCTCATGGATGAACTTGCTACGGGCAATGCGGTCTCGAAGAGCCACGGTTCCTTCCATGATTTCTGTGAAGTAAGCCCCTAATTCTAGAGCTTTTTGACTTTCTTGATCAAAGGTCAAAATGTTGGTCAACAAGGCCACCTGCTTGCTGAAAGAGGTATAGGTATCGACCTCATCAAAGGCATTTTGTTGCAGGTAGTCTTCACGGATCATCTTGGCCGCATTCATGGTCAAGCGGTCTTTTTCAGACAAGGAATCTAGACCAACCAAGCGCACGATTTCTTGCAATTCACTTTCCTTTTGAAGCAAATTCATAGCGCGGGTCACTTTTTCAGACCAGCTGATTTGTTCATGTAAATCGATATAGCGACCAACTTCATCTTGGTAAAGCGAATAAGAACTCAACCAGTTGATGGCTGGGAAGTGGCGGCGTTGGGCCAATTGAGCATCTAAGCCCCAGAAGACCTTAACAATTCGCAAGGTATTTTGCGTTACCGGCTCTGAAATGTCTCCACCTGGAGGGGAAACGGCACCGATAGCGGTAATCGAACCTTCGCGCGCAGTGGTTCCAAGTGTCTTGACCCGACCTGCCCGCTCGTAATATTCGGCGATCCGGCTACCGAGATAGGCTGGGTAACCTTCATCCCCTGGCATTTCTTCTAGACGACCAGACATTTCACGGAGAGCTTCTGCCCAACGAGAAGTAGAGTCCGCCATGATGGCAACGGAGTAGCCCATATCACGGAAGTATTCGGCAATAGTAATCCCTGTGTAGATGGAAGCTTCACGCGCCGCTACTGGCATGTTCGAAGTGTTCGCGATCAGAACAGTCCGTTGCATAATGGATTGACCAGTCGTTGGATCGATCAATTCTGGAAATTCATTCAGAACGTCCGTCATTTCATTTCCACGTTCTCCACAACCAACGTAAATTACGATGTCTACATTGGCAAACTTAGCCACCTGGTGTTGCACAACTGTCTTTCCAGCTCCGAAAGGACCAGGAACAGCTGCAGCTCCACCCTTAGTCACAGGGAAGAAGGTATCGATGACCCGTTGACCGGTAACCAAAGGCTCTACTGGAATGAGTTTTTGTGCAAAGGGACGGCCTCGACGAACCGGCCATTTTTGCATCAGGGTCCCAGTAAAGAGGCTACCATCTGCCTGCTCGATCTCATAAACCGGCTCTTCTACTGTGTAAGAACCTGCTGCGATCTTGGTCACACGTCCACTGACACCAAAGGGTACCATGATGCGGTGTTCCACCATATTGGTCTCTTGAACGGTACCGACGATGTCTCCAGCGACCACTTCTGTCCCTTCAGTCACACTTGGTTCGAAGGCCCATTTGGTGTCCCGATCTAGATTTGGAACTTGCACCCCACGAACCAAAAAGTCACTGGCAGTCACTTCTTGGAAGCGTTCCAAGGGGCGTTGGATCCCGTCAAACATCTGAGAGATCAAACCTGGTCCCAATTCAACAGAAAGGGGAGCTCCGGTTGTGACCACTGGTTCTCCTGGACCGACTCCAGACGTTTCTTCATATACTTGGATAGAGGCTTCGTCACGCCGCATCTCAATAATTTCGCCAATCAAACCAAGATCGCCGACCCGGCAAATGTCTTGGATATTGGCCTCCTGCATCCCTGATGCAACCACCAAGGGACCGGAAACTTTGATAATTTTTCCTTGAGTCATGTATTCCTCCTGGGAATCCTTTGTTTCTTTGTTTTACTTTTGTGCTATCTCTCTTAGAGCTTGCTTTTGTTGGCCATTGGCATCGAAATTGCTTGGATCCAACCAAGCTTCTAGTCGCTGTTTGATTTCTGGCCATTCTTGGTCAATGATAGACAACCAGTCTGTATCACGGGTCCGACCTTTATAAACAACAGCCTGACGGAAACAGCCTTCATAGGTGAACCCTAAGCGCTCAGCTGCTTTGCGAGAAGCTTGGTTTAAAGCATCGCACTTCCACTCATAGCGGCGGTAGCCTAAATCTTCAAACACGTAGCGCGCTAACAGATACTGGGCTTCCGTAGCCATGCGTGTCTTTTGGAGCGCTGGTGAGTAGGTCACTGCTCCGACTTCGATCACCCGGTTGGCTTGATCGATCCGCATGAGAGAGAAAGTCCCCAAAGCCTTGCCTGAATCTTTGTCTACAATCGCATAGTAAAAGCGACCTTGGGCTGTCATGAGATCATCTAATAGGTGGTCCCACTCCTCCTCATTGTGGGCAGGGCCTTTGAACAGAAAGGTCCACATCGCTGCTGGAGAGTCCGGCCCGTAGACCTGATAAAGATCTGCTCCATGTTTTTCTTTTGAGAGGCGCTCGATCACGGTATAGCGACCTTCAATCCGCTCAATAGCTGGCAGACGCCCCGGTGTATAATCCGGCAGTGCATCGCCAATCGCTTGGCCAAATTCATTTGTTCTCATAAAATATCCTGTCCTACTGCTTTTTCGACATTATCACGAATCCGCTGTTGGCCCAGTCCTGTAGTCCCTCTATGGGTCGGGATAAGGATCAGAGCCGGTGTCAGCTGCTGGTCGTAAAAAGCCACTGTATCTGGAATAGCCTGAGCAATATCCTCTGTCAGGTAGATAATCCCGAAGTTTTCCCGACTGAGTTTTCGCAAGGTATTGATCGCTTCTTGCGGCTCTGTGACCGGATAGGTTTGAAAGCCAATCAGGCGAAAAGGAAGGATGGCGTCCCGATTGCCCACAACTGCGATCTTATAGGTCTGTTTGTCCATAAATCGGTCTCATCCTTTCTTTGATGTCTGCTAGCGGAAAACCATTGTCTAAACCAGAGAGGACCAAACGAAGGTTGGTCACCTCTAACTCTTTTCCGTAAAGATAACGAACAAGAGGGAGTGGTCCATCGACTTCAAAACGGCCATCGTCTAGAAGACTGAATTTCACCAAACTCTCTAAATACTCCAACTCTACGGTCTTTAGTTGACCGGTGCGCATTTTTTCTTCATAAGTGTCTAAAGCGAGATCGTACTCCAGCGGATTGACTTGATAAAACCAGGTCAACCACTGACCGGATTCTAGCAGGTCGATCACCTGATGGGCACCGAGGCTCCCTTCATCTGAAAGTAATTGGTGCATAAAGCTATGCGGTTTTTGCTGATCCATGGCCCGCTTGACCGTAATTGCATTGTAAAAGTCAATGGTCATGTCCACCAACTGCTTCAAAATCGGATGATCTAGGCTGTCCCCTATGTATCTCAGGTGTTTAAAATAAGCTAAATCCATCCCGATTTCGAGAACCCGCAAGTCCTGATAGTCTTGGAATTCTTGCCAGGTTGCAGCTACTTCTTCCGCCATAAAGGCCGGACAATGCTCCGCAGAAAAGGTCGCCACCAAATGCTCAAGCACATCGAGAGAATAAGGACCGATAGGGATCAATAAGTGCCCCAACTTGCGCTCTGTCGCCTTGTGTTTCAGATAAACCTTGAGATTATGATAGGTGTATTTCAAGGTAAACAGGCTAACCAAGTCTGACTGAGGGCTTACCTCAAAAGCCCATTGGTATTCTGCCAACAAGGCTGCCATCAGGCGGGCTTCAAGGGCTGATAAATCCTTGATCTCGTGGCTGTCTAAAGCATAAGGCGTCCCTTGCAACAAGCCTTCTCGGCTCTCACTAGAGGGACTTGCAAGCAACTGCTCGAACTGACTGGGACTGACAAAACTAGCCTCACGTACGCTGATTCCTGTATTGACTTGAGAATAGGTCCGTTCGCTCATTGCAACCTCCTAGTTCTCTTCATCTGTGAAAATGCTGGCTGCCATCTGGTAGCTTTCTTGCTCCCAAATGGAATCCACCAAATCACGGTAGAGATAGTTGTCATCAATCTTCCCAACCGACAAGACAAAGCCTGCTTGAGCTGGGATTGTTGCATCTGCAACTGTCACATTCTGATGCGTCTGCTTCAATCTCTCGAGAGCTGCTGAATCAAATTTAGCAGCGCTCACTGCCCCAAAGGTCAGGGTCACAACTTGTCCCTGATAGCGCTCTAAGACCGCATCTACAAACTGCATTTCCTTTTCAAGGGGCCAAGCCACCATCGCTTCATAAGCATCTGCAAAGAGATCCTTTAAGACTCGTTGCTTGGTGACAAGGGTTGATTGGCGTTTTTTATTTTCGATTTGTTGGGTTTCACGTTGCAATTGACGTTGAATCCGCTTGAGCTGCTCGGAGCGTTGATTGAGTTTATCTTGGATCAAACGCTCTTCTTGTGCAGTCTCTTCTTTTAGGATGGTTTCCTTGGCCTCTTCTAAGAGTTTACGCCCTTTTTCGTGGGCTTGGGCCAAGATCGAATCCTTTAATTGGGTTTGTTCATCCATATCGTTTTTTCTCCTATTGCATGCGTCTTGTGTTTTTCGCCTCGTAAGGCGAATCCATCAAAGCTAGCTCTTAGCCGACGCGTAGGGTCAATAGGAAGGACACAACGAAGGCCAAGATGGCGTAGGTTTCAACCATGGCCGCAAGGATAACCCCTTTCATCATGTCTTCAGGGCGTTTGGCCAAAATTTGCATACCTGCTGTCGCAACATTTCCTTGGTGTTTTGCTGAGAAATAACCAACGATCGCAACTGGAAGAGCTGTAAAGAAATAAGCAACCCCTGTTTCAAGTGGCATATCTGGCTTAATTTGCAACCAGATCAGGATCCCGATAACGAAACCGTACAAACCTTGTGTACCTGGCAACAATTGCAAAATCAAGGCTTGGGCAAATTTTTCAGGTTGTTCTTTCAAGAGCGCTGCTGCTGCTTGACCCGTTTTACCAACCCCAAGGGCAGATCCCATTCCACTAAGTGCAACGGCGATCGCCACACCAAATGCTGCAAAGAAGGCGCCCCCATGGGCTGAAAAATATGATGCTAAAGATTCCATGAATATACTCCTATTTATTAAAGATAATACTTATTTTTTTGTTTTAATATAGCGTTCAGAAGGTTTGAGAGGACGAAATGGCTTGCCTCCTCCTTCGTAGAACTTACCGAAGAACTCCACAAAGATCAAACGGGCTCC
This sequence comes from Streptococcaceae bacterium AF13-5-6.0, assembly GCA_027685415.1. Taxonomy (GTDB): domain Bacteria; phylum Bacillota; class Bacilli; order Lactobacillales; family Streptococcaceae; genus Streptococcus. The sequence goes on from JAQCUL010000034.1 coordinate 5,833, forward strand.
ATGCACATATCCTGACAAGAAGGACAGGAACATATTAATGGCATGTAGGACGATAAAGAGCAGAAGCCCTACCGTAAACCGTCCAAGCGGTGGAAAGAGATTGACAATGAGGTTAAAGGCCGAACCGATACTGGCTCCAGACAAGCCCAAGGCCATCAAACGAGTGAAGCTGACCAAGTCTCCAACATAGCCACTAACATTGTAGAGGTTAAAGAGACCAGACGCTAAACCGGATAGCTTCTTGGCACTGACAATGGAAACAATCAAGATCCCAATGGCATTCAAAATAGCCAGCCACTTGCCGATCGGAACTAGAAGGCTCATCCCTGGCAAGATATTGCCTACAGCTAGAAGCATTAAACCAAGCAGGATCAAGACCCAAGCAAAGCCAGCATTATAGGCTTCCGTGTAGTCTTTGAGGCGGACATTTTTCATTCCCCCTAGGAAGAGGCCCACTAAGACAGTGACAAAACCAAAGACCACTGAGAGGATCAGGATGGTCATGGCGTTACTGGTCGTACTGATCAGAGCAAAAGGCATCTCAAATCCAAAGAAAGAGCCATAGACCACACCCCAAAGGGCAACTGAAATTCCGAGAAGACTGAAGAACCGAAGGTTCTTGGCTGTACCAGGCTTGAGCTTGAAGGCTTTAAGGGCAAAGCCTGTCGCCAAGGTTAGCAACAGTCCATAACCGATATCTGCGACCATCATGCCAAAGAAAACAAAGTAGAAGAGCGAAACGATCGGTGTCGGATCTTTCTCGTAATACTTAGGCAGAGCGTACATCTCTGTGACTAATTCAAAGGGCTCTACCAAGGCATTATTTCGCAACTGGATCGGAACGTCATCCCAATCTTTTTCCGTCACATCGCGTGTCTCTAGTAAGACCCGAGAACCAAAATCTTCTTGCAAGAAGTCTCGCAATGAGGCCACTTGGGAGGTTTCAATCCAACCCTCTAGGGCTACCAAGCTTTGCGTGCTGGCAAGAAGCGACTTAGCTTCCTCACGAGCTCCCGAACTCAGCAAGTAATCCATCTGGTACTTGAGCTGGTCCAACTCCTTCTGGGAGTTTTGCAACTCTGCCAGGGTTGCTGCAACTACAGCTTCTTGCTCTTTGATTTCCCCTTCTAGGCGATCCAAGTAAGCGGCTGGGACCTGCTCTTCTTCATAGTCCAATTCTTTGAATCCATGATCTTCCAGAAGCTCCTGAACAGCTACACGATCTCCCGAGCGATACAAGATGACATAACCGTGTTCGGTTTCAGACGTAAAGACTTCTTCTAACTCCAGCTCAGGATGAGCTTTTAAAGAAGAACGAACGGCGTCTGTATCGCTATTCGGGATCGTCCCGATCAAGCCATGCACATAGTGAAAGGAAGCGAGGGCAGCTGGTGTCACCTCTAACGGTCGCCATTTTTCTAAGCGCTCTATCTCTGCCTTTGCATCCGCAATCTTCTGACGAGCCTTGTCTAACACGCGCAATTGGCGTTTCAACTTGGTCAATAGAAGATCCTCATCTCGAATCATCCCGTGGGCCTGCAAGTCATCAAAAGACAAGCTTAAGGGTTCTTCCTTTAGAGCTTGCAGAGCCTTCTTCTCAGGCATGTAGGGCTCCAGAGTTTGAATCATTTTTTCAACTTGTTCTTGACGTTTTTGCAGCTCTACCAAGGCTTGACGATTGTCCTCTGTCAAGGGTTGAGACAAGGTATTTGCCTCAAAGGCAGCCTGCCATTCTTCATGCTCACTGAGGTCATAAATCTGGATTTTTGCCTCAGACTGTAGCGCTAGTAGGAGACTGTCCAAGTCATCTTTGGGCAAGATGAGGGACAGTTTTTGCATCTGACTAACGGCCATAGCTTGCTACCACCTTTTCTACAATGGCTTCAACTAACCCAGCTCGCTTGTCGGTCATCGCCTCTTGTACCTTGGCATCATTGCGCGCAACCGTTTCTTCCAGATCTTTCGTTAAACGGACGAGTCTTTCCTGGGCGTTTTTTTCTGCCTCTGTGACCAATTGCTTGGTTTCCTCATCGTAATGCTGTGCCACTGTTGCAAGTCGATCGCGCGAATCCGTTCGGATTTGTTCAACTTGAGCTTCATAGCCTACGATCACGCCCTGAGCAGCTTGCTCGATCTCTTGCATCATCTCGAGTGTTGCATTCGACATCGTCACACCTCCTTATTCAACCATTGTTCTTCCAACAACAGTACAATTATCTTAAATTATACCACAATTCATATCGTTTGTTCAGGCCCAACCGGAAATTTTCAGAAAATTGTGGACAACCAACAAGCCACTACTGCCAGGATTGGAAGCGTTCTCTTCTTTTCTCCTATCCTGTTCCTAGTTTCAGTATTTCTTGATTTCTTTTACTTGAATAAAGCGGTTACCCATGTTATAATGTGTAATATATTATAGGAGCATCCTGTTATTTCATCTCGTGAGAAAGGAGGATTGCTGTGAAACAAGATCAAGATTTACGCGCCATTATCGCCAGCCATGAAGCTGAGTTAACAGATATGGAACGCGACATTGCCCAATATTTTTTATCATCCGAAGCACGACAGCACTCCCTGTCCTCTTCTCGTGTAACGGAGTTACTCCATGTCTCAAAGGCAGCTTTAACGCGTTTCTCTCAAAAATGTGGTTTTTCCGGCTATCGGGAGTTTGTCTATCATTTTAATGAGGAAACAAAGAATCAAAAACAGGTGCAAGAGCATGACGAACTCACTCTCAGCGTCTTGCAACGCTACCACCATATCAGTAACGTCACTGAAAGTCTGGTAAAAGATTCCCAATTAGATCAGGTAGCTGAACTAATCGATCAAGTAGACCGAGTCTATTTCTTCGGGATCGGTAGTTCCGGTTTAGTCGCTCGAGAAATGAAATTGCGCTTTATGCGACTGGGCGTCGTTTGTGAAGCCCTGACTGATCAAGACGGCTTTGCTTGGACGACCAGTATTCTCGATTCCTCTTGTTTAGTCATAGGTTTCTCATTGTCAGGAGGCACCAACTCCATTACAGACAGTCTCCTGGACGCCAAAGAAAAAGGGGCTAAAACGGTTCTTGTGACGGCTAACCCGGCTGCCATCCACCAAGGATTCACAGAAGTGTTACCGGCCACACCTCTTCCTAGTAGTACCTATATCGATCGAATCTCTGCTATTTTACCACTCCTCATTGTGGTCGATTTGATCTATGCTCATTTCCTTAATAAAAGCCGAGAACAAAAGGAAATTGTCTTTAATAGCTACTGGGAAAACAAAAAGCTTTCTAGTCAACGTTCTCGAAAATCTTAATATGGTCTCCCTATTTAAAAAGCATGAAAGATCAGGCTTTCTTCATCTTTCATGCTTTTTTTGATGAATCAAAAACAAGTCGCCAACGCGACTTGTTTTATGTTTCATGTTTTTGTCTAAAGTGATAGTAAGCCCCCAACATACCTGCGGCGTTTTGATGGTGGGCAAATTCCAAACGGATCTTATCTGCTAGGCTAGGAACCAGTTCGGCACACAGGGCTTGATAGATTTTTGGCTTGAGGATGGCTTCCTGAGCCATAATCCCCCCTCCAAGAACGATGACCTCTGGATTGACCACATAGGCGATATTGGCCAGTCCTTTTCCGAGATAGGCCACCATCCGATCAATTCCAGCCATACAGATCTTATCTCCTTCAGTTGCCTGCTTGAAGATCCGGCGACCATTCCACTGTTCCACAGGATCACCATGATGTTCTGCCACATACTCGACCAAAGCCGTCGTTGAAGCTAGATCCTGAAAGGCACCGTCTGGCAAATGAAGATAGCCAACCTCACAGGCTGAATTGCTAAAACCATGAAAGACCTGACCATCAAGCAAGAGGCAACCGCCGATCCCTGTCCCAATCGTCAAGCAAACAGCATTGTTCGATCCTTTTGCATGGCCTGTAGTGACCTCTGCGAGACCGGCACAGTTGACATCATTTTCAATCTCGCAAGGGATCTGAAAGGTCTCTTCGATTTCCTTTTTGAATTGGGTGCCTGCATAGTTGGGAATTTGTGGGCCAGCATAAAAGATTTCTCCCTTATCAGGATCGACCATTCCGGCCGAAGAAATCGCAACCCCTTCCAAGGGATGCTTCTTCAAATAACGGGCTACGATTTCCTTTGTTGTGTTAAGAATGTGAGGTCCTCCTTTTTGGGCCTCCGTTGGCATTTCATGGGTCTCTAGGAGTTGCCCTTTTGCATCGGCTAGACCATACTTGATACTGGTCCCTCCGATATCAATTACAACATATGGATTCATCTAGACCTCCTTTGATTAAAGGAATCTGGCTTTTGTGTCCTGAATGAGTTGAGCAGCACGTTGAATCACTTCTTGATCCGCTTCTACTACTGGCGTCAAAGGGGAGCGAACAGATCCCAAGTCCAAACCTTCATTAATGCGCAAAACCGCTTTTATGACCGCATACATATTGCCATGAGCAGATGTCAAGACTCCAATAATGTCATTGATGGCAAACTGCAAGGCACGCGCAGTCTCCAAGTCTTTCTCAGCAATCAGCTGATTGAGCTTCAAGAAAAGTTCTGGCATCGCACCATAGGTGCCACCGATCCCAGCATGCGCTCCCATGAGACGGCCACCTAAGAATTGTTCATCCGGACCATTAAAGACGATGTGGTCGTCGCCTCCTAAAGAAGCAAAGGTTTGAATGTCCTGAACAGGCATCGAAGAATTCTTGACCCCAATCACCCGTGGGTTTTTCAACATTTCCTTGTAAAGGCTCGGTGTCAAAGCAATCCCTGCCAATTGCGGGATATTATAGATGACAAAGTCTGTATTGGGTGCGGCTGCACTGATTTCATTCCAGTAGTGGGCCACACTGTATTCTGGTAAGCGAAAATAAATTGGCGGAATGGCCGCAATGGCATCTACTCCTAGTTCTTCCGCATGTCGTGCCAATTCCACGCTATCCTTGGTGTTGTTGCAGGCTACGTGAGCAATGATAGTCAATTTCCCTTTAGCCACTGCCATCACTTCTTCCAAGATCAGCTTGCGATCGGCCACGCTCTGGTAGATACATTCGCCAGAGGATCCGTTGACATACAAGCCCTGCACACCTTTCGCGATAAAATATTCTACCAGCGCACGTACCCGCTCCGGGCTAATTTCTCCTTGGTCATCATAGCAGGCGTAAAAAGCGGGGATGACTCCTTCATATTTTTTTAAATCTGACATTTTTTCTCCTTTTGTCACTAATGAATTCATTTTATTCTTGGTACTGGGCAAAAATCTTTTCCATTAATCCAACTTGTGCAAAAGCTAAGCTTGAAAAGCCGAACAAGAAAAAGATCATAAGCCCCAATAGGAAAGCTAAAACCGAGCTTGCAAGAGCCATACATAGAAGCAAGAGAGCACTTCCCATGACAAAGAACCAAGGAAAATGCAAGCCTGTCACAATCATGGCTTTTTGCAAACACTCTTTCCAATCCAACTGGTAGCGAGCCGCAATTGGATAAGCAGCCAATAAGATCAACACAAGAAAGAGAAAGAGGCCTAAACAAATGGTTTTCAAAGCTTGGAAAGCTAGGGAAGTTTGCCCCCAAAATAAGAATAAATCAAAGAGACAAATACCTGCAACAATCAGTTCTAAACTTCCTAGTTGCAAGCCTATTTTCCAATTGTCCCGAAAAGCCTTCGCATAACTACGAATCACCGGAACACGACGCTGGTGCTTAATGGCAAATAAGGTCTGATACAAACTAATTTTCGCAATTCCAATCGTGAGAACTGGTAAACAACTTAGCACAAATAAAAGATTAACGGTTACCAAGTCGAGGACCTTCTCACTGATACGCATCACTACATTGTCCGTGTTAAAAACGGTTTTGATCAATCCTGCCCCCTTAGATGACATAGGCACTCCTTTCTAACGTGATCAATCGATCGCAATTTTAAATAGATATTTTTTCACGATATCTTCTTGCCCTGCATAGCCATTGGGCTGGTGAGGCTCCCCTGGAAAGAAAATCGCAAAATTATGATAGCCTAGATGAAGCGGATAAGACTCCTGGCAATGGACAAAACCGATGTCCGATGCTTCGTCAAATGCGAGCGCCTCACCTGTCACACGAGATCCATAACTCGAAAACTCATGCCCTTCTACTAATAAATGCAAATCGGCATATTTTTTGTGGTGTTCAAAGCGATCATTTTCTTCTTTATTGAGGGTATTTTCTTGAACGACGAGAAAGACCTTATCCCCATCAATATCATATTTCCCCAATTCAAAAGAATCCTTCCTATGCTCATAGAGAAAATCAATGGTCTGATCCAGATTGGGGTGGATTCCTTTGTAAAAGGTGATGTTTTTTAAATCATCAAATATCATATTCTCATCCTTTCGATACTTTTCAGCCTAGAAAACCGATCTGCACACAACTATCGTTTGTCCAAGCAGACGACTTATCCTTTGACCGCTCCCATGGTAATCCCTTGTGTAAAGGATTTTTGGAACACGAGGAAGACCGTAACGATTGGCACTGCAGCTAGGGCTGCCCCAGCCATGATCAAGCCATAGTTGGTGGCCATTTCAGCCTGCATGGTTGCTACCCCTAAGGAAATGGTCAAGTTTTGCCGAGAGGTCAGCATTACCAATTGCATAAAGTAGTCGTTCCAGGTGTTGATAAAGGTAAAGATGGCAAGGGCTGCAAATCCCGGCTTGACAATTGGGAAGGCAACGCTCCAGAAAGTCCGCAACTCTCCACAACCATCGATCTTAGCAGATTCTAAGAGTTCTGTTGGGATGTTTTCACTAAATTGCTTCATCAAGAAGACCCCGAATGGCCATCCAACCAATGGTAGAATAACCGCTGCAAGGGTATCATGGATCCCCATAAAGTTAATAATCCGTACCAATGGAACTAAGACAACTTGTTTCGGAAGAGCCATGGCCGCGATAAAGATAGCAAAGAGAATTCGTTGCCCATAGAAGCGTTTCTTAGCCAAGACATATCCTGCCAAGGAAGAGGTCATACACACCAAAAGCATGGTTGCAAGGGAGATGAAGACACTATTCCACAACCATTGTAGGGCTGGGTTTTGTACCATCAACTGTTGGAAGTTTTCCATGGTTGGTGTCTTTGGCCACCACTGAGGTGGGATCATAATGGTATCTGGCTGAGACTTAAAGGCCCCTGTCAAAATCCAATAAAATGGGAAAATGAACAAGACTGTCAAAAGGAGCAAAATGATCGTTGAAATCACTGTAAAGGCAGTGATGGGTTTCTTTTGTGTTGGTTTCATCTGAGGCTCCTTTCTTTAGTATTCTACGTCGTTTCCGAGGATCTTGAATTGCGCAAAACTGATAATGGCAATCATCACCGCAAGGAAGACACCCATGGTGTTGGCATAACCGTATTCAGAGAGTTTAAAGGCTTTTTCATAGAGGTAGTACATAAGGGTACTCGTTGAGTAGTTAGGACCACCGGATGTCAACAATTGGATCAAGGCGAAACATTGGAAAGAGTTAATGGTCGTAATGATGGCAATATAAAGAGTTGTTGGCAACAAGCTTGGCCATTTGATCTTCCAGAAAACTTGAAATTCTGTCGCACCGTCAACACGCGCTGCTTCTACGAGAGAATTATCAATATTTCCCATAGCTGCGATGTAGAGGATGATCGGTTGACCAACAGAGGTGGTCAACAAGATGATAATGATGGCCATCAAAGCCCAGTGCTTGTCCCCCAACCAAGAAATGTTTTGGTTGATGACATGTCCAGATTTCAATACAAAGTTCAAAATCCCTGATAGTGGATCATAGATCCATTTCCATACAACCGTTACCGCTACACTCCCTGTAACAACTGGAAGGAAGAAGACGAAACGATAGAAGGAACGCGCAATCGCATTTTGATGGTAGGTCTGAGAAGCCACAAACAAGGAGAACAATACGACGATCGGAACGGATCCGATAACGATGATGACGGTATTGATCAAGGACTTCACAAAGACCTTATCCGCAAACATGCGGGAATAATTTTCTAAACCGACAAACTTAAAGGATGTCATAGAATAGTTGAAGAAACTTGTCACAAATCCCATGATCATGGGGGCTAGGACAAAGACCGTAAAGAAGATTAAAATGGGTGCTAGGAATGCGTAGGAAACGAGCGTCTCCCTCATTCGGATTTTGTTTACCTTCACAGTAAGGCACCTCCTAGTGTTCTTTTTCTATTTTTTCCTTGATTCCTATGTGGAATGGATGGCACTGCGCCTTTCTACATATGATAATTAGGAGAGTGAAAATATGAAGGCCCCCTCTTTCAATCTACGTATGGAGATAAGAAATCGAGGGGGCCTATGCTTTCTTATTTCTATGAAAGGATCATTTGAGTTTCATAGATGATCTATTTTTTCTTGATCGTTTCGTTTGCTTTTTCAGTAAATGTCTTCAAAGCTGGTTCTGCTTTTTCATCCCCGTTTGAAACAGATTGCAACATTGGGAACCAAAGTGTACGCATTTCTGCAAAACCGTCGATTGTGTTGTAGTATGGTGAGTAGTATTTTGTCCAAGTGCTGATGGTTTCCATCCGTTTGTCATCGTACAACTTACCAAATGAACTACGAACTGGGAAAGCTCCTGTACGCACAACATCTTTTGGACCCCATTCTTTGTCGTCTGCGATGAACTGTACAAATTTCTTAGCAGCAGCAATTTTCTTTTCATCTTTATTATTGAAGACTGCAAATCCATTGACAAGGTATTCCAATTTTGGCTTGCCTGAGTCAGATGGGAATGGCACTTCTACTACTTCGACCTTACTTGCATCCAACAATTTAGCTTGGATACCGTTTTGTGAAGGCGCCCACAAGATAGTGTAAGAAGTTTGACCATTCGCAAAGTTTTGGATGTCTGCTCCACCATCGAATTGAGAACCATTCATCATCAAGCCGTCATCGATCCATTTAGAAGCTTTTTCCAAACCTTTGACAAATTTTGGATCATCTGTTGTATACTTGGTTACTTTTTCATCAGTAACAGAACCGCCATAAAGGTTAGCAATGAAGGCACGAGTTCCTTGGTCTCCACCTTGACCATTACTGAAGAGTGATCCTGGTGTATAACCTTTGTCTTTCAAAGCTTTCAATACTTTTTCAAAGTCGTCTGTTGTCCAGCCTTCTTTGACAAGATCCAACACGCCTGCATCTTTGAGCATCTTCTTATTCATCGCCATGTAGAATGGTGCTGAACTAATTGGATACATGTAAGCTGTGTCGCCTGCCTTGCTGGCTTGAATGATATTTTCATTATTGACATCTTTGACAAAATCTTCGGTAAAGAGATCGTTCAAATCAGCCAATTTTCCATTTTTACCATACTGAATGATCCGTCCAGGTGCATCAAAGAGCACATCTGGAGCAGTTCCTGCTTCAATAGCCGTTGTGATCTTTTCAGGACCTGACTTGAAGTCAATCGTTTCCAAATTCACGTGGATATCTGGATTTGCTTTTTCAAAAGCTGCAATAATTGATTTTTCGTAGGTTCCAACACCATCTTCTGCTTTTTCTTGAGTAAAGACTGGGAAGGCCCACCAAGTGATTTCTGTTTTACCAGAATTTCCACCAGAAGATTCTGATTTTGATCCTCCGCTAGAGCCACAAGCTGCGAGTGCTAGAAGAGCTGCACCAGCTACCAACGAGCACAATACTTTTTTCATTTTCATGTGATTTCTCCTCACAATTTACGGTAAGATTACTCTTACAGGGGGTTATCCTCAATGAGGACGCCTATTCTTGTTCATGTTTCAGATTCGACTACTCTCTATTCGGTCTCCTCCTCCTTCAATCTACTGTTTTGTTTACTCATTTTAAGGCTGCGACGAAGCGCTCTGTAATCTCTTTTGGTCGAGTAATGGCACCACCTACAACGATGCCGCGAACCCCGAGATCATGGATTTTCTTGGCTTGATCCGGATAGTGGATCTTGCCTTCTGCGATGACATCTACTCCTGCTTGGCAGAGACGATGAATCAGTTCAAAATCTGGACCATCAACCTTTGGACTGTAGTCCGTATAGCCCGAAAGGGTCGTTCCGACAAAGTCCACTCCCGCTTCGACAGCTGTCAATCCTTCTTCCAGAGTAGAGATATCAGCCATCAAGAGTTGGTCAGGATATTTCTCTTTGACTTGATGGATAAAGTCACTAATCGAAAGGCCATCATGACGCGGCCGTTTGGTACAATCAAGCGCAATGACTGCGATATCCAAAGCTGCCAGCTCATCGACTTCTTTCATAGTCGCCGTGATAAAGGGTTCTTCAGGTGGGTAATCACGTTTGATAATCCCAATGATCGGTAACTTGGTCACTTCCTTGATTTCCTTGATATCCCGGACACTATTGGCTCGGATTCCGACAGCTCCACCCTGCTCAGCCGCTTTTACTAAGAGAGGAATGACTCCTCCTGCTTCTGTATAGAGCGGTTCATGAGGGAGAGCTTGACAAGAAACAATGATGCCGTCTTTGATTTGTTCAATCAGTTCATCTTTTGTAATCTTTGACATAACTCCTACTCCTTTGATAATAAGGCAACTCGAGTACTTGTAAATTGATTATAATCTATTTTTAAAGCGCTTACAATATTAATCGTGCAATTGGATTATAGTTTCACATTTTAGGGCAAAATAAAAAGATCTCTGAAACTAGTTTCAGAGATCTAGGACATGGTGATTCCTTAGGCCATCTTTTGGGTCGCTTTTTCCTTTACGACAAATACAAAGCCAATAGAGCCAACGACGGCTCCAAGCAAGATCCAATAGACCATATCCGATGAAGCCATTGGGCCTGCCAAGAGACCTGCTAGTAAAAAGAGATTGATATACAGTCGGGTATCGCGATAAAAGGTCCAATTGAAATGGTAGCTACCTTCTGGATACTGCCGTGTCGATACAGACGGTTGAAAGACCTGAAGAAGGATCAAAATCCCAACAAAAGCAAGATAAGCCAGGCTAACTACCGAAAGCGGAGCCCGCATCGTCAAAGCTACAGCCACTAAAAGCAAGACCAAGATCCAGAAATGGAAGTCCATCCAGAATTCACGATGATAACAAAACCGTTTCATAAGATCACACCTTTCTCTTTATGTAATCGTTTTCTGTACTTCTATTATAAGACAACAAATTTATTTTGCAAGGAATCATGGGCTATTTGGGGTTGAAAATAGAGAGTGGGACAGAAATCGGTAATTCGTTAGAATTCGATTTCGTCGTCCCACCTCCGCACAGTTGAGTAGGGCTGTAAAAACTGATGAAATCAGCGTAGTAGAGCCCACTCAACCACTGCGTCTTGCTCGACAATCCAAAAATAATTGAGAGGCTAGGACTTTTGTCCCAGCCTCGTCTAAAAAAACTATGAACAAATATTAGTTGCCACTTCATTCACTGATATCATTTTCGATAATCACCTTGAGAGCATGGTTTTCACCCGCATGTTTAAAGACATCATAGGCTTTTTCAACTTCTGAGAGTTTGAAGTGGTGGGTGATGAGCTTAGTCGCATCGATCTTGCCTGATTTCAAGACATTGAGTAACATTTCAGTAGTATTGGCATTGACAAGACCGGTGTTGAGGGTAATGTTCTTGATCCACAAATCATCCAAATTGAAGCTAACCGGTTTTCCGTGGACACCGACATTAGCGATGTGTCCACCGACAGAGATGACGTTTTGGCAGACATCAAAGGTAGCAGGATAGCCCACACATTCCATGGAGATATCGACACCACGACCTTCGGTCACTTCATTGATAAAGGCCTTGATTTCAGCGATATCGCTGGAGCAGATGGTGTGAGTTGCTCCAAATTTCTTAGCCGCTTCAAGACGAGATTCAGACAAGTCCACCATGATAATCGTAGCTGGTGAGAAGAACTGCACAGTCAAGAGAGCTGCAAGACCGATCGGACCAGCTCCAACGATACAGACATTGTCCCCAGGTTTTACATGAGATGGGAGGACCCCGATTTCATAAGAGGTTGGGAGAATATCTGAGAGCATGACCAAGGCTTCGTCATCCACAGTTTCAGGCGCATGATAAAGACTACCATCCGCATGTGGAATGTGGACATACTCTGCTTGGGTTCCGTTGATCAAGTGACCCAAAATCCAACCACCATCTTCACAGTGAGAAGGCAAACTACGTTTACAGTAGTAGCAGGTATTACAAGCTGTGACACAAGAGATGATGACCTTGTCGCCTACCTTGAAGTTATTCACTGCATCGCCGACTTCTTCGACGATCCCGATTCCTTCGTGGCCTAAAATCGTGCCTTCTTTACAAGCTGGCACATCTCCTCCTAGGATGTGAAGGTCTGTCCCACAGATGGTTGTCTTCAAGACACGCACAATGGCATCCGTTGGATTTTTGATCACTGGTTTTGGTTGATCCAGCAGTTGCAGATTGCCTGCAGATACATAAGTTGCAGCTTTCATAAGCGACTCCTTTTTTGTTGGTTTGATAAAACCATTTTATTTTCGTTTCTTTGTGAATATTATAACATACTAAGTAAGCGCTTGCAAGAATTTATGAGCACATTTTTAAAAGTTTTTTGGGCAAACAAAAACATTCCTCTTATCTCTACCAGAGGAATGTTTCAATCACCTTGTTCTAATTGTTGACGCTGCTTGTAGTACTCTTGCTGCTCGCGCTCACGCTCTTCTTCTAAACGCTCTTCATAGCGCTTGAGCTCTGCCTCAAACTCTTCTTGCAAGGCAAATAAACGCTCTAAGCCACTTTGAGCCTCCGCACTTGGGGCTTGAAAATGCAGGGCACTTAGCCAGTCTACTAAATTTTCTGTATGTTGGCGGACATCCATACGCATATCCGCATAATCCCACTCCAACTCGCTCAGTTTTTGATTGAAGCGGTAATGTCGATCTTCTAGTTGTTCTAATTCACTATTTCCTGAATGGTACATCACATACCTCCTTTAATCGGACTCAATAAAATCGGCTTCTTCACTGATTTCAGTGCTGTTTCTACCGCGTCCGCTGCTCCTCCTGTAAATCCATCTTTCAAATCACTAACGAGGGTCGTTGTAGCAAAAGAGCGCATCTTTTCGGATTGACCGCCCAAGCTTACCTGCAAACTCATCGCTTCCAACATCATCAAGGCTTTTTGCGTTGCAATCAAACTTCTGATCGCAATCCGCTCTTGCTCCTTTTTAATCTCTCGATGGAGCTCCTCAATTCGTTCTCTGTCCTCTCCCAGGATCTCTAACATCTTTTTCTCCTACTTATGAAAAATCAAAGGCCGTCGCTTGTCCCTTGTCCAAGTCCACCAATTGAGCTGATGCAGCCTCCAGCTGACCTGCCAAATCTGACAAGCGAGTGGAGTAGGCCTTTGCTTGGGCGAGGTTTTCCGCCTCTACTGCTTGGTCCCAACAAGTATCCATGGAGAACTCTCCTAATAGTTGCTCCACTTCTGCATCTGTTAAAAATTGGGCCATGCTGTGGGCCATTTGTGACACCTCAGCGACCTTATGAGAAACCGTCTCCTTGGCCTCTTCCAGCTTATCCTTGACTTCTGCCTCAAAGACAGTTGCTTGCGCTGAAGCATTCTGCGCTACCGCCAGCACCAATTCCTCCCGCAATTGAATGGTCTGGGTTCCAGATGCGCCTGCCAGTTGCTGATGGAGGCTAGAAATGCTTGGCTTTTCCTGCCCATACATGGAGACCACTGAAGCAGATGATGGCTGATTTTCTGAAGTGGAAGTTTCCCGATCTCGTTGGGGCATTTCAATAATTTTCTGTGCCTGATCTTGTCTTCCTTGCACGTCACCTTCTAACTCCATTTGAGATGGCCTCCTTTCTTGGATTTATTTTTTCGTTTCCTATAACTGAAAAAGGATCATAACCCTTCAGCTACAGGCAGATTCACACACTATAGGGTAACATAAAATAGCTCGGAATGCTATAAAAATAACACAATTTCTGAAAAAAAGTCTAATTTTTTATGAAAAAACGAGTTTTGGACCCAAATAGCAAAAATCCCCCGCTCTTTCGAGTGGGGGTAGCTGATAAACATCAGTTGTTCCTTGGCGTCTTATTTACGACGTCCTGGACGTTCCTTGTAACCATAGTAAGCATCTTCGATGATTTCTTGCATATGGTCTACCATTGGAAGACGTGGGTTAGCTGGTGAACATTGATCTTCATAAGCAAGGAAGGCCAATTCACGAGAATGTTTCTTCCATTCTTTTTCATCGATGCCTTGTGCTTTGAAGTTCATTTCGATACCACAGCGTTCACCGAGTTCGTATACAGCTTTTGCGTAAGCTTCAACGGCTTCTTCTGGAGTAGAGCATGGAAGTCCTAGCATACGAGCGATATCTTGGTATTTTTCATCTGCACGGTAGTAGTTGTACTTAGGCCATGTAGCTGTCTTAGCTGGGCGTGTACCGTTGTAGCGGATAACGTATGGAAGCAAGATGGCATTGGTCCGTCCGTGGATGGTGTGGAATTGCGCACCGATCTTGTGGGCCATTGAGTGAGAAATACCGAGGAAGGCATTGGCGAAGGCCATACCTGCGATGGTTGACGCATTGTGCATCTTTTCGCGTGAATGGAAGTCCGCATTCTTGACTGAGCTTTCCAAGTTTTCAAAGACAAGTTTAATAGCTTGAAGAGCAAGACCATCTGTGAAGTCGCTAGCCATTTGTGATACGTAAGCTTCTGTCGCGTGCGTCAAGACGTCCATACCAGTGTCTGCTGCAACAGATCCTGGAACTGTCAATACCAAGGCAGGGTCTACGATGGCAACTGTTGGAGTCAATGAGTAGTCTGCGATTGGGTATTTACGGTTGTTTGCTTTATCAGAGATAACGGCAAATGGAGTTACTTCAGATCCTGTACCAGATGTTGTTGGGATCGCAATAAATTTAGTCTTCTTACCAAGCAATGGGAACTTGAAGGCACGTTTACGGATATCCATGAATTTTTGTACCAAGTCACGGAAGTCCACTTCTGGTTGTTCGTAGAAGAGCCACATAACTTTGGCCGCATCCATTGGTGATCCACCACCGAGAGCAATGATCGTATCTGGTTTGAAGGCACGCATGATCTCTGTACCACGTTCAACAGTTGTGATATCTGGATCTGGTTCTACGTCTGCAAAGATTTGGTAAACCACCTTGTTGCGACGAAGGTCAAGCTGTTCGATGATACGATCAAGGAAACCAAGCTCTACCATAGCGTGGTCTGTAACGATCATGACACGTTCAACGTCACGACATTTTTGTAGGTATTCAATTGAATCACGTTCAAAGTATGTTTTTGAAGGAAGTTTCATCCATTGCATGTTATTTCTCCGGCGTCCGACTTTTTTGATATTCAAGAGGTTGATGGCACTAACGTTGTCCCCAACAGAGTTGCGTCCGTAAGAACCACATCCAAGTGTTAATGATGGCAAGAAGGCATTGTAAACATCCCCGATACCACCGAAAGTCGAAGGAGAGTTGCAGATCACACGAATAGCTTTAACTGCTTTACCAAATTCTTTGGTCAATTCTTCATCAGCAGTATGGATGGCTGCTGAGTGACCAAGACCGTTGAATTCAACCATTTGGCGAGCTTTGTTAATTCCGTCTTCACGGCTTTCAGATTTCAAAACAGCGATGACTGGTGACAATTTTTCACGAGTCAACGGTTCTTTTTCACCAACTTCTTTACATTCTGCCGCAAGGATATTGGTTCCTTCTGGTACAGTGAAGCCAGCTTGTTCAGCGATCCATGCTGCTGGTTTCCCAACGATGTCCGCATTCAATTTCGCACCTGCACAGTTCTTGCTGTTGGCTTTCACACCGAAGCAGAACTCTTCAAGAAGGGCTTTTTCTTTTTTGTTGACAAAGTAAGTGTGGTAAGATTTGAATTCTTCAACAAACTCATCGTAGATTTCTTTATCGATGATAACCGCTTGTTCAGATGCACAGACCATACCATTGTCAAATGATTTAGACATAACGATATCGTGTGCTGCTTGGCGGATGTTAGCTGATTTTTCAACATAGGCAGGAACGTTTCCGGCACCTACCCCAAGAGCTGGCTTCCCACATGAGTATGCCGCTTTAACCATGGCATTCCCACCAGTCGCAAGGATCGTAGCAACTCCTTCATGGTTCATAAGGGCACTGGTTGCTTCCA
>JAQCUL010000035.1:0-17921 GCA_027685415.1 Streptococcaceae bacterium AF13-5-6.0
TCAAGGTGGCAGACCGTGGAGACTCCATGGAGATGCTGCGGACGGCAGATGCGGCTGAGATCACCCAGACCGGTCGTGCCTACCTCCAAGTCGGCAACAACGAAGTCTATGAACTCTTCCAAACAGCTTGGTCAGGAGCAGACTACCAGCCTGAGAAGGACCAGCTAGGGATCGAAGACCATACCATCTATTTGATCAATGAACTGGGTCAATACGAAGTCCTCAACCAAGACCTCTCTGGTCTGGATATGGCAGAAGAAATCAAGGAAGTGCCAACAGAGCTGGATGTCATCGTGCAAGAAATCAACCACTTGCACCAACAAGAAGGCATCGCAGCCGTGGCCCAACCATGGTTGCCACCGCTCAAAGAGCGGATCACACTGGATGAGTTGGACAAGGTCGTGCCAATCGAGGCTTGGCAAAAACGGACAGCTCCAAGCGTCCTGATCGGGGTCGCCGATATCCCGCAAGCGCAAAAGCAAGAAGCAGTCGCTATCGATCTGTCAAAAGATGGGAATATCCTCCTTTACGGAAGTCCAGGTACAGGAAAGACCACTTTCCTTCAGACAGTTGCAATGGATCTGGCTCGCAAACAGAGTCCAGAAAATCTGACCATGTATCTGCTTGATTTCGGAACCAATGGTTTAGCGCCCTTGACTCAATTGCCACATGTGGCTGATAGTCTCTTGCTCGATCAGACGGAGAAAATCCAGAAATTTATCCGAATCATCAACCGCGAGTTGGATCGCCGCAAGAAACTCCTCTCTAAGCATGGTGTCGGCACCATCGCCCTCTACCGTGAAGTGACCGGTAAGCAAGAGCCAACCATGGTCATCCTCATGGATAGCTATGAGTCTATGAAGGACGAGCCTTATGAGACAGACCTCTTCAAGCTCTTCATGCGGATCTCCCGTGAAGGTCTCAGCATCGGTGTGCACTTGATCATCACAGCTAGCCGTCAGAACAACCTACGGGCTCAGCTCTATTCAAACTTCAAGCACCAGCTGACCTTGCCACAAAATGATATTTCTGAAGTCCGCGGTATCGTGGGAGCAACCCCACTGGCGTCTACGATGGAAGACATTAAGGGACGAGCCCTCATGAAACGTGACGAAGTCGATGTCGTCCAGTTCGCCCTACCAGTCGCAGGGGACAATGATATCCAAATCATCAACAACCTCCGCGACCAAGTCCAAAGCCTCAAAGAGATGTGGACAGGTCGCACCCCAGCAGGCATCCCAATGGTGCCAGATGAGTTGACGGAAGCAGCCTTCTATGGACGTGAGGATGTAAAAGAGTCTATGGAAAATCTAGAATTTCCAGTTGGACTTGACTTTGAAATGGTCAAAACGATCAAGATTCCATTTGATCGCTTGAAAAATCTGGTATTTATGGCGGACTCTCCAGAATCACTGGAAAATCAGCAAAAACATTTGTTAAATACAGCACTTCAATTTGGATCAAAATTACATATTATGCTGGTGGATCCATTAGAAGAATGTGTTGCTTATAAGGATAAAGTTTCTACTTATATTAGTAGCAGTCAAGAAATTTCTGAAATTGCCAAACAATTAATCTATGAGGTTGATCGACGTCTTGAAAAAGATCTGTATTCAGATTGGCTGATCATGATGCCAACTCTTAAGGCAATTGTTGATCAAGGACTCACAGAAAAGGATCTACGCTATCTATTTGACCATGGACCACGAGTAGGTATGCATTTTGTAATAGGAAGTGAATATGCCTATCTTGGAAATAACATCAATGAGGTACCGAAATATCTCAAGGGCAATGCTCAATGGTTTATGATCGGTATGAGATTGATGGATCAAATGTTCCTAGATAAGCCTTATAATAATCGAGAAGCGCGTCTTGCTTCAGATGAAATCTACTTGCATGATCGCAAGCAAGCTATTAAACTTAAAATCACCAAGAATGGATAGGGAGGTAACTATATGACACCAATACAGAGTAGAGAAGAAGTCGCAAGTTCTATCGCTTCAGGAATAGCGAGTGCGGCAGGAAGTATAACATCAGCTGATACCGTCACATTAGATGGATCGAGTGAGTATCCAGGAAATAGTACAGCTGCAGAAAAAATTCCAGAGGAAGCCAACTATGCAGCCTCAATTAGTGGTGTGCTAAATGATTTTGTAGAATTGATTCATGGGGTTGCGGCAGAATTTGTAGCCATGGATAGTAATATTGCGTCCAACATCGATGCCAATACATCTAATTTACCAGAAACCAGTGCAGCTCCTGGTGAGAGCGGAGAGTTTGTACCAAATTCAGGATATTTTGCGGAATAATGAAACCAATCACCTTAGAAGAGATCGATAAAAAGAAGAAAAACATTGCTCAATCGCTCGATCAACTGAACCTAGAAAAAAGGAAAGTGGAACGAGCAGAGAAGGAAATGTTTGAACTACATCGACAAAGCTTAAAACCTCTTCGTCAGATCTTAACGCTTCCTATATCTTCCAAAGACTACCAAGTCTATGAAAATCTAATCGTGAGTATAGAAGGCATCGGAGCTATGGTTGAAGAATGGTCTGAAGGACGAAGAGCGGATATTAAGAAGCGAGAAAATCAGCTGGATGAGCAATTAAATGAACTCTACCACGCTAGAAAGAAACTATTAATAGAACAGGAGTCGAAAAAGTAATATGGTCAAAATGGTATTAAGTTCATCGGATGCACAAGGTCAGACCATGTCTTCCGTTGGAAAGACTAGAGTTGATGCTTATAATTCAGCGGTTAAAGCCCTCTCTAACTTCAATGGAGCGAGTGACTTGCAAGGGAGTGCCTATGATTCAGGGAAACAATACGGAGTGAGTGTGATTACGCCACTAATTAAAGGGGCGATCATGTATTCTGAGTACCTCAGTGAAGCTGTACCAAAACTCCCTTCAAAATATCGGTCAGAAGTTGGGGACGAAGATCTGGATTCAGCCGTACTTGAAAGTGAAATTCAAAGCCTCGAAAGTAGCATTAGTAGTCTTAGAGGTACTTTGCGAGCTATGGAAGGAAGTGATCATGCGGATAAGAGTCTCCTGCAAAATATATCTTCTCGTATGGATGGTTTAACGTCTCAAAAAAATGAGAAGATGGATAAACTTCGTAAACTAAATCTATTTGCGGGGAGTTCCAATGAAGTTTTCTCAGGAGAAGGGGAGGTTGGCCCGATTAACACTTTAATTCAAAGTATTCAAATTGGTTTAAGCCAAATTCAAGCAGAGTTTACAAATTTTAGTGGAACTTTTCATATGCCAAAGGAAACTTCTTGGATTACTGATATTTCTACTCAATGGGAAGAGCGTGAGAAAAAATCTCAACTAGATGAGGATTCCAAGAAAGCATTAGATAGACTTGAAAAGGATAAAAAAGAGGGTAAAATTTCAAATGATACCTATCAATCATTGCGAAGTGGAATTATAAGTGGTGGAGTTGCATTTCTTAATGAATTAGCAAAAAGTAAAGTTATAGAAAAGGGCGTTGAAGGTTTTGTGAAATTTGTTTGGAAAATTTTAGCTTATAATCCACAAAATACACAATATGGATTGGTGGGAGCAGTTGCAGGAGGTGGGACAACTACTATTCCAATCAATGTTAATCCTGCTTATAGTCAATTTGTTAGTGGTGTTGCCAAATACGGAGCACCAATAATTGGTGCGGCTATTGATTTCACAATGCAGGTTAATGATGGAGCAAATATAGTTGATGCAGGTATAAAGACAAGTGCCCATGTTGCGATTGGTGTTGGAGCAGCTAAATTAGGTTCAGCAATTGGAAGTGCACTGGTTCCAGGTGCAGGTACAGTTGTTGGTGGAGCAATTGGTTTTGTTGCAGGAGTAGCAGGGTCGATGCTCTTCGACTTCGTGTATGATAACAAAGATAAGATTGCAAAATTTGTAAAAGATTCTTCTGATGCAGTTGTTAATACTGTAAAAACAAAAATGAAAGAAGTGGGCGATGCAGTTTCTGGTTTCTTCAGTGGCTTAGGTTCAGTTTTTTCTTAGATAAGGATAATATTTTACAATGTTAGAAAAAAAAGAGAATCATAAACAATTAGTGAATTTGAGTAACTATAAAAATAAAACGGTCTATTATGATTTGAGGCTTAATAAACTTTATTTTTCATTACCTAAAGGTAGTTCTAAAAATCAACAATTTTATACTCTTTTTCTTATTTTAATAACACTGCCAATCGTTCGATTATTTAATAATATGGATATATTTGGTGTGTTTGTAATAAAATATTTAAGTTTGATATTATTTACATTAATTTCAATATTTTTAGGAAATTTTTTTGTAAAGTATCAGTATAGGAATTTAGACCTGTATCCGGCTTCTTTTAGTGATATTGAGTATTTAGAATATTTGCATTATGAAAAGAAGAACTTAATGCTCGTTTTTGGATATTTCATTGCAGTTATCTTTAGTTTAGTAATTTCATTTGTAATTTATTTAATCATTGGAAATTTTTTAAGTTTAATCATATATTCAGTATTATTATTTGTTATATATGTATGTTTTGCTAATCGTTTATATATGAGAAAAAAGGTAGTAGATACCTTGTTAAAAGAAATAAGTACCTAAATTAAAGATACTATAAATGTTTATTGTTTCTTAAGTAATATAATTAATTTTTAAAAATTTTAGAATAGTATTAAAATTAAATGAAAGGAATCAGATAAATGAATGAAGTGTTGCCAATTGGAAGTATTGTCCAATTGAATAATGGAGAGGTGAAGTTAATGATAATAAATCGTTATCCACTTTACAATAACTATGGAGTGATAGGCTATTTTGATTATTCTGGTTGTGTATACCCTAATGGTAGTTTAGATAATCAGGCATATTTTTTTAACGAAGAAAACATAGCTAAAGTCTGGTTTAAAGGTTATATTGACGAATCCGAAGAGTTACTTCAACAGAAATTCAAAAAGGAAAAAGATAATATTAATTATCCTCGACTAAGTCTTGATGAATAATACTGATAGATTAAAAAAATAATAAAATTGAAATAAGATAAAGAAATAGTTATATCGTATATTGAAAGAGACAAATAGTAGAACAGGAATTGAATTGATAATATGGTCAAAATGGTATTAAGTTCATCGGATGCACAAGGTCAGACCATGTCTTCCGTTGGAAAGGCTAGAATCGATGCTTACAACTCAGCGGTTAAAGCCCTCTCTAACTTCAATGGAACGGGTGACTTGCAAGGGAGTGCCTATGATTCAGGGAAAAAATACGGAGTGAGTGTGATTACGCCTCTAATTAAAGGGGCGATCATGTATTCTGAGTATCTTAGTGAAGCTGTACCCAAACTCCCCTCAAAGTATCGGTCAGAAGTTGGGGACGAAGATCTGGATTCAGCCGTACTTGAAAGTGAAATTCAAAGCCTTGAAAGTAGCATTAGTAGTGTTAGAGGTAGTTTACGTGCTATGGAAGGAAGTGATCATGCGGATAAGAGTCTCCTGCAAAATATATCTTCTCGTATGGATGGTTTAACGTCTCAAAAAAATGAGAAGATGGATAAATTGCGTAAATTGAATCTATTTGCAGGAAGTTCCAATGAAGTTTTTGAAGGCGATGCTAAAAAGAGCATGGACACAGTGGTGAAGAATCTGGCATCTGGATTGAATATGATACAGGGAGATTTCGCGAGCTTCGGTGGGACATTCCCCAAACATTCTGGAAAAACATTGGACTGGGCTAAAAGTATCGAAGGCGAATGGGATAAGAAAGCTAAGATTGATGAAGATTATCAGAAGGTTCTTGAAAAAGCAAATCAAGGTAAAGAACTATCTGATGATGATGTGAAGAAGATCGAGGCGTATAAGAAGCGATACTCGAATAGAGATATACCAGAGACAGTTCAAGTGGCTGTTGATAAGCATAAACAGGCTATTGAAGATAAAAAGTTAAACGCAGCAGCTAAAGAAATGTCAGAAAAGGAAGGGATTCCTTATGAGGAGGCTATAGAGCTAGTAGGTTCTACAGCCGCAGAAGAACTTACCTCATCGCAACTTGAAAAAATTAAAGTTTATTATCCAAAACTCGCAGAATATATTCAATACTTTGCAAAAACAGATAAAATGGGTAATGTAAATATATCTATGAATTCAAACGTAAAAGGTTATACTAATGATGTAGTAAAAGAGACAACTAAAAGTTTCCTTAAACGTTTGGCTTCAGAGGTAGACATTCCAGTACCAGGAACTAATTCGTCTGTTGGAATTTCAGCAGTAAGTTCGGCATTTATAGGCTATGATTATTATAATAATTTGCAAAAAGAGAGTGCGGGACGTGCCTTTATGCATACGGCAGCCACAACTACAGCTACAGCAGTAGGGGTTGATATGCTAACTACTGGTTTGATTTATACAAGTGCAGGATCAGGATACTTAGCTGGTACTGCTACAATTTTGGCTTCAAATCCTGTTGGCTGGTCTATTGCAGCGGGTATTGGAGTTGGACTTGTTGTTGGCTATGCTTATGATAGCAACTTCTTGGGTATCAAAACGATAGCAAATGATTTTGGTGACAGTCTTAATAAGGGATTAAAAAATGTTGGAAATGCAATTGATTCAAGTTTCAAATCTGTACAGAAAATTTTTGGGTGGTAATTTTGGAATTAAAATTTAAGTATTCGAATATAGCAGTTTTTAGAATCGTTGAGTATAACAATAAAAAATTCATTTTAGATTCTACTTCGATAAAAGGGAAATCCTATTTCTTGGGTTGGCTTCCTAAGAAAGTTACTGCAAATATGGTTGAGTTATCTCCTTCCAATGATAGTTTTGAAATAAAATCTAAAACTCGGTTAGGAACATCTACTGTAGCCATTATGGTTCAACCACTGGTTGGTATTTCTTATAGGTTCATGAAACAGGCGTTTATTAACTGGGGAGTCAGTCAACAAATTATTTTAAAATTGGGGATATTTGCTTTCTCAATGCTTTTGTCTTATCTAATGGCCGTTTGGTATGGAAAAAGTGCCAAACGGACATTTGACTCGAGAATTCCTAAAGAAA
The DNA here is from genome assembly GCA_027685415.1 of Streptococcaceae bacterium AF13-5-6.0. Classification (GTDB taxonomy): domain Bacteria; phylum Bacillota; class Bacilli; order Lactobacillales; family Streptococcaceae; genus Streptococcus. The sequence goes on from JAQCUL010000035.1 coordinate 7,044, forward strand.
GCAAATCATACTGTCTTGTTTTTGAACCAAAAGGAAAACGAATGTTTGATTGGTATATCACAATAATAGCTAATATTGTTTGTTTGAGTTTTTTTATAGGAACTAATAATGGAACTGAAGGAGCATTATTAATTGTGAATGGTATTATATCGTGGTTTGGTTTTGTGTTTATGAGGATGCCACAAATCCCAGAGTACTATAAGACTCTAGTATTAAATGAAATTAAAGAATTGTAATATAAGTATATATTTAAAAATATTTTTGGAAAATAAATTATAGATCTAGGAGAAAAAATGTCAATATTACCGATTGGAACAATTGTATACTTAAAAGAAGGAAGTCAAAAACTCATGATTCTTAATAGAGGTGTGACTATTGATCAAAATGGAGAAAGTGTTCTTTTTGATTATTCTGCTGCATTTTATCCAATAGGATTAAATCCAGAACAGTTATTCTATTTTAATCGTGAAGATGTGGATAAAGTTGTATATCCTGGTTATAGCGATGAAGAAGAGGAGCGATTTGCTGAAATCTATCAAAGTTGGCTTGATGAGAACTCGGAGACTATAAAAAAAGGTGTAACGAAATCTAAATAACACGATAGAATTTTATCATCAATAGTTTATACTGAAAATCTATAACTATTAATTTTAGAGAGAACATGAGTTCTCTCTTTTTCATCCTTCAACTCTCTCCACCTAGTGACGAACTTGCTCTTCAACCTAATTTCCGGTATGATAGTAGAAACTGTTTTTTAAATCCAACTCGATCATAAAAGAAGGAGAATGTTCTATGAAAAAGATGCTAGTATTACTGGCGAGTGTACTTGTTTTAACAGCTTGTACTCAGCCTAAAAAAGGGTCCAAGGAGGCAACCGCAAACAAAACGGAGCAAACCTCAAAAGCCTCCTCATCTGCTAAAGAGGAAAAGGACTTGAAATTTGTAGTTGCACCCCAATTCGAAGGAAAGGCATCGGATTTGATGGAACTGGGTAAGAGGTTGGTTAAGGAGCATCCGGAAGTTGGCTAAGGAGCATCCGGAGGCTGGTAAGCAAGGTGAGATCACTTTGTATTATACAGGGAACACCTATACTGTAGAGCAACAGGAATATGCAGTATTTATGTTGGTCAATAAAACTGCAACGAATCTTGATCGTGATGCAACTTTTAAAATTAGCTGGAGTTACGATGGCCAATCTGTTTACCAAGATCAAGTAGTCCAGTATAGTTTATCAAACAATCCTAAGTTACCGACCCAATCAGCGACTCTCTTTTTGCTTCCTTTGACAAGTGAACAAAGCTCGATCGTAGAGAAGATATCAGATGAAACGAAGATGAGTCTGAGTATTACAGACATTATGATGAAGTAGGTGATAGGGATGCCTGATATCAGAATACTTCTAGTCATTGCTGTGGCTGTTATTGGATTTCCTTTGTTTGCCGTACTCTTTTTTGGACATTTTTATAGAAGAGAAGTTAGGATTAAGACCCTCTCGTCAAAGAGCGTTGAGGGAGTGGTAGTTGGCTATAAGAGGGCGCAAATTGTGGCGGCTCCAATTGTCGAATATAGAGTGGATGGTCAGATCTATCGTAACAGTCTAAAATATTATCGGGTGGTGCGGGTAACCCTCCCTTGGAAAACGAATCAAGTGGCTAGCGACATTGATTTGATGGCGCAAAGGATAACCATCTACACCAATTCTACAGTCTCAAAGGGCAATCTTTTTCAAGATGCTTTTCCACTGGGATCGACCATGACGGTCTGGTATAATCCAGCCTGTCCAAAAGAATCATACATTGAACGCTATAGTGGATTAGACAGGCTTTTTAAACGGCAGATGTGGATTGGAATCTGGATGTTAATTTTATTACCTATTTTGGCAGTTGTGGCCATTGTCATGGGGATGAAGTATAAATGATGGATCAGCCCTAACTGAATAAAAGATGAAGAGAAATCACCGTCCTATAGGTGATTTTTTCGTCTTCACTTCTCCCTCGAATTAATCCTTAAATTGTGATAAAATAAGGGTTACGAATGTTTTTGAATGGTCTGTTTTTTCTTAGAGTCAGGCCACTCAAAAGCGAGCAAAAGAATCAAGATCAAGGGAGAAACAATGTCCAACACCTTTGAAATTTTAATGGATCAGCTGGATATGCCGCTGGAGATGCGATCTTCCAGTGCCTTTTTGCATGCGGAGATTCAAGAAGTCGTGGTGCACAAGGTCAGTCGGGTTTGGGAGTTCCGCTTTGCTTTTGCGGAAGTCTTGCCCATTGCTTTGTTTAAGGAATTGCGCCAGCGCTTGAAGGATGAATTTTCAAAGACAGGAAACCAGGCGACCTTTACCATCCAAGTAGCCAATCCGGACTTTTCTACGGAATTATTGCAGGCCTACTATCGGGAGGTCTTTGAGGAAGGACCTTGTGCTAGTCAAGGATTTAAGGGGCTGTATCAAGACTTGCAGGTGCGCGCGGAAGGGCAGGAATTGATCATCTCAGGGCCTTCTTCGGTTGATACGGAGCATTTTCGTAAGAATCATTTACCAAATCTTGCCAAGCAGTTGGAAGCCTTTGGTTTTCCACATTTCACCTGTCGGGTGAAGTCTGATGAGGAATTGACAGAGCAGGAGGTGGCGCGCTTTGAGCAGGAAAATGAAAAGATCTTCCAAGCGGCCAATGAAGAGACCTTGCGGGCTATGGAATCCTTGGCCCAGATGGCTCCGCCACCAGCAGTTGAAGAAAAGCCATCCTTTGATTTCAAGGCTAAGAAGGCTGCAGCTAAACCCAAGCTAGACAAGGCTGAGATCACTCCGATGATCGAGATCACAACAGAAGAAAACCGGATTGTCTTTGAGGGTGTGGTCTTTGACATGGAGCACAAGGTGACACGGACCGGTCGGGTCTTGATCAGCTTTAAGATGACCGACTATACTTCTAGTTTTTCCCTTCAGAAATGGGTCAAAAATGAGGAAGAAGCCCAGAAGTTTGACATGATCAAGAAGAACAGCTGGCTACGGGTGCGGGGAAATATCGAAATGAACAATTTCACGCGCGACTTGACCATGAATGTCCAAGACATCCAGGAAGTCGTACATTATGCCCGCAAGGACCTGATGCCAGAAGGCGAGCGCCGGGTGGAATTCCACGCGCATACCAATATGTCGACGATGGATGCCCTGCCGGAAGTCGAAGAGTTGATCGCCAAGGCAGCTGAGTGGGGCCATAAGGCGGTAGCTATTACCGACCATGGCAATGTGCAGAGTTTCCCGCATGGCTTTAAAGCAGCCAAGAAAGCTGGGATTCAGCTGATCTATGGGATGGAAGCCAATATCGTAGAGGACAAGGTGCCCATCACCTATAACGAGGTGGATCTGGACCTCAATGAAGCGACTTATGTGGTCTTTGACGTGGAAACGACAGGACTTTCAGCCATCTACAATGACTTGATCCAGGTCGCCGCTTCTAAGATGTACAAGGGCAATGTTATTGAGGAGTTTGATGAGTTTATCGATCCGGGCCATCCTCTGTCAGCCTTTACGACCCAATTGACAGGGATCACCAATGAGCATGTCCGTGGGGCTAAGCCATTGGTGCAGGTTTTGAAGGAGTTTCAGGCCTTCTGTGAGGGAACCGTTCTCGTTGCCCACAATGCTACCTTTGACGTGGGCTTTATGAATGCCAACTATGAGCGCCATGGTCTTCCCAAGATCACTCAGCCGGTCATCGATACCCTGGAATTTGCCCGCAACCTCTATCCAGATTTTAAACGGCATGGTTTGGGACCATTGACCAAGCGCTTTGGGGTAGGCTTGGAGCACCACCACATGGCCAACTACGATGCGGAAGCGACGGGGCGCCTGCTCTTTATCTTCATCAAAGATGTCGCTGAAAAGCATGGGGTGACCAATCTCAAGGATTTGAATATCGATTTGATCGATGAGAATTCCTACAAGAAGGCGCGGGTCAAGCATGCGACTCTCTATGTCAAGAATCAGACCGGCCTTAAGAACATGTTTAAACTGGTCTCACTTTCTGGGACCAAGTATTTCGAAGGAGTTCCACGGATTCCTAAGACCGTGCTGGATGCCCACCGCGAGGGCTTGATCCTCGGATCGGCCTGCTCAGAAGGGGAAGTCTTTGATGCGGTCATGTCGCAAGGGGTGGATGCGGCAGTCGAAGTGGCCAAGTATTACGACTTTATCGAGGTGATGCCACCGGCTATCTATGCACCCCTCATTGCCAAGGAGCAGGTCAAGGACATGGAGGAGCTCCAGACCATTATCAAGAGCTTGATCGAAGTGGGAGATCGCCTTGGTAAGCCTGTTCTTGCGACAGGAAATGTCCACTATCTAGAGCCGGAAGATGAGATATATCGGGAGATCATTGTCCGTAGTCTCGGGCAAGGGGCCATGATCAACCGGACCATTGGGCACGGAGAAGATGCCCAGCCAGCACCACTGCCAAAAGCTCATTTCAGAACTACCAATGAAATGCTGGATGAATTTGCCTTTTTGGGAGAAGACTTGGCACGCAAGATTGTTATTGAAAATACCAATGCACTCGCAGAGACCTTTGAGCCGGTCGAAGTGGTCAAGGGTGACCTCTATACGCCATTTATCGACAAGGCCGAAGAAACGGTTGCAGAATTGACCTATAAGCGAGCCTTTGAGATCTATGGTAATCCGCTCCCTGATATTGTCGATCTGCGGATTGAAAAGGAATTGACCTCTATTTTGGGGAATGGCTTTGCCGTGATTTATCTGGCATCGCAAATGCTGGTGCACCGTTCCAATGAGCGGGGCTACCTGGTTGGATCGCGTGGATCTGTCGGATCTAGCTTTGTCGCGACCATGATCGGGATCACTGAGGTCAATCCGCTCTCGCCTCACTATGTTTGTAGCCAGTGCCAGTATAGTGAATTCATCACAGATGGTTCTTATGGATCTGGTTTTGATATGCCGGACAAGGATTGTCCAAACTGTGGCCACAAGCTCAGCAAAAACGGGCAGGATATTCCCTTTGAAACCTTCCTTGGTTTCGATGGGGATAAGGTACCCGATATCGATTTGAACTTCTCCGGGGAAGACCAGCCGAGCGCCCACTTGGATGTCCGCGATATCTTTGGGGAAGAATATGCCTTTCGGGCAGGAACGGTAGGTACGGTCGCCGCTAAGACTGCCTACGGCTTTGTAAAGGGCTATGAGCGGGATTATGGCAAGTACTACCGCGATGCCGAGGTCGAGCGCTTAGCTCTCGGTGCAGCTGGGGTCAAACGGACGACCGGTCAGCACCCGGGGGGAATCGTTGTTATTCCAAACTATATGGATGTCTATGACTTTACTCCGGTCCAGTATCCAGCAGACGATGTGACCGCTGAATGGCAGACCACTCACTTTAACTTCCACGATATCGATGAGAACGTCCTCAAGCTCGATGTCCTGGGACACGATGATCCGACCATGATTCGCAAGCTCCAAGACTTATCGGGTATTGATCCAAACGATATCCCTATGGATGATCCAGGTGTCATGGCCCTCTTCTCAGGAACCGATATCTTAGGAGTGACACCGGAGCAAATTGGTACCTCGACGGGTATGCTGGGAATCCCAGAGTTTGGGACCAACTTCGTTCGGGGCATGGTCGATGAGACCCATCCGACGACCTTTGCCGAGTTGCTTCAGCTCTCTGGTCTGTCTCACGGTACCGACGTGTGGTTGGGAAATGCTCAAGATTTGATTAAAGCGGGCATTGCCGATCTATCAACCGTTATCGGGTGTCGGGATGACATCATGGTTTACCTCATGCACGCAGGCCTTGAGCCTAAGATGGCCTTTACCATCATGGAGCGCGTGCGGAAAGGCATGTGGCTCAAGATCTCAGAAGAAGAGCGCAATGGCTACATCCAAGCCATGAAGGAAAACAATGTTCCCGAATGGTACATCGAATCCTGTGGGAAGATCAAGTACATGTTCCCTAAAGCCCATGCGGCGGCCTATGTTATGATGGCCCTTCGTGTGGCCTACTTTAAGGTGCACCATCCTCTCTATTATTACTGTGCCTATTTCTCGATTCGGGCTAAAGCCTTTGATATTAAAACCATGGGGGCTGGCCTTGAGGCCGTGAAAGCTCGAATGAAAGAAATCGCTGAGAAACGCAAGAACAACGAAGCTTCCAATGTGGAGATCGACCTCTACACCACCCTTGAGATTGTCAATGAGATGTGGGAGCGGGGCTTCAAGTTTGGCAAGCTAGACCTCTATCGCAGTCAGGCGACAGAATTCTTGATCGATGGGGACACTCTCATTCCGCCATTTGTCGCCATGGATGGTCTAGGAGAGAACGTCGCCAAGCAAATCGTGCGGGCGCGTGAAGAAGGAGAATTCCTCTCTAAGACCGAGCTCCGGAAGCGCGGTGGGGTTTCGTCTACCCTGGTTGAAAAGATGGATGAAATGGGCATTCTTGGCAATATGCCAGAGGATAATCAGCTGAGTCTCTTTGATGATTTGTTCTAATTTAAAGTCAACTTGTTCAAATAAGCCGACTAAGTTTCATCTAATTAAGACTTAACAGTAAAACCAGTAGAGATGATTTTTTATGATTTTCATTTCTACTGGTTTTTAGATATGATAGAGTATAAGTAAGTTTTTATCCAAAGACTAAAACTTTAGGAAGTTATATATTGAAATTATCAAAAATGATTGCTATAAATTACTAATAATGATACTCTCAAACAAGAGTAAGCTTAACGGAAGTAGTGTTTGCTATACCTTAATAACTTTTCGATATGGAATGGAGATAAGTATGATTTTAGGTGAAACTTATAGGAAAATAAGAGAAGAAAAGGGGATTTCTATTTCTTCATTAGCAGGTGCTGAAATTTCAAAATCTCAAATATCTAGATTTGAATTAGGAGAGACAGAGATTTCTGTCTTTAAGTTATTGTATCTTCTTGAAAGAATAGGAGTAACACTAGAAGAATTTCTGCTTATCTGTAATCATTATCAACCTTCGGATTTTAGTACCTTAATAGCTTCTGTTAAACAGGCTGCATATAATGAAGATGCTCAAGCATTACTAGATATGGTAGAGAAAGAAATAGAACTTTTTCATGGGACAAATTCTCATTACCATAAATTAAATGCTATTTTCATTGAAAGTATTGTTTCGGGAATGGATAAGAATCATCAATTGAGTCGTCAAGACGCCTCTTATCTTACAAACTATTTATTTTCTGTTGAAAACTGGGGTTATTACGAAACGCTCATCCTTGGAAATTGCTGTCGTGTTCTATCTCCAGATTTATTATTTAGATATGCCAAAGAGGCGCTCAACAAAGGGAAGTTGTATAGTTCTATACCTAGAAATAGACAATCTCTCATTCAACTACTTCTCAATTCTTTGATTATAATGATTGAGAACGACTTATATGAGGAATCTTTATTTTTAAAACAGGCTACGAAGAATATATTAGCAGATTCCACAGATTTTTTTGAACAAACTATTTTGCTGTATTTAGATGGATATTTGGAACTGAAATTCTATCATAATCAAAAATCACTTTTAAAAATCGAAGAAGCTTTAAAAATTTTCGAACTCTTCAATAAAACAATCTACAAAAATTACAAAGAATACTTTGAGAAACACATCATTCATTTAGTAGACTAGGCCATTTATCTATAAGGTAATAACGTGATCAAACTCTTCCAATATTCTTGGATTTTGATCATGAGTAATGACAATAACAATTGCATCTTTAATGGATAGAATGTAGTCCATCATTGCTTTGGCTTTTATTGGATCAAGGTTGCTTGTAGGTTCGTCAAATATATATACAGAATATGGTTTGACTAAAAACCTAGCTAAATCAATTCGTTGCTTTTCTCCTTCTGAAATACTTTGGCCTGATTGAGATAGACTCTTATTAAGGAAGTCTTCATTAAATCCTAAGGCTTTTCTTAATTTTTCAGTTAAATAAAGATTTCTGGATAGTTTGATATTCTCTAGGACATTTCCTTCAATCAGAAAATCATTCTTTTGCACAAATGCAATATCTTTATATAACTCCTCTGAGGGAATATCAATATTCTGTTTTCCGTTGATTTTTATTTCCCCATCATAAAGATTTTTGGAATAATTTAGTATTAATTTTACTAAAGTTGTTTTCCCAGCTCCTGAAGCACCTATAATTGCATAGCGCTTGCCTTTTTTAAATTCATAGGAAAAATGATCAAATAATATTTTATTTTCAATTTCATAATGTAATTGGCTAATAGAAATGGTCGAAATGTTATCACAATCAATTGTACTTGTTTTATGGAAAGTTCCATGATTTGTCTCATATAGATTTTCTTGGATATTATCAATAATGGACTTGCTACTGCTGATTAAATTTTTATTGTAAAGAATAGATTGTAATGGAGCAAAAACACCGTTTAATAATTGAATACTTGCTACGAGTAATCCAATAGTCAGTAAGTTATTTCTTACAAAAAAGATACCAGCGACCATACAGGATAATTGAGAGCCAAAACTTAGTAAAATTCCAGTAGTTGAAGCTAAGTCTTTTAAGAATTGATATGTTTTTCTGGACTCTTCAAATTCTAAACTGATTCCCTGAATTTTTTCTTGGGTCCAACTTTGAATATTTAATAACTTAATTTGTTCAAAACCATTAATAAAGTTTGTCATTTTTGACAAATAGTGATTATTTTGTAGAGAATAATTATTAGTTGATTTAGTCATTAACTTTCCAGGAATTTGTGATAGAAAAATCGTTATACTCGACAATAAAAGAAAGACTAATGCTAATCGCCATTCTATATAAATAATAGCAACCACACTCATGATAAGGCTCCCTAAATTTGCAATTAGAGAGATTTTAGGGATTAATAAATTTTCTTGAATAAGGTCACTGTTTTTGGTGATATTATTTAAGAAATCTGAATGGTTACGGTTGTCAATTTGGTTAAATTCACGCGATAAATAATGTAATAAGAGACGCCTTTTTAGATCTAAAATAACTTTTTTTACATATTGGTTTTTAAGATAGGAATAGGAACAAGAAATCAAGAACCACAGTAAAATCGAACCTACAGAAATAGTGATATGAAAGAGTAATCCACTATTTGAATTAGATATACTATCAAGTATTCTTCCTAATTGCAGAGAGAAGAACGTCATTAAAAGAGCACTTGTCAGACTTAATAAAATGAGCAAGAAATATAGTAATTTATATTGTTTCGTAATCTGGTTCATATTTTTCACCTCTTAATCTATGATAGCAACATTATATTCTAAAACTAAAACTCAGGCTGAGATCTCCCATATTTGGGACATTAATTTTATTTCTTTACTATATTTTGGCTTATAGATATCCGTTGTATATCCAATGGATTTACAATAGCCTTCTTTTTTGTTAAAATAATAGATGGAAAGAAGGCGAGAATATGTCAAAGACGAGCATGAGTATCCGTTTGGATAGTGAGGTTAAGGAACAAGCCCAACTGGTGTTTAATCATTTAGGGATGGATATGACAACAGCTATCAACATTTTCCTTCGTCAGGCTATTCAATATCAGGGCTTACCCTTTGATGTTCGATTAGACGATAATGGGAAGTTGCTCCAAGTAGTAACGGATGTAGAGCAGAATCGGAATATGAGTCAACCATTTGAATCAGTCTCAGACTTGATGGAGGACCTGCGTGCTTAAGATTCGTTAGTGGTAGACAATGTGCTGCTCCTTTCCACCGCTATGCTCTCAGAAGCGATTGCTCTAGCCAGCTTATGTTCAGCCTTGAAAGAATAGATGATAGAGAGGGGGACAGAAATCGGTAATTGGTTAGAATTCGATTTCGTCGTCCCACCTCCGCACAGTTGAGTAGGGCTGTAAAAGCTGATGAAATCAGCGTAGTAGAGCCCACTCAATGCTCGACAATCCAAAGACAATTGAGAGGCTAGGACCTTTGTCCCAGCCTCTTTTAAGTTTTTTCAGGCCTGATAAGTGTTTTCTTTGGATCTGGATTGTGTTACAATTTTTAGTGACAAGTGTTTGTAAACAGGAAACAGAAAAACAATGGATGTTCTTCCAAAAAAATGAAACAGAGGAGAAGCGCGTGGCAAGATATTTAGTAGGTCCTTACAACAATAGTTGGAACTTTATGGATGCACTTGAAAAAGCGCAGGATGGGGATACCATCGAGTTTGAAAATGGGTATGTCTTTCAATGGCCGACAAATAAAGTGATTGAGATCGACAAAAACCTTCATTTCGTGGGGCATGTGGTCCCAAATCCAAATGGCAATGGGCGCATGTTTAACAACATCATTGAGGCTTCCTTCCGATTTGTAGAAGGAGTTCAGGTGACGTTTGAAGACTTGTGGTTTAAAGTTGGTGGGGATTATACGGCCTTGCTCTTATGGAATGGCTCAGACATCACTTGTAAACAGGTCTATTTTGAAGCAACCACTCCAACAAATAATGAATTTTTTATCTATATGGATACGCATTCGAAAATGACACTGGAAGGAGTCGGAATGAAGGTTCCGGAAAAACACCAAAGTGCCATCGGAATGTCTGCTTCGGAATTGTCCATTCGCAATTCAACGATTTTTTCTAAGATTGATCTGTCAGAAGGATCTAAATTGACCTTAGAAAATGTCCATATTGAAGAATTTGGGAATAATACGATCCATGCCAAGGACTCAGAAGTGATCGCAAAAAATTCAACGATTACAGGCGGGGATCTGGAAAAGGATTTTCCACCAGTTTGGTTGAGGAATGTCATCTGGGAGTCTGAAAACTGTAAAATTGAGTTGCCTACAGGAACAGGGGTCTGTCTTGACAATAATGTGCAATTCAATTCGGATTCGGATCATATGACCT
>JAQCUL010000035.1:17931-20123 GCA_027685415.1 Streptococcaceae bacterium AF13-5-6.0
AATTCAATTCGGATTCGGATCATATGACCTCCATCAATTCATACAATAGTATGATCCGAGCTCATCAAGCTACATTTTCAGAATTTTTATGCGCCTATGAAGAATCCTTTGCTTCCCTGACTGGAGAAACAACCTTCTTGAATGAGAATGCCGAAACCATTTCGTTTGGCGTTTTCGATGATAGTGTGCTGATGGCTGAGCATATGATTTGTCATAAGATTGCGGATCCTAATATACGGCTTCAAGGTGGAGCCTTTGCGAAGGTGGGCACCGTGACCTATAAGCAAGGGGATGCGCGTGATCTGACCAAGGAAATCGAGGATGATTGTGATTATCTTGTCAGTAGAGAAGTGGCGAAGGGCAATGCGCAAGTCGTTCCTACGGGACAGGCGACGGATGCAACGGTGGCATCAACCCCTACAACGGGCTCTGGACCAGAGAAGAATCAAGATGCTCTTCAAGAACTCAATAGCCTGATTGGTCTTGAAAAAGTCAAACATGAGATCAAGAAAATGATCAACATGGTGGAATTTAACAAGAAACGAATCGCCAGTGGCAAGGCACCTGAAAAGCAAACCTTGCATGCTGCCTTTATGGGAAATCCTGGTACAGGGAAAACCACTGTGGCCCGTCTGTTAGGACAAGTGCTCTTTGATGCAGGTGTTCTCTCAGGGGAGGAATTCCGTTTTGTGGAAGCAACGGAGTCCGATCTGATCTCTTCGAATATTGGAGGAACAGCTGAACAGACCCAAGCCCTGCTTGAAAAAGCGCGTGGGGGTATCCTCTTTATCGATGAAGCCTATAGTTTGGATAAAAAGGACAGCGGTGCGGACTTTGGGATCGAGGCGATCAATACCATCCTCAAATTTATGGAGGACAATCGTGACGACATCATGATTATCTTTGCCGGCTATACCAAGGAAATGGAGGAGTTCTTAAAGACCAATCCAGGCCTTCGTTCTCGGGTGCCAAATAATTTCATCTTTGAAGATTTCACAGGAGATGAGATTGTCCAACTAGGTGAAATGATCCTAAGCAAAGGAGACTACAAACTCGAAGACCGGGATTACTATGCGCGGCATGTTAAGCGGGCTTATGATGGCTCGCTAGATAAGAGCAATGGTCGCTGGATCCGGAACCTGGATGAGCAATTGACCAAGACCATGGCAGATCGAGTGGTGGCCCAAGGTTCTGACGATATTGAGACCATCCTCAATAGCGATATTGATGCTGTTCTTAACCAAGGCAAGTATCAAGCCGGAGCCGACAAGGAAGAAGATGGGATGGCTGCCCTCAACCGTTTGGTTGGAATTGCTAAGGTGAAAGAGCAAGTCGAACAATTCGTAGCCATGGCTGAGTTCAATCAAAAACGAGCTGAACAAGGTGGCATCGTCGAAGACACGACCTTGCACTCTCTCTTTCTTGGAAATCCTGGTACAGGGAAGACCACCGTGGCCCGCATTTTGGGCAATATCCTCTTCCAAAAAGGGGTTATCAAGCAGAAGAAATTCATCGAAGTTTCGCGGAGCAATCTGGTAGGAGGCTACCAAGGTCAAACAGCCTTGAAGACGCGTGAAGTTTTGGAGAGTGCACTGGGTGGGGTCCTCTTTATCGATGAGGCCTACACGCTCTATACCGGTTTAAATGATGATTTTGGGAAGGAAGCCTTGGATGAAGTCCTCAAATTTATGGAGGACCACCGCCGCGATATCGTTATTATCTTTGCTGGTTACACGAAAGAGATGCACGACTTCTTGCAGGTCAATTCAGGTCTGCAAAGCCGGATCCCGACTACATTTGATTTTGAAGACTACAGCCCAGATGAGATCGTGGAGATCGGTCTGTTAGGATTGCGTAAGCAAGGCTACCAAGTCAATGAAGCCCTTTATGGAGAGATTGTGAAAGGGAATTATATGCGTGCCAATGACCATAGTAATGGTCGCTGGGTCCGCAATCTCAATGAAAAACTCTTGCGCCAAGTATCAACTCGGGTAACACGTGAAGGTAGTACAGACTACAATTCCATTTTGGATCAAGATTTGGAAGCTTTGAGAGAGAATAGTAATTCTGAACAACCCCATACCGTGGATGATCAAGGCTATGTTCTTCCTTAAGCTAGAAGGGACAAGAAAAAGGAGGCTGGGACAAAAGTCCTAGCCTCTCAATTATTTTTGGATTGTCGAGCAAGACGC
>JAQCUL010000036.1:0-19799 GCA_027685415.1 Streptococcaceae bacterium AF13-5-6.0
TTGGACTTTTTCAGATATTTTTCTGAAAATAAAAAAATTAACCATGGATTTGTGGTATAATATGGTTAGTTTTTAGGATAAATCAATAAGGGGGATATGATGAATCAAAAAGATTGGGTTGAATACTTTGAAGCGGTCAATGGTCGCAAGCCAAGTATGCAAGAATTTCAAGAAGCGCGTGAAAAAGGGGAGTTTGTCGTAGAGCGAAAAGAAGCGCCAGCTCCAACAACTGAGGCACCAGCTCCAGCAACTGAAGCGCAGGCTCCTTCTCAGGAAGCACCTGTTGCACCTAGCGCACCTCTTTCACAAGAACAGACAGCTGTTGTCCAACCGCAGCCATCTGCGAAAACCTTACAACCTGTTCCAAGACCGAAAAAATTGACATTTTCTTTCAATAAACAAGCCCAAATTGGAGGCGCAGTTGGAGGACTTGTCGCAGTGATTGCTTTTGCTTGGTTCTTTTTCTTTTCAGGTGGACCAAGTGTAGATGGCGTTTGGTTGAGAAATACGGATTCAAGTCCTATCACTTATGAACTAAGTGGAAAGAAACAAAGAGTCAATGGTGATGAGACCATCAAAAAGGTTCTCAAGGGCAATGTAGCGAAAAAAGAATTTAATACAGCACTTTCTTTGTTAAATGCGACGGACTTGCATTCACTTGCGGATGTCGATAAGAAATTTAACCTGAAGACGACAGAAATAGTTGTTATTAAGTCTGGCGGGAACACACGCTATAACTTGCTCCAAAAAGACGGAAGCAATATTATTTTAAGAAATGATTTATTCGACTTGAAAACTTATAAGTCATACAAAGGAAACTTTGAAGATAATTTGGTCTATCACAAGGTTGAAACACCTAAGGCCATGGTTGGAAAATGGAAGAATGTGACAGAAGGAGATAATACAACTGTTCAGATTTCAGATCACGGAATTATTAGTGATAAGTATTTCGATAGCAAGGCTTACGCATTCTATTCTCTAGCTGATTCAGAAAAGTATGATGGAGACACGACTTCTAAAGAAGAGATCGAACATACATTTGAAGTCATTCAAGAAGCGGTGAAATCACAAGGCTATCAAGTGAAGAGTGCTAAGGAAGTCTATATACAAGCTAATTCAAATTATTGTTTCGTACCTGTCAACGGTGGAAAAAATATACTCGTCTTACGTGGTGGTAATGAATTTGCTGCTAAATTAGAAAAAGTGAAATAATGAAAGGACCACAAGGTCCTTTTTGTTTCCAAATTTCTGACTGAAAAACTATTCATGTCTAGGCAAAAATATGGTAAAATGGATAAGATGTATCTGAGATGTCTATTTCTTCTCAGACGACTAGAGGTAATGGAGTAGAAAATGCAAAATAGACCTATTATTATTGGTGTTACTGGTGGTTCTGGTGGTGGAAAGACCAGTGTGTCTCGTGCCATTTTGGCTAATTTTCCGAATGAAAAGATTGCCATGATTGAGCATGATTCTTATTACAAGGACCAGAGTCATTTGACCTTTGAGGAGCGGATCAAGACCAACTATGACCATCCTTTTGCCTTTGATACGGACTTGATGATTGCGCAGATCAATGAACTCTTGGCGGGTCGTCCGGTGGATATTCCAACCTATGACTATGCAGAGCATACGCGCAGTAGCAAAACCTATCGTCAGGAGCCCCAAGATGTTTTCATCGTGGAAGGAATCTTAGTCCTTGAAGACAAGCGCCTTCGAGACTTGATGGACATCAAGATCTTTGTGGATACGGATGATGATGTTCGGATCATTCGCCGGATCAAACGCGATATGGAGGAGCGTGGACGGAGTCTCGATAGTGTTATTGAGCAGTACCTTGGAGTGGTGAAACCCATGTACCATCAGTTCATTGAGCCAACCAAGCGCTATGCGGACGTGATCATTCCTGAAGGAGTGACCAACACGGTAGCGATTGATTTGATCACAACCAAGATTGAAAAAATCCTCAACGAAGCGCGTGAGGGAAAATAAAATAGGGGAAAGAGGGCAATCGATCTCCAATCCTATAACAATAGTTGGAATTACGGAATGTCGCAGTAGTTGGTGAGACTCTTCATTCGCTAAAAGACTCAGAAGAGTTCTCAATCAACTTTGTGGGGGTGGTATGGGAAATGTTTATTTAAATATTTTCTACCACTCCCTCTTTTTCCTAAGGAGAATGAAAATGAAAAGGGAGTTTCATTCGCGGACTAAGGCGTTCGCTTGTTTATTGACCATGTGTGCTGGTTTTTCAGATGCTTATACCTTTATTTGTCGGGGTGGGACCTTGGCGGCAGGCCAGACGGGAAATGTGGTCTTTCTATCGGTTGGTTTGATCGGCCAGCAGATCTCAGATGTAGAAGTGAAGTTAGCCACGATGCTGGCCTTTATGCTGGGGATCTTTTTAATGACGGTCTTGCGTCGCTTGATTGATAATTCAGTCTGGCGCTTGAGTACCCTAGTGCCCTATATCCTCACAACTTTGGTGACGGGATTTTTGCCAGCATCGGTAAAAAATGTCTTCATCGTGCCTTTTTTTGGACTGAGTTTGGGAATCGTAGCGACCTCATTTGGAGAAGTAGGTAGCTATGCCTACAACCACTCTTTTATGACCGGAAATCTCAAGAAAACCATGGTAGCTTATGGAAATTTTGTTAGAGACAGGGAGATGAAATTCCTCTGGGAAGCCATCTTTATGACCTGCCTGATCGGGAGTTTCGTCTGTGGGGCCATCTTTTCGACCTACTTGATCCAGTTTTATGGACTAAAGACGATTTGGCTGGTGGCCATTATCTTGACCATCTTTTTAATCTACCGGGCCATTCAATATTTTGAAGTCTTTCACTTCAATCGGCTGCATGAATAGATAAAGGTATCATAAAAAACTTTCCTTAGGTGAGTGCGGACGTCAGCGAACTTCTTTTAAGAAGTTCCATGACTAATTATTGAGCCTAAGGTCTCAATAATTCCGTGTGCCTGAAGCAGTTAAGCTTCAGGCACTTAGGTGAGTGCGGACGTCAGCGAACTTCTTTTAAGAAGTTCCATGACTAATTATTGAGCCTAAGGTCTCAATAATTCCGTGTGCCTGAAGCAGTTAAGCTTCAGGCACTTAGCTCACAGCGGAAAGTTTAGTATATTCTTTATCAATTTAAATTAATGAGACCTCGATTTTATCTCTTTTCAGAATCGCTTAAGTTATTTTACTAAAAATTAGTTTATATATTCCAGAGGCTGGGACAAAAGTCCTAGCCTCTCCATTATCTTTGGATTGTCGAGCAAGACGCAGTGGTTGAGTGGGCTCTACTACGCTGATTTCATCAGCTTTTACAGCCCTACTCAACTGTGCAGAGGTGGGACGACGAAATCGAATTCTAACGAATGACCGATTTCTGTCCCACTCTCTTTTCTTTCGCTGTTTGAAGCTTAATTTTTGGGCAAATATTTGGTATAATGGAAGGTATGAAACATTCGGAAAAAGAATCACAATACCAGCTCTTGCTGGCTCAGTTAGACGCTCTCTTAACAGGAGAAAGCAATGCCTTGGCTAATCTGTCCAATGCCAGTGCGCTGTTAAATCAAGCCCTGCCTCGTTCGGTCTTTGCGGGTTTTTATTTGTATGACCAAACGGAATTGATCTTGGGACCTTTTCAGGGAGGTGTTTCTTGTGTCCATATCGCTCTTGGAAAGGGTGTCTGTGGAGAAGCAGCTCAAAAGCAGGAAACCATGATTGTCGATGATGTGCGCCAGCATGCCAACTATATTTCCTGTGATAGTCGAACTATGAGTGAGATTGTGGTGCCTATGGTCAAGGACGGTCAGCTCCTTGGAGTTTTAGATCTGGATTCGGAGTGTGTCTCTGACTATGATCAGCTGGATCAGGAGTATTTGGAAAAGTTTGTCGCTATCTTGATCGATAAGACAAACTGGGACTTTAAGATGTTTGGAGTTAAGAACTAATGTATCAAGCTTTATATCGGAAATACCGTAGCCAGACCTTTGGCCAATTGGTCGGCCAGCAAGTGGTGGCACGGACGTTGAGACAGGCAGTGGAGCAGGAGAAGATCAGCCATGCCTATCTCTTTTCGGGTCCTCGTGGTACTGGGAAAACCAGTGTGGCCAAGATCTTTGCTAAGGCTATGAACTGTCCTAATCAAGTCAATGGGGAGCCTTGTAACGACTGCTATATCTGTGAATCCATTACCAATGGGAGCCTAGAAGATGTCATTGAGATCGATGCAGCCTCCAACAATGGGGTCGATGAAATTCGCGATATTCGCGACAAGTCGACCTATGCTCCAAGTCTAGCCAAGCACAAGGTCTACATTATCGATGAGGTCCATATGCTCTCAACAGGGGCCTTTAATGCCTTGTTGAAGACCTTAGAAGAACCGACGGAAAATGTGGTCTTTATCCTTGCAACAACGGAGTTGCACAAGATTCCAGCTACTATTCTGTCACGGGTGCAACGCTTTGAATTCAAATCTATCAAATTGCCAGACATTGTCCAGCATTTGGAAAATATCCTAGCTACTGAAGGCATTGCCTATGAAGCAGATGCTGTCCAGATCATTGCTCGGCGCGCTGAAGGTGGGATGCGGGATGCCTTGTCCATTTTGGATCAAGCCCTGAGTCTGACTGCGGGTAGTGAGTTGACGACAGCAATCGCCGAAGAGATTACAGGCTCCATCAGTCTAGCTGCGCTCGATCAGTACGTGGCTGCCATCCTGGCTCATGATGCGACAGCGGCGCTGGACCAGCTGGCGATTATCTTTGACAACGGAAAGAATATGGCCCGTTTCGCCACGGACTTACTTCAATACCTGAGAGATCTCTTGATTGTCCAGACAGGAGGAGAAAACACTCACGCTAGTGACTTGTTTGCGGCGAATCTTGAATCCGATCAAGACCGTCTTTTTGCCCTGATTGACCAGGCGACGACCAGTCTAGCGGATATCAAAAATAGTCTGCAACCGCGCATCTACACTGAAATGATGACCATTAAATTGGCTGAAAGCACAGGCCAAGTTTCTAACTCAGCTACTGTGGAGGTTCCTTCCAATCTGCTAGCTCAGCTGGAAGATTTGAAGAAGGAAGTCGCTCAACTCAAGCAACAGTTAGCGCAATCAGGTAGCAGTCTTCCTGCTTCAAAACCAGCAGTAGCTCGTCCAACCAAGTCGAGCAAGGGCTACCGTGCAGATCGAAACAAGGTCAATGCCATTTTACAAGAGGCGGTTGAAAACCCAGAGTTGGCACGGACCAACTTGATCCGTCTTCAGAACGCTTGGGGGGAAATCATCGAAAGCTTGGCAGGTGCAGATAAGGCCCTCTTAATCGGATCTCAGCCGGTCGCTGCCAATGAAAATCACGCTATTTTAGCCTTTGAGTCTGCCTTTAATGCCGAACAGACCATGAAGCGGGACAACCTCAATACCATGTTTGGAAATATCCTCAGCAATGCTGCTGGCTTCTCACCAGAGATTTTAGCGGTTTCGATGGAAGAATGGACCCAAATACGGGCAGAGTTTTCGGCTAAGGCGCGTGGACAAAAAGCGGAAGTGGTAGAAGAAGAGGAAAGTATCATCCCTGAGGAATTTCACTTTTTATCCGATAAAATCACCCTGCAAGACGATTAATACATGAATTTTTTACTGAATCATGGTAAAATAATTTTATGAATAGAAAACAATTTGCAGTGATAGCAGTCTTTACTGCTATGGAGACATACTTTTTCAATGAAGCGACCATGGCGGGTCAAATGCTCTTTGCATGTTTTTGGGCCCTCTTGATCTTGCGCAATCTCCAGACGGCCTATATGGTGGAGAAGATTGCTAGTGCCATTGAAAAAGAAATCAGAAAGAAAAGAAAATAAAACCTTTGAAAAGAAATTCTTTTTCAAAGGTTTTTTTCTTGTTTTAAAAGGCTTCTTGGCATTGCTTGCGGTAATCTCCTGGGGAGAGGCCGACCTTTTGTTTAAAAGCCTTTGTAAAGTAGGAGTAGTTGTCATAGCCCACCTGGAGAGCGACTTGGTAAATGGGGGTATCGCTTTGCGATAGCATCTCTTTTGCGGCGGCCATCCGTTTATCCGATAAAATCACCCTGCAAGACGATTAATACATGAATTTTTTACTGAATCATGGTAAAATAATTTTATGAATAGAAAACAATTTGCAGTGATAGCAGTCTTTACTGCTATGGAGACATACTTTTTCAATGAAGCGACCATGGCGGGTCAAATGCTCTTTGCATGTTTTTGGGCCCTCTTGATCTTGCGCAATCTCCAGACGGCCTATATGGTGGAGAAGATTGCTAGTGCCATTGAAAAAGAAATCAGAAAGAAAAGAAAATAAAACCTTTGAAAAGAAATTCTTTTTCAAAGGTTTTTTTCTTGTTTTAAAAGGCTTCTTGGCATTGCTTGCGGTAATCTCCTGGGGAGAGGCCGACCTTTTGTTTAAAAGCCTTTGTAAAGTAGGAGTAGTTGTCATAGCCCACCTGGAGAGCGACTTGGTAAATGGGGGTATCGCTTTGCGATAGCATCTCTTTTGCGGCGGCCATCCGTTTATCGGTGATGTATTTCACCAGGGTTTCGCCGGTGTCGCGCTTAAACATCCGTGCTAGATGATCTGGACTAAGAAAAACCATCTCTGCCAGCTTGGTGCGACTGATATCCTCCTTGTAATGGTGGTCGATGTAGTCGGTGATCCGCTTGATGAGATTGGATTGGTGTTCTAGATCGATCACATAATGGCGAGCAGAGCTCCAGTAATCCCCGATATAGGCTTCAAAAGCTTCGATGGCATGAAAACGCCGTTCGAAGAGAAATTGATGGTGTTTGTTTTGAAATAACTTGTGGGCGAGAATGCCGTTCTTGTCCAGATAAATGCCAATTTGCTGGGTCCAGTCTAGCTGGAGTTCACTCAGAGCTGAGAGCGGGATGCGATCTTGAGTCTCTAAGCTATGGATGATTTGGAGGAGCTGTTCTGTCTCTAGCTGATTTGTAAAAGTGAGCGATGTCCGATGAGCAGGCTTTTGAGGTTGTGGAGCCAAAGAAGCATAGGAGTGGATACTGTCCCAATGGAAGACTTGTTCTTCACTGTATTGGCAGAGTTGCAGAGCCTTCATCAAGAGCGTCTCAAGGGAAATAGTATCTGAATAGAGAAGGATAGAGGATCGGTCTAAGTCTTGCTGGATCTTCTGTTGGATGGCCTTTAGGAAGTCTGCACACTCTGTTGTCTGATTCTTTTTGAAGAGGCAGAGGTAGCGATCGGTCTGGCTTTCGATTTTACTGAGGGCGCAGTAGTGGACAGGGTAATCCAGGGAGAGATCCTTGATACAATGGCGGAGCTGTAAGCGCCAAGAAGGGACGCTGGGGTGAAAGTCTTCTTCAACTAAGTGGAGAGTGATGAGGACTAAGAGGTAGTCTTCATGTGGTTTGGGGCTATAACCCCGTTTTGTCACTTCTTGAAGGAGCTGTTCTGCTTGAGATGGACGCGGTTTTCGCAAGTAGTCATGCCAAAATTCAGCTTCTTTTTGCCCTTGCTGGGCTAATTGGGTCGCACTCTTGTGGCGCTTGATCTTATTGAGTGCTTTTTGAATGATAAATTCTAAGCGGTCGGGGTCAATCGGTTTGAGGTAGTATTCAAAACTTTGGAGTTCAATGGCTTTTTGGGCATAATTAAAATCAGCATAATTGGTGAGGAAGATCGTTTGAATGTCATATTTTTCTGACCGGACCCAGGCTAGGAGATCTAACCCACTGCCTTGTGGCATCTCGATATCACTGATCATGAGGGCAATCGGGTGACTTTGAATGATGGCTTGGGCTTGGCTCAGACTGGAGGCAGTATATACCTGCTCAATGCCCAAGGCTTCCCAATGGATGGTTTCCTGTAGGGCTTTAATGATAAAACGATCATCGTCAACGAGTAGGATATTCATGTGTGTCTCCTTTGTAGGGTTCATAAGGAAGGCTCAGTTGGATGCGGGCACCTCCTTGGGATCCATTTGAAAATTGAAGCGTGTAGTGATCTGGATAGAGGAGATCTAGTCGCTCCCGTGCATTGGTCAAACCAATGTGGTGGCCATCTTCAGTGACTAAGGATTTTTTCTCTTCTAGATCTTGTAAGATAGCGGAGCTAAAACCAGGACCATTATCCTGAAGAGAAATGGCAAGATGTTGGTTTGCTTCTTCATGAATGGAAAGCTGAATGTGGAAGGAATCTTGGAAAGAAAAGCCGTGTTTGATGGCATTTTCCACAAAGGTTTGTAAAAGCAGAGGGGGAATAGCCGCATCTTTCAGATGAGGATCCCAGTCCAGGTCAAAGTGGATGCTGTCCCCATAGCGGATTTTTTGGATTTCTAGGTAATTTCGGATATGTTGGATTTCATCTACTAAGCGATTGAAATCTTGGTTAGCTTGAAAGAGGTGACGCAAGTAGTTGGAAGTCACCTTGGTCAACTCCTCGATTTCCTTATAGTCCTTGGTCTGCAGCATGCTGTGAATCATGGAAAGCATGTTGAGGTAAAAATGGGGTCGAACTTGATTTTTGAGGTAATTGAGTTCGACTTTTTTGAGGTTGAGTTGCGCGTGGTAGGCTCGAATTTGAAGGTCTTTCATATGGATCAGGACCTGATTGAGCTTGTGATTGGCCTGATCGATCTCTAAGATCCCTTGGTCTTCGATCACATCTAGCTTGGTGGAAGCAGCGTCTAGCTGAGAAAGGCGTTGGGTGAGTCGTTTCATCGGTTGGATCATCCGTTGACGAATATAAAGGATCAGAATGGTAGAGAGAACGGCGATGATCAAAGGGACCAAGGAGAGAAGGGTTTCAAGTACGATATTTGTACGGAAAACGTCCCCGTAATCGACCGTCACATACAGATCAAAAGGCAGGTGGGTTTGATTGCTACCGGCTTGAATAACGGAATCTGTAGCATGGATCTGATTGGGGCGTTCGATGGATAAGCGCCCTTTTTTTCCAATATTGAGCTTTTGCAAGGGTCTTAAAATATCCTGGGTAGAAATGATGGCATAGATAGCCTTGCCCTTGTAATGAAGGGATTTCAAGAGATAATCATGCTGGTTCAGGCTGATTCGTTGCCATTTTTGACGGGTCTTGTCTGTTTCTTTGTCATAGGTTTTAAGATGATCTTTCAATTGTACATAGTCCAGGTAGGGCAGTTGAAGACTGGAAGCGTTGAAAAAATGTGGGATATCTTTTGTCTCTATGAAAAAGGTAATGGGGCTATCCATCTGGTACTGAAACTCCGTGAAATCAATCCGCAGTTTTTTTAGATTTTCATGAAAATTTGTGAAATCAAGCGGAGTATTGAGCTCTGTCAAATAGTCGTTGTGACTAATGGTACTGTACATAAAACGCTCAACGGAGTGAAGCTCTGTATTTAAGGAATCCGCATAGATATGAATCGAGTCCTCTAAATGGAGCATATTTTGGTGTTTAATAAAATTTCGGCTAATCCCACCAATCAAAAGGTTGATCAAGGTATTGACAACTAAGAGGAGAAAGAGTAGGCGCGAAAAAAATTGAATCGAGTGATCTCGTGTACTTCTGTGAATAGCTTTCATAATGAGCACCTCACATATATTATAGCACTATTTGAAAACGGATTCATGAACAAAACCGATATTAAAGTAAAAAAAATCGGGAAAGTGCATGTTTTTGTGTGGAGAAAACGGAAAAGTGAATGAAGATGCACGAAAAAGTTCTATAAAGATGGAAAGGATTCCTATAAAATAGAGGAGAAAGAAAAGGAGGGCCTTATGAAAAGCGAAGTAAATGCGAAGCAGAGCAAATTTAAGAAAAATATTCCTTTATATGTGCTTCTCCTGCCATCGATTATTTTATTGATTTTATTTGCCTATATCCCTATGGCGGGTCTAGTCATCGCTTTTAAAGATTACTCTCCCGCTACTGGGATATTTGGAAGTCCTTGGGCTGGTCTCAAGTATTTTAACCAGTTCTTCTCATCCTTCCAATTTGCAACAACCATGAAGAATACCTTGAAAATTTCTATTTACAGTATTCTGGTTGGTTTTCCCTTGCCGATTGTTCTAGCCATCATTTGCAACCAGATTCGTGTGGGCAAGTTCAAAAAAATCTTTCAAGTAACAACTTATTTGCCTCATTTTATCTCGACCATGGTCATGTGTGGGATGATTATTCTTTTTCTCTCTCCAAGTAGTGGACTGTTAGCCAATGTCCTCAAATTGGTCGGCTTAAAGATGCCTGCCCTCTTATCCAAACCGGGTAGCTTTGCAGGTGTCTATGTCTGGAGCGATGTCTGGCAACATATCGGTTGGGATAGTATCATCTATCTAGCCGCTTTATCAGCCATTGATCCAACCTTTTATGAAGCAGCGACCATGGACGGGGCGAGTCGATTGCAAAAAATCCGTCATATTGACTTACCCTTACTGTTACCAACGGCGATGATTCTCTTGATTCTCAGAGCAGGAAGCCTACTCAGTGTTGGTTTTGAAAAGGTCTTGCTCTTGCAAAATCCACTTAATCTGGCAGGAAGTGAAATCATTTCGACCTATGTCTACAAAGTGGGGATGATTAATTTCCAATATAGTTATTCGACAGCGATCGGTCTCTTTAATACCTTGGTCAACTTGATCATCTTATTGTCGGTCAACTGGTTTGCGAAACGCTATACCAAGACGGGATTGTTCTAGAAAGGAGGAGGAATTGTGAAATTGTTTCAACATGCTAGAAAGACCAAGTCGGAAATCCTCTTTGATGTTTTTATCTATGGTCTAGCGATTTGCTTGATTCTGTTGATTGTCTACCCTTTGTGGTTTGTCATTATTGCCTCCTTCAGTAATCCGTCTGATGTGGCAACTGGTAAGGTTTGGTTTATCCCGAGGGAATGGCGACTAGATGGCTATCAACGCTTGATTGAGCAACCTTTGTTTCTAAAGAGCTATCTCAACACCATCCTCTACACGGTTGTAGGGACCATCGTTGCCCTGGTCATTAATATCCCAGCTGGTTACGCCTTGTCGCGAAAGGACCTCTTTGCTAAGAAATGGGTCAGTGTCTTCTTTATCGTTCCCATGTTTGTCTCTGGGGGCTTGATTCCCATTTATTTGACAGTGAAACAAATGGGATTAGTCGACACCTTCTGGGTGATGGTCGTACCGTTTGCAGTATCTCCTTACAATATCGTTGTAGCTCGGACTTTCTTTAACAATAGTATTCCAGAAGGGATGTGGGAAGCTGCCCAGATCGATGGGTGCGGAACCATTCATTACTTCAGAAAGATCGTGCTCCCCTTGTCCAAGGCTATTATTGCCGTTATTGGACTTTGGACAGCAGTAGGGATCTGGAATTCTTGGTTCAATGCTCTGATTTATTTGACCAATGAAAATCTTCAACCCCTGCAACTGATCCTGCGCCGTCTCTTAATTAGTAATCAAATGTTGCAATCGCAAGCAACAGGGGAGGTAGCTTCTGACCTCCGTATTAAGGCTGATATGATGAAATATGCAGCCATCGTTATCTCAACAGCACCGATTATGATGCTGTATCCATTCGTCCAAAAATACTTTAATCAAGGTGTCATGATAGGTGCCTTGAAAGAATAGGAGAAGATCATGAAAAACAGGAAATTTGCCTATCTGCTCCTTGGAGCAGCTGCTTTAGCTGGCTTGACGGCTTGTGGAGCTTCCACAAATAAATCAAGCAATGACAAGAATGATGGAAATACCTTCAAGATCACGACCGTTCGTTGGTCGGATTGGGGGGAAGACTATCACAAAGGTTTTCTAGATGATTCAGCCAAGGAATCAGGTATCAAGATCAAATGGGATACCATGGTGGCTGCAGACTGGTCGGATAAGAAATCTGTCCTTGTAGCCAGTGGAGATTTACCAGACGCTTTCTTGGGATCCAATGCCTTCACGGATTCTGAAATCGCTCAGAACCAAAACATGTTCATTCCATTGGAAGACTTGATCAAGGATAATATGCCAAACTTGAACAAGGCCTTTGAAAAAGAACCAAAATTAAAAGCCATGGTGACCAACCCAGATGGTCATATTTACAGCCTGCCTAAGAAATTGCCAATGCGGCCAATCGTCGGCAACCAGCTCTTTATTAATAAGAAATGGTTGGACAACCTTGGCTTGAAGATGCCCGAAACCTATGATGAATTGGTGACTGTTTTACAAGCCTTTAAGGATAAGGATGCTAATGGCAATGGGGATGTCAATGATGAAATTCCATTTGGTTCTGGTAACTTTGATCCGACCTTCTCTTATATCTTGCCATTCAACAACCGTCTGGGTGGAGATAATACCTATGAAATGTCCGTCAAAGATGGCAAGCCGGTCTATCTACGAACAGAAGAAAGTTATAAACAAGGGATAGCGGCTATGCATGAAGCCTACAAGAAAGGCTTGATCGACCCTGAACTCTTTACAGAAGATACCTCTATGTCTGTTGCCAAACGGATGGATAAGGGTGTGGCGCGTGTCGGTGTGTCAAGTGGTTGGACAGCAGATGCAACCTTCGGCCAACATGCTAGCGAATATGCTCCTCTCCCAGCATTGAAAGGCCCAGATGGCAAACAATATGTCATTTCTGACCCAGATCATTTGAACTATGGACGAAATGAAATCCTGATCACGAATAAGTGCAAGGACCCTGCAAAATTGCTCAAATGGTTGGATAAATTCTACAAGGATGATGCTAGCATCCAAAACTTCTATGGATCCTTTGGTATTGCGACTGAAAAAGATGGCGATAAGTACAAGGTCTTGGCTCCAAAAGATGGTAAATCAGCCGATGAATGGGCTTGGATCAATTCCCTTCGTGACTTTGGACCAAAATATGTGTCTGATGATATCAATAGTCATGTCGACATCGACCAAACACAAGGTGATGGTCTCAAATTGAAGATGGACAAAGAATTGAAACAATACGCTTTGCCAGCATATCCAAATGTCATCTACTCTCAAGAAGAATTGAACAAATTATCCTCTATTTATGTAGATATCAACTCCTATGTTACCCAACAAGCTTCTAAATGGGTAGTAGAAGGGGGCATTGAAAAAGAATGGGATGATTACAAAGCAACCTTGAAGAAGATGGGCATTGATGACTTTATGAAGATTCAACAGGATGCCTATGATCGTTACCAAAAAGAAGTGAAGTAACAGGGGTCTAAATGGATTCAAGTAAGTAACTCAGGGGCGTAGAGCCCCTGAGTGCTTCCGTAGAGGAAGTAGCAGAAATTGAGATGAAGAACAAGGAGAAGAAGATGCAAAAATTATTTTCATTGGATGGACGCTTGGTCAAGACTTTGACCCGGTTGACAGACATTATTATCTTGAACACCTTGTTTATCGTTTGCTGCCTTCCGGTTCTCACGATCGGTGCATCGCTTACGGCTTTAGCAACCATGTGGCACCGCTTGTTGAAAGGGGAAGATACGGATCTCGTCTTTCATTTTTTCCGTCTCTTTCGCGCCAATTTCAAGCAAGCGACGGTGATTTGGCTGACTTGCCTAGGACTATCAGCCCTTCTTTATCTGGATTACTGTCTTTTTTCAAATACGGCCTTTTTAAGTGAGTATGGGATTTGGATCTTGCTTCCCTTTATCGTCCTTCTATGTGGAGGGATGACCTTGATCTTCCCTTATATTGGACTCTTTGAAGACCCTACAAGAAAGGTCTGTCTGAATAGTTTCCTCATTGCTCTCTTAAATCCTATTCAAACCATCTTTCTTATCTTCTTCAATCTGGCAGTGATTTATATCAGTCTCAGTAGTCCTGAACGGTTACTGACAGCTATTTATCTCTTTACCTTTGGAGGTTTCGCTCTTTGGAGCTTCTTGAATGTCCGACTGACCGATCAGATCTTTTCAAATATCCAAGAAGGAGAAATCTTTGAAAAATGAAGTCAAGGAAATGGGACGTATGTTTTCTTGATATTATTTAAATCGAATAAAGTTTCCTAGATTTTTAGGAAACGATAGAGAGTAGCACAACTTTTTTTGCTAAAAAACTAAGTGATGCTGAAAAGAATAAATGATATCGGCTTTTAACCTTATTCAAACATATGCTGAAACTTTCCGCTGTGAGAAAAGTGCTAGAAACATAATTGTTTCTAGCACTCGGGAGTTTTGGAACTTTAGGTCCAAAACTAAGTCATGGAACTTTGAAGAAGTTCGCTGACGTCCGTTCTCACCTAAGGAAAGTTTCTTTGGTGACTTTTTCTCAATCCGAAGTTTCCTAGAAAATCTAGGAAACTTTTTCTATTTCATAAACATTTCACATTTCTTTTCTATAATAACTATAACAAATGATGAAAGCGTCCACATTGTATTGTCGTGGACCTTGAAATGGAGGGTAAGATCATGCTCTTACAACAGGCAATCGCCTATATTTCTCGAAAAAGAACGAGGAATCTGGTCCTCTTTCTGATTCTCCTCTTGATCCTTTCTTGCTTGTATTTCTGTTTTTCACTGATGCAAGTGGGAGAAAGGTTGGAGGACCATATCAAACAGTCGGCTGGGACCAGCTTTGCCCTGACCAGTAAGCAGGGGGCTACTCCCTTTGCACTGAAGGAGGCTAAAAAGGTGCAGCAGCTAGCTGGGGTGGGAGCCATGGTTCCTCAATATGAAAGTCCCGTTCGTATTCTTGGTAAAGAAGCGGTGACTGGGCAGCAGTCGGTAGAGCGGGATGATTTGGGTCAGGAAGCTAAGCAAGCGCTAGGCGCTGTTTTTACCCAGAAGACAGACCAGCACCTAGATTTCCGCAGTGGCAGTTTTCAACTGGTGCAAGGCAAGCACTTATCCGATAAGGCTCGCGGGCAGATCTTGATTCACCAAGAGTTGGCTAAGAAGAATAAGCTAAAGGTCGGAGATTCCTTGACCTTATCCAGCTTTCAGATGGGAGAGACTCCTGCCAAAGAGCAAACCTTTAAAATCGTTGGGATCTTTTCGGGTAAGAAACAGGAAAAATTCACAGGAATGACCTCTGATTTGAGTGAGAATCAAGTCTACCTTTCTTATGAGGATGCGACCAAGCTTCTTGGTCTCAGTCAGCAAGAAGTGACCCAGGTCACCTTTGGGGTCAAAGATCCTGAGAAAATCGATGCCCTCTTGAAGCAAGTCAAAAGCTTGGATCTGGATTGGCAATCGCTACGCGTGGTCGAAGATCGCAAGGCCTTTGACCAGATGAAGGAATCCTCTCAGACCCTAGAAGGCCTGGTGCGGATCATGATGATCGTCCTCCTGGTGACGGGAGCAGGTGCTCTATCGCTCTTACTCAGTCTCTGGACACGGGAGAGGATCCACGAAATCGGGGTTCTCTTAGCCATTGGGAAGAGCAAGGGCCGGATCTTTAGACAGTTCCTCTTGGAAGTGGTGCTGGTATCCTTACTAGCGGTGATCCCAGCCTTTCTCATCGGGCGGATGGTCAGCCATCGTTTCTTAGAGCAGTTTGTCGGACAGACCGGTCAACAGCAGACCCTAGACTTGCTCAACCAAGTCCCTCAAGGCCTTTCCTTAGGAATCGCCTATGCTAGCCTCTTGTGCTTGATCCTTCTGTCGCTCGGTGTAACGACCAGCATGATCTGGCGCAAGACCCCAAAAGAAATATTAACAAAAATGAGTTAAGGAGAAATGACATATATGCTAGAACTCAAACATGTATCCTATAGTTACCAAAGCTACCAAGAAGAGATCTTCTCAGACGTGAACTATCAGTTCAAAAATGGGACTTTTTACAGCATTATCGGTCAGTCTGGAGCAGGGAAATCAACCCTCCTATCCCTCTTGGCTGGTCTGGACAATCCCAAGAAGGGACAGGTTCTCTTTGATGGGGAGGACATCCAGACCAAAGGGTCTAGCTACCACCGCAAGCACCATGTCTCCCTGGTCTTTCAGAATTACAATCTGATTGACTATTTGACGCCACTTGAAAATGTTCGCCTGGTCAACAAACAGGCAGGGAAAGAAATTCTCTTGGAATTGGGGCTGGACGAAACGCAAATCAAACGCAATGTCCTGCAACTATCTGGAGGGCAGCAGCAACGGGTGGCCATTGCGCGTGCGCTCGTTTCAGAAGCACCTGTCATCTTGGCAGATGAGCCAACAGGAAACCTAGACGAACAGACAGCGGGTGACATTATTGCCATTTTAAAGAAGTTGGCCAAGGAACGCCAAAAATGTGTCATTGTCGTCACCCACAGTAAGGAAGTGGCAGAGGCCTCCGATGTGGTCTTGGAATTGAGTCGCCGTAGCCTCGTTGAGAAGAGCAAGTAAGGAGGGAATGCTATGTTGCGAAATGCTTTTGCTTATATCACACGTAAATGGCCCAAGTCTCTCTTGCTCTTTGCCATCATTCTCCTCATGGGGACCTTGAGCTTGATCGGACTCTCCATGAAGGGAGCGACCCAAAAAGCTTCATCGGAAAGCCTGGGATCCATCACCAATAGCTTCTCCATGCAGATCAACCGACGGACCAATCCGGGAACCCCTCGGGGAGCTGGGAATCTCAGAGGAGAGGATATCGAAAAAATCAGCCAGGTAGAGGGGATCACCTCCTCCATCAAGCGGATCAATGCCATCGCGGATATACTAGACCACGAGATCATTGAGACCGAAGAAACCCTGCAAAATCAATCTCCAGAGCGGGCCAAGCACTTCAAGAATACCTTGATGGTGACAGGGGTCAATGACTCTTCTAAAGAAGATAAGTTTGTCTCTGGAGCCTACAAGCTGGTCCAAGGGGAGCACCTGACGGATAAGGACAAAAACCAAATCCTCATGCATGAAGATTTGGCGAAAAAGAATGGCCTCAAGGTAGGCGATAAGGTGCGTCTCAAGTCTAATCTCTACGATGCTGACAATGAAAAAGGAGCCAATGAAACCGTCGAAGTGACCATTAAGGGTCTGTTTTCAGGGAAGAACCAAGCTCCTCTAACTTACGCCCAAGAATTGTATGAAGATACCCTCATTTCTGACCTAGATACAGCTGCCAAGCTCTATGGCAATACTGTTCAAACAGCTACCTATGAGGATGCGACCTTCTTTGCCAAGGGGGATCAGGACCTCGATCAATTGATCGAAAAAATCAAAGCCTTGGATATCCCATGGAATTACTTTGACTTGGTTAAGAGCTCTTCCAACTACCCAGCCTTGCAAAAATCGATCAGCAGCATGTTCCAAGTGGCGGACTACTTGTTTATCGGTAGCCTCATCTTTGCTAGCTTGCTTCTCACCCTTCTCCTCGTCTTGTGGCTCAATGCCCGTCGCAGAGAAGTGGGAATCTTGTTGGCTTTGGGACTCTCCAAGGTGCAGATTGCAGGGCAATTCGTGGCAGAATTGGTCATGATTTCCATCCCAGCCTTCCTCCTCTCCTATGGAGTTGCAGGACTTCTTGCCAAAACAGTCGGAGATACGGTACTCAAGAACGTAACCAGTGGCATTGCCAAACAAATGGCTCAAGAATCCTCTGCAGCCAACCTTGGTGGAGGAGCTGAGGCAGAAAGCTTCAGTAAGACCCTGACGGACCTCCATATGGACATCCAACCGAACCAATTGTTGGTGATTGTCTTGGTCGGTGGCCTTCTCTTGATTCTGGTATCTATCCTTTCTTCACAATGGCTCTTGCATAAGAAACCAAAGGAGCTCTTGGTGGATGTCGAATAAGTGGTTGTTTCCTAAAATAGAAATAGGGTATAATAGGAGGTAGAAGAAGTTTCTTAGATAAAAGGAAAGTGTATGAAGATACTAATCGTAGAAGATGAAGTCCTGATTCGCGAAGGGATGAGCGACTATCTCATGGAATGTGGTTATGAGGTCTTTGAAGCAGGCGATGGGCAGGAGGCTCTGGACCTCTTTCACAGAGAAGCGCCAGATCTGGTCTTGCTGGATATCCAGCTCCCTATCCTCAATGGCTTGGAAGTGCTCAAGACCATCCGGAAGACCAGCTCGGTGCCTGTCCTCATGCTGACGGCCTTCCATGATGAGGACTATAAGTTAACGGCCTTTGGAGAGTTAGCAGATGGCTACCTGGAAAAACCCTTCTCCTTGTCCCTCTTGAAGGTCCGTATCGAAGCTATTTTTAAAAAGCTCCAGCCTTCCCGGGTCTTCACCTATGGAGAGGCACGGGTGGATTTTGAGAGCTATACAGCCAGCCTAGCTGGGCAAGCCATCTCCATGAATGCCAAGGAGTTGGAAATCTTGGAATACTTGCTCCAGCATGAGGGCAAGGCACGGACTCGCTCTCAGATCCTCGATGCCGTCTGGAAGGAGACAGAGGAGATTCCTTTTGACCGGGTGATTGATGTCTATATCAAGGAACTACGAAAAAAACTAGAGCTGGACTGTATCGTTACGGTACGCAATGTCGGCTATAAATTGGAGAGACCATGACCAAACGGAGTATCTTTGCAAAGATCTTTCTGATCACCTTTGCCCTTTTTAGTGGCTTAGTCATCCTTCTACACGCTTCGGTTTACTTTATTTTCCCATCGACCTATATCGAGTCCCAGCGCCAGACGATTTTGAAGAAATCCCAGGCCCTGGCCAAGAGTTTCCAAGGCCAGGAAGAAGGGACTATTGAATCCGTCATCGACCTATATTCCAAGACCAATGATATCAAGGTCTCAATCAAGGGCAAGGAAAAACAAAATGCCCTAGAGGTCAAGGATGACTTGCTCGTGAACCCTAACAGCCAGAACAATTCCCTGGTCATTGAAGAGCGAAAAATCCAGACCAAAGAGGGGAAGGACTTGACCTTGCAATTCTTAGCAACTGTCGATTCCCAAAAGGAAGCGCGGGACATCAGTCTGGGCTTTCTTCCCTATAGTCTTCTGGCTTCCTTTGTTCTGTCATTGCTTGCCTCCTATCTCTATGCCCGCCTGATTTCTGCTCCGATCCTGGAGATCAAGCAGATGACCAAGCGGATGAAGCGCTTGGATCGGACAGCTAGTCTCCCCATTCATTCGCAGGATGAGATCGGCGTCCTCAAGCAACAGATCAACGACCTCTATCACCATCTCCTAGAAGTGATCGACAATCTAGAGCAGCAAAAACAGGAAAATCTGAAGTTGGAGCAGATGAAGGTCGAATTCCTACGGGGGGCCTCGCACGAGCTCAAGACCCCTCTGGCCAGCTTAAAGATTATCCTTGAAAATATGCGAGATAAGATCGGCCGCTACAAGGATCGGGACCACTACCTGTCGGTCTCCCTCGATATCGTCGATGAGATGAACCAGATCGTCTTAGAAATCCTGTCCCTGTCCTCTGTCCAAGAATTGGCCGGAGACAAGGAGTGGATCCAGCTGGATCAGGTCGTAGAGCAGATCCTTGACCAGTACAAGGTCTTGGCTCAATCCCGCGCGCTCACGATTGACAATCAGATCCCAGCCAAACAAGTCTATATGGACCCAGCGAGTCTGAAATTGATCCTCTCAAATGTCATCAGCAATGCCGTCAAGCATTCGGATGCCGGTGGAGAGATCCAGCTCCGCCTCGAAGAGGAAGGGACGCACTTGGCGGTTGAAAATACCAGCCAGGAAATGGTAGAGACCGCTGAGCTGCCAATGACCGCTAGCCGTCAGAAGAAGGAAGGCGGTCTGGGACTCTTCGTGGTCCAACACTTGCTAGACCATGAAGAACTGGCCTACCAATTTGATAAAACGGCTATGGGCCTACGCTTCCGTATGGAACTGCCCAAAGATCCACAAGAATAAAAAGAGGCTGGGACAAAAGTCCTAGCCTCTCAATTATTTTTGGATTGTTGAGCAAGACGCAGTGGTTGA
>JAQCUL010000037.1:0-19081 GCA_027685415.1 Streptococcaceae bacterium AF13-5-6.0
ACTGAATAGGCCGCATTGATGGTCACCGCATTGAGAATTTCTACTGGAGTTAGGCGCATCATGAAGCAACCCAGATGCATGGCAAACTGGAGATTGGCTGTCGGACAAGACCCTGGGTTGCTGTCCGTTGTTAGGGTAATGGCCATCCCAGCGTCCAACATCTTACGAGCCGGTGCATAGGTATCTTCCATGAGGCTGAAGGTTGTAGCAGGCAAAAGATTTCCAATCACTTTTGCTGCAGCTAATTTTTGAATGCCTTCATCGGTAATCACCATCAAGTGTTCTGCACTAGTAGATTCCAATTCAGCCGCCACATCAACACCACCAATGGATTCGATTTCATCGGCATGGATCCGCAGCTTGAAGCCCATCTCCTTAGCTTTTGAAAGCAGATAGCGAGATTCATCTGCTGTAAAGACACCTTTTTCACAGAAGATATCACAGAACTCAGCTAGCTTTTCTTCCTTCACTTTGGGAAGCATTTGTTCCACAATGAGATCTAAATATTCTTGGGAACGGCCCTTGTACTCTGTGGGAATCGCATGGGCTGCCATAAAGGTTGATACCAAGTCTATTTGATGATCACGGTCCAGTGCAGCCACAACATCCAACTGGCGTTTTTCAGTTTCCCAATCCAAACCATAGCCACTCTTGGCTTCGACAGTAGTCACCCCATGACGCAACATGTAATCCAACAGTCGTTTGGACTTGTCATAGAGATTGTCAAAAGAAGCTTCCCGTGTCGCCCGAACCGTGCTCAGAATTCCACCGCCTTGGGCGAGGATGTCTAAGTAAGAAACACCCGCTAATTTTTTCGCAAATTCATGTTCACGACTACCTCCATAGACCAAGTGGGTATGGCAGTCAATCAGGCCAGGAGTCGCAACTTTTCCTTCACAGGATTTCACTTCCGTATGGTCATCAATCAGTTCTGGATCTGGTTGACCTGTCCCAACTGCAAGAATTTTTCCATCCTTAATAGCGATATAAGCATCGGAAAGGATTTGCGCTTCTGCCATCTCCTTGCCATAGAGAGGATGACCCAGATCATTCGGACAAAACAATTGGTTAAAGTGGGTTAATAGGATATCAGCAGACATATGAAACATTCCTTTCTATTTCCATTGTTATTCATTTTACAATTCTACAGGAAAAGCGTCAAAAAAAAGTCAAAAAGTTTTTCCCTCATTTTTTTTTGCTTTATTAAAAATTATATTTTTTTTTGACTCTTTATTGACGTTTCTTCGATACAATAAAGAAAATATAAATTCACAGTCCAACTATAAGGAGGGTTCTGCTATGTCATTTATAGACGAGAAAGAAATTGCAGCTGCTATGTCTGTCAAACTTGACTTTGATGTCCTACCTGAAAAGGCGACTTTTCAAGAAGGCATCCGTCGTGCACCTGATAGAGGCTTCCGCTTAACGCAAGCTCAGACTGAAATTGCCCTTAAAAATGCTTTGCGTTACATTCCTAAAAAATTCCACCAAGAGTTGATCCCAGAATTTTTGGAAGAACTAAAAACTCGCGGTCGGATCTATGGCTATCGCTTCCGTCCAAAAGATCGGATCTATGGAAAACCAATTGATGAGTACAAAGGAAAATGCACAGCTGCTAAGGCTATGCAGGTCATGATCGACAACAACTTGAGCTTTGAAATTGCTCTTTATCCATATGAATTGGTCACTTATGGGGAAACAGGATCTGTCTGTGCCAACTGGATGCAATACAACTTGATCAAGAAATACTTGGAAGTCATGACAGAAGACCAAACCTTGGTGGTTGAATCTGGTCACCCTCTAGGCCTCTTCAAATCGAAACCAGAAGCTCCTCGTGTCGTCATTACTAACGGTCTCTTGATTGGTGAATATGACAATATGCGCGACTGGGAAATCGCTGAAGAAATGGGAGTAACCAACTACGGTCAGATGACGGCTGGTGGCTGGATGTACATCGGTCCTCAAGGGATCGTTCACGGTACTTTCAACACCCTTCTCAATGCTGGTCGTCTTAAACTCGGTGTGCCTGATGACGGCGACTTGACCGGTAAACTCTTTATTTCATCTGGTCTCGGTGGGATGAGCGGAGCTCAAGGGAAAGCAGCTGAAATCGCAAAAGCGGTTGCCATCGTTGCAGAAGTGGACCGCTCTCGGATCGAAACTCGTCACTCTCAAGGCTGGATTAGCCAAGTGACAGACAGCGCCGAAGAAGCTGTGAAATTGGCTCAAGCAGCACTGGAAGCTGGTGAATCAACTTCGATTGCCTACCATGGTAATATCGTAGACTTGCTCGAATATGTCAACGAACACCAAGTCCATGTTCATCTCTTGTCTGACCAAACCTCTTGCCACAACGTCTATGATGGTGGCTATTGCCCAGTTGGGATCAGCTTTGAAGAACGGACACGTTTGTTGGCAGAAGACAAAGAAACCTTCCGTCGCCTGGTCGATGAAACCTTGGCTCGTCACTTCGCAGTGATCAAAGCCTTGACGGCTAAAGGTACCTACTTCTTCGACTACGGTAATGCCTTCATGAAATCTGTTTACGACTCAGGCATCAAGGAAATTTCTAAGAATGGCTTGGATGACAAGGACGGCTTCATTTGGCCATCTTATGTAGAAGATATCATGGGACCTATGCTCTTTGACTATGGATACGGTCCATTCCGTTGGGTCTGCCTCAGCGGTAAACATGAAGACTTGATTGCAACTGACCATGCAGCTATGGAAGCGATCGATCCAACTCGTCGCTACCAAGACCGCGACAACTACAACTGGATTCGCGATGCTGAGAAGAACCAACTGGTGGTTGGTACACAAGCTCGTATTCTCTATCAAGATTGCATGGGCCGTGTCAATATTGCATTGAAATTCAATGAACTCATTCGCCAAGGCAAGATTGGACCTGTCATGATTGGACGTGACCACCACGACGTATCTGGTACGGATGCTCCATTCCGTGAAACATCAAACATCAAAGATGGATCAAACGTTACTTGTGACATGGCGGTTCAATGTTACGCTGGTAACGCTGCTCGCGGTATGAGTCTCGTTGCCCTCCACAACGGTGGTGGTACTGGTATCGGTAAAGCCATCAACGGTGGATTTGGTCTCGTTCTAGACGGTAGCCACCGGATCGATGAAATCATCAAGTCTGCCATTGCCTGGGATACCATGGGCGGGGTTGCTCGTCGGAACTGGGCACGGAACGATCATGCTATCGAAACAGCGATCGAGTACAACCGTCTCCATGCAGGAACAGACCACATCACCATTCCTTATCTGGCAGATGAAGATTTGGTCAAAGAAGCCGTTCAAAAATTGTTTTAACATCAAAAAATAAAAACTGAGAAAGGGGAGGAAAATACAAAGACTCCTCCTCCCCAACTTCTCCTATAAAAAGAGGTAATCATATGGCAAAAATTGTTGAGTGTATTCCAAACTTCTCTGAAGGACGCAATCAGGCTGTGATCGACGGATTAGCAGCTACAGCAAAAAGTATTCCAGGTGTTACGTTACTAGACTACTCGTCCGATGCCAGCCACAACCGTAGCGTCTTTACACTCGTTGGGGATGAAGAAAGCATTCAAGAAGTGGCTTTCCAATTGGTGAAATACGCTTCTGAAAACATTGATATGACCAAGCACGAAGGCGAACACCCTCGTATGGGGGCAACAGACGTTTGTCCATTTGTTCCGGTTAAGGATATCACTACAGCTGAATGCGTTGAGATTGCTAATAAAGTGGCCGAACGCATCAATCGTGAATTAGGTATTCCAATCTTCCTTTATGAAGATGCTGCAACTCGCCCAGAACGGAAAAACTTGGCGAAAGTGCGTAAAGGACAATTTGAAGGAATGCCAGAAAAATTATTGGAAGAAGACTGGAAGCCAGACTACGGTGAACGCAAGATTCACCCAACTGCAGGGGTTACAGCTGTCGGTGTCCGGATGCCACTCGTTGCTTTCAATATCAACCTTGACACAGACGACCTAGAGATTGCCAATAAGATTTCTAAAATCATTCGTGGATCAAGCGGTGGATACAAGTACTGTAAAGCGATCGGCGTCATGCTAGAAGATCGCAACATCGCCCAAGTCTCCATCAACATGGTCAACTTGGAACAATTCCCATTGTATCGTGTCGTTGAAACCGTTCGTTTCGAAGCGCAACGCTATGGTGTTCGCATCATCGGAACAGAACTCATTGGACTGGCTCCTGCTAAGGCTTTGATCGACTCTGCTGAATACTACTTGCAATTAGAAGACTTTGACTACAGCAAACAAGTCTTGGAAAATCACTTGTTGGGTTAGAAAGGGAGTTCTATGAAACTAGTTGACTTAAGTATTACGGAGTTTGCCAAAGTTCTTGGTTCAGATGCTCCAGCTCCAGGTGGTGGTTCTGCTGCTGCTCTATCTGCTGCGAATGGGATTTCCCTTACAAAAATGGTCTGTGAACTGACCATTGGAAAGAAAAAATACGCAGAATTTGAAGACCACATCAAAGGGGTTCATGAAAAAAGCGCTCAACTCCAAGACCAATTACTAGAAGCCATCGATAAAGATACAGAAGCTTTCAACGTCGTATCAGCTGTCTTTGATCTTCCAAAAGAAACGGAAGAAGAGAAAGCCGCTCGTCGTGAAGCCATGCAAAAAGCTTTGAAACATGCGACAGTATCTCCTTTCTCTATGATGGAGCTCATCGTTGAAGCTCTTGAAACCACCAAAGAAGCTGTTGGCAAGTCCAACACCAATGCGGCTAGTGACCTAGGGGTAGCTGCTCTGAATCTTAAAGCTGGCCTTCAAGGTGCTTGGCTCAATGTCTTGATCAACATTTCAGGAATCAAGGACCAAGACTTCGTCCAAGAATACCACAGCAAGGGACTCAAACTTCTCCAAACCGGTTCTGATCTTGCAGATAACATTTACCAAACCATTTTAGAAAGTCTATCTTAAACCTAGCAAATAAAAATAAAGAAAGAAGGGATTCTATGGTTTTATCGGATATTGAAATCGCCAATTCTGTCCAAATGAAGCCCATCACCGATATCGCTGCTGAACTTGGATTGACCGAAGACGATATTTCGCTCTACGGAAAATACAAGGCAAAAATTGATAGCAACCAACTGGAAAAACTCAAGGATAAGGAAGATGGAAAGCTGATCCTCGTGACAGCCATCTCACCGACACCTGCTGGAGAAGGAAAGACAACCACCTCTGTTGGCTTGGTCGATGCTCTTTCAGCTATTGGTGAAAAAGCCGTCATTGCCCTGCGCGAACCTTCTCTTGGCCCTGTTTTTGGGATTAAGGGTGGAGCTGCCGGTGGCGGGTACGCCCAAGTGGTTCCAATGGAAGATATCAACCTTCACTTTACCGGAGACTTCCATGCCATTGGGATTGCCAACAACCTCCTTGCAGCCTTGATTGACAACCATATCCATCACGGCAATGAGTTGGGCATCGATTCTCGTCGCATTACCTGGAAACGGGTGGTCGATATGAACGACCGTCAGCTCCGTCATATTGTCGATGGCCTTCAAGGAAAAACAAACGGGGTTCCTCGTGAAGATGGCTTTGACATCACAGTGGCTTCTGAAATCATGGCCATTCTCTGTCTCTCAGAAAATATCCTTGATCTCAAAGAACGTCTTGATCGCATCATTATTGGGTACAACTACCAAGGACAACCGGTCACAGCCAAAGACCTCAAGGCTGGAGGGGCCATGGCAGCTGTCCTCAAAGATGCCATCCATCCAAACTTGGTGCAAACCTTGGAGCATACTCCTGCCATCATCCACGGCGGACCATTTGCCAATATCGCCCACGGCTGTAACAGTGTGCTGGCTACTAAACTAGCCCTCAAATATGCAGACTATGTCGTGACAGAAGCTGGCTTCGGAGCAGACCTCGGTGCTGAAAAATTCATCGATATCAAGTGCCGTATGGCCGAGCTCAAACCTGCTGCCGTTGTCCTCGTCGCAACCATTCGTGCCCTCAAAATGCATGGTGGAGTTGCTAAAGCAGACTTGGCTACGGAAAATGTCCAAGCTGTTATCGATGGTCTACCAAACCTAGACAAACACTTGGCCAACATCCAAGAAGTCTATGGTCTACCTGTGGTCGTTGCCATTAACAAATTCCCACTGGATACAGAAGCTGAGCTAGAAGCTGTCTATGAATCTTGTAAGAAACGCAATGTAGATGTGGTCATTTCGGATGTCTGGGCAAAAGGTGGGGCTGGTGGTCGTGACTTGGCTGAAAAAGTCATTCAACTGGCTCAAGAAGAAAACCACTTCTCTTATGTCTATGATGAAGAAGACAGCATTGAAACAAAATTGACCAAGATCGTCACAAAAGTATATGGTGGTAAAGGCATCAGCTTAACACCAGCAGCCAAACGCGAACTGAAAGAATTGGAAGCACTCGGTTTCTCAAGCTATCCAATCTGTATGGCCAAAACGCAATACTCCTTCTCAGATGATGCCAAGAAGATGGGAGCGCCAAAAGATTTCACTGTTAAAATCAGCAATCTCAAGGTAGCTGCCGGAGCTGGCTTCATCGTAGCTCTCACTGGTACCATTATGACTATGCCTGGCCTACCAAAAGTACCTGCCAGTGAAAAGATTGATATCGATGCCCACGGCAATATCACTGGTCTCTTTTAAGAAAGAAGGCGTCCTATGGTGACTCTCCTTCATCTTACCCCCGCAGATTATCAAATTTCTACTTGGTCCGGTGGCCAAACCACCCAACTCTTTCTCTCCCCAGAGGGAGGAAGCTATCCAGATCGGACCTTTGACTTCCGCCTCTCTACTGCAACAGTAGAGGTTGAAAAAAGTAACTTTACCGATCTCACGGGCTACCACCGAATCTTGATGCCCTTGAATGCCTCCATTAGGCTCACCCATCACCATAAAGAAGTGGTTTTGAACCCCTTTCAAAGCTACTTCTTTGATGGGGGAGATCCTGTATCTAGCCAAGGGACTTGTCAAGACTTTAATTTGATTTACAAACCTTCTTATCAGGGGCATATGAGTGCTATATCCCCAAAAGAGAGTGTCAAAAGTCAGAGTCGCTATCAATTGATCTACGCTCTCTGTCCACTAACACTCGAATGGGGAAACAATCATTCTCAAACTCTCCAAACTCACGAGCTCCTGGTGATCGAACAAGCATCTCCTCTTCAAGAGATGACAATCACGTTTTTACCCCATCAGTCTGGGGAGCAACCTATTGCTATCTGGACTGGACTACAATAATGTTCACAAAGGAGAAACATTATGAACGGAGCACATAAACAGTCGATTGAGGAACAAGAAAAAGCGAAATTCAGCTTTAGCGGTGCCACTCTTTACGGTATCAACGCCGTAATCGGATCTGGTATCTTCCTCCTTCCTCAAAAAATTTATTCTGGCCTCGGACCAGCTTCTCTAGCTGTCATGTTCGGGGTTGCCATTCTCGTCATGCTACTATCAGCCTGTCTGGCTGAAACAGCTGGCTACTTCGACAAAAACGGTGGAGCCATGCAATACTCAAAAGCCGCTTTCGGAGACTTCGTTGGCTTTAACGTTGGGATTCTCGGTTGGGCCGTTACTGTTATCGCTTGGGCTGCCATGTTAGCCGGATTTGCTAAGATCTTCATCATCACCTTCCCAGCATTTGAAGGCTACAACCTTCCGATCAGTATCGGTATGCTGATTCTCTTGAGTCTGATGAACATTGCCGGTCTGAAAACCTCTAAGATGTTTACTCTGACAGCTACTGTTGCAAAATTAATTCCAATTGTCCTCTTCTCACTCTTTGCCATCTTCTTCATTCCCGGTGGCGTGAGCAAGGGCAACTTCACACCTTTCCTTCAATTGGAAAGTGGAACAAACCTCTTCAGTTCTATTTCTAGTACAGCCGTCTACATCTTCTACGGTTTCATCGGATTTGAAACCATGTCTATCGTTGCAGGGGAAATGCGCAACCCTGAAAAGAACGTTCCCCGCGCTATTCTAGGTTCTATTAGTATTGTATCTGTTCTCTACATGTTGATCATCGCAGGAACAATCGCCATGCTTGGTGGTCGCATTATGCAAACTGGTGCACCAGTACAAGACGCATTTGTCGAAATGATTGGCCCTATCGGAGCTCCACTCGTTTCTTACGGAGCCCTCATTTCAATCGCCGGTCTAAACATCGGTGAATCCATCATGGTCCCTCGTTTTGGTGCCGCATTAGCAACTGAAAAACTCTTGCCAGAAGGGCTTGGAAAAACAAACTCTAAGAATGCCCCTGTCATTGCCATTATCATTTCTGGTATCTTCGCCTTCTTACTCTTGTTATCTGGCTCTTTCGAAACATTAGCAACCTTCAGTGTTGTCTTCCGTTTCTTCCAATACATTCCAACTGCTTTGGCAGCCATCAAACTCAGAAAAATGTACCCAGACAAAAAGGTTACCTTCCGAGTACCATTTGGTCCTGTTATCCCAGTTCTAGCTGTTGTGATCAGTATCTTGATGATTGCAGGGGACAACCTAATGAACTTTGTTTGGGGTGCCATCGGTCTCGTGATCGCAAGTGGACTCTACTTTGTTTTCCACGGCGATAAACTACATAAATCGAAAACCCTTCCTCACTAATTTTCTTTACACACTAGATGGGAACAGAGACGGGA
The DNA here is from genome assembly GCA_027685415.1 of Streptococcaceae bacterium AF13-5-6.0. Classification (GTDB taxonomy): domain Bacteria; phylum Bacillota; class Bacilli; order Lactobacillales; family Streptococcaceae; genus Streptococcus. The sequence goes on from JAQCUL010000037.1 coordinate 8,659, forward strand.
GTGAAGCTCGGTTTTGCTCCCTAACCCATCTAGGACTCCACGAATGTCAAACCTGAGCCCTTTTCTCTATGACTCTTTTCAATTCTTTAGATCAATAGACAATGGGCCCATGTTTGGTATTCAAACCGAAGTAAACAACACTACTTCCACAGAACAACTATTCATAATCGGAGGTTTTATATGACTCAATTGATTCATTTAGATGGTAATAGCTTAACACTCGAAGAAGTCATCGCTGTAGCTCGGCACGGTGCCCAATGTGAGCTTGATGAACAAGCCAAAGAAGCCGTTATCGCATCCCGTAAAATCGTTGATGACATTGTCCGGGAAAAACGAGTCGTCTATGGTGTAACCACTGGCTTTGGTTCCCTCTGTAATGTCAGCATCTCTCCAGAAGATACTGTTCAACTGCAAGAAAACCTGATTCGAACTCACTCATCTGGCTTCGGTGATCCACTTCCTGAAGATGCCGTTCGTGCCATCATGCTGATCCGTATTAACTCACTCTTGAAAGGTTATTCTGGCATTCGTCTGTCAACCGTTGAAAAACTGTTAGAATTGCTCAACAAAGGAGTCACTCCTTATATCCCTGAAAAAGGCTCTCTCGGAGCTTCTGGAGACCTTGCTCCTCTTTCTCATATGGTTTTACCAATGTTGGGTCTTGGACGTGCCTATTACAAAGGAGAACTTCTCAGTGGTCAAGAAGCCCTAGATCGTGCTGGAATTGAAAAGATCCAATTGGCTGCCAAAGAAGGGCTTGCCTTGATCAACGGTACAACCGTCCTAACGGGTATCGGTGCTCTTGCGACTTATGATGGTATCCAATTGCTCAAACTCTCTGATATCGCTGGTGCTCTCTCAATGGAAGTTCACAATGGAATTACCAGTCCATTCGAAGAAGACCTTCATACCATCCGCCCACAAAGTGGACAATTGGCAACTGCTCGCAACATCCGTAACCTTCTTGAAGGAAGCAAGAATACCACTGTTGCGACTCAACAACGGGTCCAAGATCCTTATACACTTCGCTGTATCCCTCAAATTCATGGGGCCAGCAAGGATTCTATTGCTTACGTAAAAGAAAAAGTTGAAATCGAAATCAACTCTGTCACAGATAACCCAATCATTACCAAAGAAGGACACGTCATCTCAGGAGGTAACTTCCACGGTGAACCAATGGCGCAACCATTTGACTTCTTAGGCATTGCCCTTTCTGAAATTGGGAATGTATCCGAACGTCGGGTGGAACGCTTGGTCAACAGCCAACTCAGTAAATTACCATCCTTCTTGGTCAAACACCCTGGACTCAACTCAGGCTTCATGATTACCCAGTATGCTTGTGCATCCCTTGCATCGGAAAATAAAATTTTGGCTCACCCTGCTAGTGTCGATTCTATTCCATCTTGTGAAAACCAAGAAGATTTCGTCAGCATGGGAACGACTGCCGCTCGTAAAGCAGCAGAAATTCTTAAAAACTCACGTCGCATCGTTGCTACTGAAATCATGGCAGCCTGCCAAGCCTTAGATCTCAAACCAGAAAATCATGAACTTGGTAAAGGGACAAAACCAGCTTATGAGCTGATTCGTCAAAAACTGAACTTCATTGAATTTGACAAAGATATCGAAATCTTTGAAGAACTCAATAAAGCATCTGCTGTTGTCGAAAGCGAAGAATTCTTAGCAACCATCGAAAAAGCAGTTGACTTAAGCATTCAATACTGATACAGTAAGAATAAAGCAAAACAGAGGCTGGCGATCTTCTCAGCCTCTGCCTGCTTTCAGAAAAATAAGGGAGGCGACAAGCTTGCTCACAAACTACTATCCAATGACCTACAGCTACTACCAAGGTAGCATCGAGGACAATCCCTACACGGCCAAATGGGGAATGGTCACCAAATTTTTAGACCTAAACGACGAGACCCTCACTCCATTTGAGGGTATGACCTTTGGGATCATCGGCTTTAAGAGCGACAAAGGAGTCTATATCAATAATGGGCGTGTAGGAGCAGTCGAGGGTCCTACAGCCATCCGTTCTCAAATCGCTAAACTTCCATGGCACTGGGGAACCAATGTGACAGTGTATGATGTGGGAAATATTGACGGGCCCAACCATTCACTAGAAGAACTCCAAGAAAGTCTCTCACAAGCGATCCAGCGCATGTACCAATTAGGGATCCAACCTATTGTCCTAGGAGGCGGTCACGGAACTGCGTACGGCCACTATCTAGGGATTCAATCCAGTTTAGAAAAAGATGAACAACTGGCTGTGATCAATCTGGATGCCCACTTTGATTTGCGGCCATACGACCAAACCGGTCCCAATTCTGGAACAGGATTTCGTCAAATGGCTGATCATGCTAAAGAAAAAGGTCAGGACTTCCCTTACCTCATCCTTGGGATCCAAGAGCACAATAACAACCTCTTCCTCTTTAATTATGTCGCTAAAACACCAAGCATTGATTTCTTAACAGGGCAAGACCTCTTCCAGATGAGCCACCAAGCCATTCTGGATCGAATCGATCAATTTTTAGAAAACCAAACCGCGATCTATCTGTCTATTGATATGGATTGCTTTGCGGTCGGCTCTGCTCCTGGTGTTAGCGCCATCCAATCATTGGGTGTCGATCCCAAACTGGCCCTTCTGCTTCTCCAACACATTGCTGCTAGTGGTAAGCTAATCGGATTTGATGTCGTGGAAGTTTCTCCTCCTCATGACATTGACAACCATACTTCAAACCTTGCTGCGACCTTTATCTTTTACTTGACCCAAATATTGGCGCAACAAAAACTGAACTAAGAAGATTTCTACACACATAAAAAGCATAGAAACACCCATTGCTTGGGTATTTCTATGCTTTTTTCATTTTCGCCTGAAAGGAGGCATGGCCTCTTAGCCTTCTCTTATGATTTAGATAAGAGACACTACAGGTCTTTTAATTTCTTAAGAAACTGACGATCTCTGTATGGATTCAAGTGTTGCTCTGCCACCTTTTTGTAGTAATTTTTATCTTCTTTTAAGAAGGTGCTCAGGGCAGGAGCGAGCTCTATTCCTTTCTCCTTTTGATCAGATAAGTAAGCTAATAGATAATGAACCATCCCCTTATCCCGTGAATTGGCAGATTGTTTCATCGTCCTTTCTTTTCGAGCCAGATAATCCGCAACCTTCTCCTGATCCCCTTGCTGGCAGGCAATTAAGGATTGGTAAAATTCGAGCAATTCTTCCTTCCAAGGGAAGCGAACACTGGACAAAATCTTCTGAGCTCTGTCAAAACAGAGGCAAGCTTGGATCAAATCTCCCTTCCAATAATAGGCGATCCCAAGATCAATATCAAAGACGACGCGGACGGAATCAACAGCTTGATCTCCCACTAAACGCAGAACCTCTTCTAAGTGGGTGACGGCTACTTGGAAATGGCCCCTAATTTGCTCGATTTCAGCGAGGTAGGCCAAAGAAGCCGCAATTTGAATGGCATACTTGGCCTGCATGCTATTGGTCAAACTAAAGCAATCAATGGAGCGATACAGATGCCGGGTTGCCTGCTCCTCATCCCCAACCATCAGGTGATACAAGCCCTTCAAACGCAACTGGATCGCGATGACCTCATGATTATTAGCTTGGATGGCATCTTCCAAAGCCAAATCTGTATAATAGGCCATCTCAGAGATATTTTCCGTTTGAATGCAATAATAAATGATTTGCCGGTAACCCTCTAAGAGGAAGTCGGATTGCTTGAGTTCCCGCGCATAGGAGATGACTTTTTGGATATCATGAATTCCCTTTTGATACTCCCCACTTCGAATAAAATAGCGACCTTCTAGGTACAAGTAACGCAGTTGCAAATACTTGTATTCTCTATCTCTTTGGTGTCTCGAGAAAAGCTCATCTAGTTCATGGTGGAGACGAGTCAACTCCGCCAAAATATCTAATTGGCTGTTTTGACCGTCTGATACAAGCCCCTCATCTCCCTTGGAGTATATTGGAAACAGTTCATGCTCCAGCTGGAGGATTTCTTCCAAGTAGGTCAACTCAAAAGACAAGGAACGCAAGTGATTTTGGGACTGCTTGTATTGGTAAGCAATTTCCTTATAGAAGAGAAGATCCGTCGAATCTTCTAGAGTCTCTTCTAGTTTTTGCGCAATTTGTTGGTGGAAAAGACGCCGTCTGGCAGGTGAGAGGAGCTGGTAAAAGTACATGGCTACCAATTGCTTTCGAAATTGAATCAAAAGATCCTCGCCTTCTTCCACTATTGAGATAATGGCTCTTTCAGATAAAGGCTCTAATAGTTCTGTCAAGGCAGGAAGATCGGTAGCCGTCAAATCAGCCAAAATGGACATAGAGATGGGCTTATGAAAACAAGACAAGTAGTGAAGTAGCGCTTCTTCCTCACTGCTCAGGTCCCCTAGTTCTTGAGCAAGATAAGCCTGAATGATATCCGGCAAAGGCTCTAAACTTTCCTTCTCTTTCCATTCTTCTATATAGCTAGACAACAAGAAGGGACTGCCTTCGCTCCACTCTACCATCTGCTCAATAAGGGCTGGTTCTATCTGAACCAATTGGTTTTGCAAGAGTGACCGACTTTCATCCGGATCAAAATTGGTCAATTCTAGCTGGGACAAGCGTCTCTCAACTTTCAAGCCCCCCAAAAAGTTGACGAAGAAATCTGGTAGGGGGTCTTCCGCTGTAAAAATTAGTTGCCATTTCTCCTGATTTCTTCGCTCTTCTAGTTGCTTCACTTTTTCTAATGAAACCGCATCGATCCACTGGGCATTTTCAAAAAGAAGCAGGAGAGGTTTTTCTTGGCTGAGCCTTTGAAGTTGCTCTCGTACAGATACGAGATCACTCTCTCCTCCTAAAAATGAGCTTGCTGGATCTCCACTTAATTTTTCTAAAGCTTGTATGAGACCACTCCAGGTACTTCCTACTTCCTGACAACTTCCCGCTCTGCTTTCGACCTTGACAAAGCTAAAATTCCGATTGGACATCAAGACCAACTGACGCAATAAACGTTTTTTGCCTGTTCCAGATTGCCCCATCACAAGGAAGGGACCCACAGCCTTCCCTGTCTCTACCAATGAGAGGTATTCTTCTAGTTGGGACAGTTCTTGCTTGCGACCAAAGAAGGGAAGTTCTCGGACATTCACCCGATTGCTTTGTTTATGGGTCCGTTTGGCTTCCAAAACAGAATGGTAGAGTTCTTCTATGGCTCGACTAGGGCGAACACTGAGCTCACGATCCAATAAATCGACCAACTTGTAATAGGTCTCAAAAAATTTTCCTAGCTGATGGTGAATCCTATAATATTCCATCAAAAGCTGGTAGTTTTTCTCTTCAAATTCATCTAGCTCTACTAAATGGTGAAGTAAAGACTCTATACCAGGATCTCCAAAACCTTCTTGGTCAATCTTCTGATAACAGCTTTCAATATAGAGTTGCTTATAAGCATTGCGCTTACGAGAAGCCCACTGATCAAAATCTTCATCGTCCTTGACATAAAATCCTTCTAGGAAGTCCCCCTGATAGAGATCTAAATGACTGATTGGATTCCTTTCAAAGAGCTGTACATCCAAAAAAAGGCTCAAATCAGGATTCAGAGCCAAACTGCTCCTCGTCGGAGAGACGATCACATCTCCTTCAAAGATTTTGTTGGCTTGATAAACGGTATTCCGTAAATTTTTCCGAGCTACTTGGTTTTCTTTATCTCCCCAAAGAATACCGGCGATTTCATCGCGGTTGACCTGGCCCATGACCGCTAAATAATAAAGTAAGGCCTCCATCTTCGAAAAAGAAAACCGAATAGTTTTCTGATTGAAAACAACCTTAGGGGGTCCAAATAACTTTAACGTGAGATCTTTCTTCATTGCAAGCGCCTCCAAAAATTTCATATTAATACTATAAAAAAAAAGTTGGCTTTTAGCAAGTAATTTATCCAAATAAAAAGAGACTGAGAACGATTCTTTCTCAATCTCTACACTTCCTACTAAAAGTGTTGATTAATTCACTTCAAAATTCGGTTGATGAGCAAATAACGCCTTTGTTGCTTGGTAGACGTGGTAAGCGACATCTTCATTGTTCATGGTATAAAGGTGGACACCTGCCACATCTTGAGTAACCAAATCAACGATTTGATCGACTGCATAGGCAAGTCCTGCTGCTCTGAGTGACTTTGGATCATGCTCATACTTGTCTAAAATCGCTTTAAACTTCCGTGGGATATGAACATTTTCACAAGTCTTAAGGAGGCGAAGGGCCTGATTGCGATTGAGAATCGGCATCACTCCTGCATGAATAGGAACATTGATCCCAGCCAAGGTACACTTATCTTGAAAATCATAGAAACGCTCATTGTCAAAGAAAAGTTGAGTGACCAAGCTAGAGCACCCTGCATCTACCTTCTTTTTAAGATTTTGAATATCTGAAATTTGGTTTGGAGAATCCGGATGTCCCTCAGGATAGCAAGCACCAATCACCTCAAAATGGGGCGCTTCTGTTTTGATAAATTCAATCAGATCCGTTGCATAACGAAAGTCTTTTAAAGGTTCCACACCAGGGATAATATCCCCACGCAGAGCCAAAATCCGATGAACTCCTACTTCATCTAACTCATGAAGAGTATCGGCCACTTTTTCCTTGCTCAAATAGACGGCTGGCAAGTGAGCAATCGTCGGAATAGACAATTCATTTTGAATGTAATTGGCTAAAGCAACCGTCGTCTCTTTGATATTGTATTTATTATTGCTAGCGGTCACACTAATAAAGTGAGGAGCTAGCTCCTGCATATTTGCCAAAGCACGTAAGAGTTTGGCATTGCCTACTTCAGGATTTGGAGGAAAAACTTCAAATGACAGAGACGGTGTGTGTTGTGACATATTCTATCCTTTTCTTTTGTTTCTTTGATCAAGAACTCTGAGCCACTATTTCTAGGATAAAGGAACGATTCGAAAACCCTCTACACGATGATAGAAGGTCCTCGAAACATTTCTTACAAGTGTTCACGCGCTTCTTTAGCAGCATTAACGAGCTTGATCAAGCTTTCTTTTGTTTCTTTAATTCCGCGAGTCTTCAAACCACAGTCAGGGTTGATCCAAACTTTGCCACTTGGTACTTTTGCCAAGATTGCTTCGATAGTGTGATCAATTTCACCGTCTTGTGGGACACGTGGTGAGTGGATATCGTAAACCCCAGGTCCAACTTCTGTTTGGAAGTTTTTGGCTTTCAACTCATCCAAGATTTCAAGGTTTGAACGGCTAGCTTCAAATGAGATGACGTCCGCATCCAAGTTATCGATCGCTGGGATGATATCTGTAAATTCTGAGTAACACATGTGAGTGTGGATTTGTGTGTCTGGTGCGACAGTTGAGTGTACCAAACGGAAGGCTGGAATCGCCCAGTCAAGGTAGTCTTCATACCAGTCACTACGACGGAGTGGCAATTTTTCACGAAGAGCAGCCTCGTCGATTTGGATGATTTTCACACCTGCAGCTTCAAGGTCAAGAACTTCATCCTTGATAGCAAGAGCGATTTGAAGAGTAGAATCCTTGATAGAGATGTCTTCACGTGGGAATGACCAGTTAAGGATAGTAACAGGTCCAGTCAACATTCCTTTAACAGGTTTATCCGTACGGCTTTGTGCGTAGCTAGACCATTTCACAGTGATTGGGTTAAGACGAGTCACATCTCCCCAGATGATTGGTGGTTTCACCCCACGCATACCGTATGATTGTACCCAACCATTCTTAGAGAAGAGGTAACCAGACAAGTTTTGACCGAAGTACTCAACCATGTCGTTACGCTCGAATTCACCGTGTACAAGTACGTCAAATCCAACTTCTTCTTGCCATTTGATCCATTCGTCAATCGTTTCAGCTAGGAAGGCATCGTATTCTTCTTGTGTCAATTCACCCTTACGGAAGGCCAAACGTTTGGCACGAACTTCCTTGGTTTGAGGGAATGAACCAATGGTAGTTGTTGGAAGTGCTGGAAGCTTGAAGGCTTCTTTTTGGATTTCTTCACGTTCTGCGAAAGCTGGCAAACGAGTGTAGTCTGCTTCTGTCAACGCTGCGATGCGAGCATGAAGTTCAGCATTTGCTCCAACACGTTCAGTTGCAAAGAGTTCTTTGTTGGCAGCAAGAGCTTCTGCCCCTTGACCATTGCGGATGGCATCCAAGTCACGCAATTCACCCAATTTTTCAACTGCAAAGGCGAAGTGGTTCAAAATAGCTGGTTCAAAATCTTCGTTAGCCGTTGTAAATGGCACATGAAGAAGGGAGCAAGATGTTGTCAAAACAACCTTTTCAGCTGGAACTTGATCCAAGATTTCCAAGCTCTTTTCATAGTTGTTGCGCCAGATGTTTTTCCCATTCACAATACCAGCATAAAGGGTCTTATCAGCTGGGAAGCCACCTTTCACCAATTCAAGCGTTTTCTTCCCTTCAACAAAGTCAAGACCGATACCATCTACTGGCAAGTTTACAAGGTCATTGTAAACATCACGAACATCACCAAAGTAAGTTTGGATCAAGACTTCAAGACCTTTCTTGTCAGCCAAGAGTTTGTTGTAGAGATTCAAGAAGAGAGCTTTTTCTTCAGCTGACAAATCTTTGACAAGAGCTGGCTCATCGAGTTGAATACGAGTCGCACCAAGCTCAGCCAATTTGGCAAAGACTTCTTGATAAGCAGCAACCAAGCTGTCGACGAAGTCTTCAGCTTTCACACCATCTTCAAAGTCAGATAATTGAAGGAAAGTGAATGGTCCAACGACTACTGGACGAGTGTTGATCCCCAATTCTTTAGCTTCTTGGTACTCATCAAAAATCTTGTGACCAGCCAATTTCACTTCTGTTGTTTTTTCAAATTTAGGAACGATGTAATGGTAGTTGGTGTTGAACCATTTTTTCATTGGAAGGGCACGCACATCCCCTTTTTCACCTTGGTAACCACGCGCCAAAGCGAAGTATTGTTCAAGGTCTGTCAAATCCAAGTTTTGAACAGATGCAGGCACGACGTTGAAAAGGAAGGCCGCATCAAGGAAATTGTCGTAGTGTGAGAAGTCATTTGAAGGAATCTCTGAGATACCTTGTTCTTTAACAATGTTCCAGTGTTTTGCACGCAAGTCTTTAGCAGCTGCCAAGAGCTCGTCTGCTGAGATTTCTTTTCTAAAGTATTTTTCAGTTGTAAATTTTAATTCACGGAATTCACCCAAACGTGGGAAACCGATAATTGTAGTTGACATGTTGTGTCCTCCAAAAATTCTAATTGACACTATCATATCAGAAGATAGCCGTCTTGTATAATTGCTTTTACACGAATTTTGATATAGCCAATAACTATAACATGGATTTAATGTGCCTTGAGACTAGAAATTAAAAGTAAAAACTAGGACTTCTTATAAATATTTCCTATAACCCAAGCATCCCCAAAACCATTTTTGAGCGGATTGCACTAGAAGAACAGCCCCAAAAAAGTAAAGCAGGCCTTCTCTATTGAGAAAGACCTGCTTCTACGAGGAAGTAATTCCCTCTATTTTTCTTACGTTCATTAGGCTAATTTGACACAGAAAGCATCCCAAGGGGCCAACTTGCCTGATTCGAGGACTTGTTCCACCTTGGTATTGGCAATGAGAACCTCTTCAACCCCATTGACGAGTGGCAACTCTTGCTCTTGACTTGAGAGATTGACAACCACCAGATAGGCTTGCTCTCCTTCTACTCGCTTGTAGGCAAAAACCTTTTCGGCTGCGTCCACCAATTCATAATCAGCTGTCACAAGCCAAGGATGCTCTTTTCGCAAGGCGATGAGAGCTTGGTAGGTATAGAAAATGGAGTCTGGATCTGCAAGAGCAGCTTCTACATTAATCTCCTTATAGTTTGGGTTGACCGCAAGCCATGGACGACCTGTTGTAAAGCCGGCTTCTGCTTCATCATTCCACTGCATCGGTGTCCGTGCATTGTCCCGACCAATATGGCGGATCTGATCCATAATCACTTCGAGTAGCACACCTTTTTCTAAGGCTTCATGGGAATAGTTGATTGACTCGATATCTTCTACGTCCTCAAGGGTCTTAAATGGATAATTGGTCATTCCTATTTCTTCGCCTTGATAGATATACGGAGTTCCCTTCATCAAGTGAAGCAGAATTGCTAAAGCCTTGGCAGATTTGACACGGCAGTCGCCATCATCCCCCCAAGTTGACACAATCCGTGGGAGATCGTGATTGTTCCAAAAGAGGGAATTCCAGCCTTCGTCTGTCCCCAATTCTGTCTGCCACTTGGTAAAAATTTCCTTCAATTTAGGCACATCCAATTCTTTAGCGTAATGCCATTTTGGTTGACCCGGTTGGTATTGAAGACCAATGTGTTCAAATTGGAAGACCATGGACAATTCTTGATTTTTTGGATTGGAATATTGCTTAGCAATCTCAGGTGT
>JAQCUL010000037.1:19091-19382 GCA_027685415.1 Streptococcaceae bacterium AF13-5-6.0
GGATTGGAATATTGCTTAGCAATCTCAGGTGTCGCCCCCCAAGTTTCTCCCACGGTGAGCAGATCCTTATCGCCAAAGGTGGCTTGATTCATTTCCTTCAAGTAAGGATGAAGCATGGGACCATTGCTGATGATTTCCTGATCTGGGATCTTACCGATCATATCGATCACATCCATACGGAAGCCACCAATCCCCTTGTCAATCCAGAAATTCATCATGTCATAGATCTGATGACGAAGCTCCTCGTTTTCCCAGTTGAGGTCTGGTTGCTTCTTACTGAAGTTATGCAGG
>JAQCUL010000038.1:0-439 GCA_027685415.1 Streptococcaceae bacterium AF13-5-6.0
CTTAGGTGAGTACGGACGTCAGCGAACTTCTACGAAGTTCCAAGACTAAATCAAGATACAAAGGGCGTCTGCGGATAAAGTCAAAATAGGAAGTTTGACGCAGAATCTTTCGATTCTAGGAGAACTTATCTTTTTGACAAAATCCGCAGCCCGTGTTCGATTTGTATTGAGCCCCTTCGCTCTTTAATTTCTGGGCTCAGGCTAAAACAGTTTCCCAAACTGTTTTACTCTCAATAATTCCGAGTGCCTGAATCGTTATTATTTCAGGCACTTTTCTCACAGCGGAAAGTTTTTAATATGACTTTGTCTTTAATCTGAGGTTGGGGATTTTAACCCCAACCTCAGATTAAAGACAAAGTCATATTAAAAACTTTCCTTAGGTGAGTACGGACGTCAGCGAACTTCTACGAAGTTCCAAGACTAAATCAAGATACAAAGG
>JAQCUL010000038.1:449-17661 GCA_027685415.1 Streptococcaceae bacterium AF13-5-6.0
ATTTATCAACGTAATCGCCACCGGTGAAGCCATAGTATTCTTCCAGACTCAAACCTGAGTCCGCGATATCTTGCGCTTCTTTTCCGATATAGCGGAGATGCCAGCTTTCTGGCATGTAGCCTGTCACTTTTTCTTTTCCTTCTTGGTAACGAACCACAAAGCCATATTTAGCGGCGTTCTTGAGCAACCACTTACTTGGTCCAGGTTCTGTCACCAGATTACCACTGGTATCGATCAAATCAAAGGTCAAACCTGTCTGGTGTTCACTATAACCCGGTCTTGCAGAATAACGATCGGCGGCTTCCTGACCATCTTGATTGACATAGTTTTGGTAGAGGCCAACTTGGGTGTCGTAGCTACGAAAACCACTATATTGGTCACTGATCGGATAACCTTCTGCCTGCATGGCTGCAATCAATTCATGAAGGGCTGCAACAGCTTCAGGATCTTCACCTGGGTTAAAGTCAGGCGACAAGGGATAATGTTTGTTGGCGATCATGACCTCACCATATTTCCCTTTGACACTATAGTAAGAACCATTATAGCTCACACCAGAGTCCACTTTCACATCTGACTTACCAGCTTTTGACGACTCTTCTTTGCCAGTTTCTTTTGACGTATCCTTTGCAGAAGACGTTTCTTTGGAAGACTTGGTTTGCGTTTGTTTAGTTTCTTCTTTTGCAGAAGATTTAGAACTAGTGGATTGAGATTGGGAGCAAGCTGTCAGGGTTAACAAGGCAACTGTCACCAAAGTTAATTTGGAAAATCTTGCTTTCATGAGGAATCTCCTATGATTCTTTTGTTACGACAATATCCGTAATCACATAACTTGCACCTACTTTTTTCAAGGTGTAGGTCTTGTACTTACGGTTTTGTGAATCTGGATGGCTATCTGTATAATGCACGGTAAAGTCTTCATAAGTCTTAATCGTCACCACACCATTTTCTTCAGTGACACTTTGAATGTCCAAAGCTCCTGGAGTATAGTAGTCAATTTTAGCCTTTCGAACACCATCACCAGTTGTGAATTCAACCATGTCTTTGTAGGCTTGACTTTGTGTGTCATAGTATTTAGAGTAGGTGTTATTTCGATTTGAAACGGAGCTAAAGACAGCGTCGCGGTACTCTTTCAAGAATTCTTCTGCCAAGGTCCGATTTTGTTCTTCTTTGGCTGCTTGCGCTTTCTTAGCATCTTGCGCACTCTTGATGCGTTTTAGGGTATCTTTGGCTAGTTTAAGTTCGATAGGATCGTTCTCACCCTCTTCAATCGTCACCTTAGCTTTCTCAGTTGTATAGGTTTCCCCATTCATGTTGAAGACAGCATGTACTTCAATTTCTTGATAAGGGATGCTATCGACTTCAAAGGTCGTGCTGGTTCCGACTTCTTTGCCGTTGACCACAACCTTTACATCCGTTGGGTTTTCAACTTCATCTGGGAACTCAACTTCTAAATTGCGTTTTTCAGAATTCAACTGCAATTCTAAGTTATTCTTGGTTGCTTTTTTAGGATTGAGATGGATCTTAGAAGTAACATTTCCGACCTCTGTTTTAGCAGTCAATTCCATTTCTTTTGTATTGTAATGGAAAGAACCAAGATCTGTCACTGCATCTTTTTTCAAGGTCACCGTTTTATTGGCAGCCACTTTGAGTTTGGCTTGGTCCAAATTGGTCTTGACCTTCACTTGTACTGGATAGCTGGCTACACGGTATTCTTGGAAGATCCCAAATTTCTTGTCCGCTTTTTCCAAACCAAAGATCTTGTTTCCAGATTTATCCGTATAGCTGCCTTCTCCACCATTATCGATGATCTTGTTCAACTCTGTACCGATATCGACCCCTTGATCTTCCATGCTGGTAATAAAGCTTTCGGCTTCATCCTTTGTCCATTTATCGTTATCGGTTGAAAGCAGATCTGCTGCTTCGCGATAATCTTTGGTGTCCACTGCCTTAATGAATTTATCTGCAGTCACTTCGACACGTGTTGTAGACTGGAAGTAAAAGAAGGCTGCTACCAAAGCGATTACAAGGACTGCGATAGCAGAAATAATCCCAATTTTCTTCTTGGAAAGTTTCTTTCCACCCTTCGTTTTAGGGGCCTTTTGTTTTTTCTGAGCTGGACCTGCTTCTGTAACATTTGGACCAGCAAAGACCTGCGTTTCCTCAGCAGCAAGTGGAGCCGTATACTCTTGAGTCGGCTGTTGAGGCACATATTCCTGTGTTTCTTCTGTTGCATCTGGGGTCGCAAATTCTGCTTCAGGCACAGGTCCTACAAAAAACTCAAAGTTTTGACTTTTAGCCGCGGTAAATTCTTCTGCACTTGGCTTGCGGCCATAGGTTTCTTCAAAATGTTGCAACCAAGCCTGACGAGCTGCTAGAAGTGGATCAACATTCTTCACTTCTTCACCTGGTTCAACCACTGGTTCCTCAACAGGAGCGACTTCCTCTGCTGGGGCATTGCCTGCGATAGACTGAATTTGTTTCAAATCAAATCCACAAGCTTTCCCAGCCATAAACTCTTCTGGTGACGGTTTGCGACCGATCACTTTTTCAAATAATTCAACCCATTTCTTTTGCATGGATCTCTTCTCCCTCATTATAAAATAGGGAAAGTGGGTTCCCCCACCTTCCGTTTTGTGATATTGTTAGAATCCAAAGTTAGAGAAATTTGGAGCACTTGGAATAAATCCAATAGCTACTTGTTCTAAAATACGAGCATTCACATAAATGACAAAGATGGCAATGAGAAGCAAGACAACAGATGATGCTACTAGAAGCAAGAATTTATCTGCTTTAAAGCTTGTCTTGTTCAATCCTTGATGAACGACATAGCATGTTCCAACAAAGAACAAGAAGAAAATAAGGAAGTTTACAAAGCCATAAAATTCATAAACTTTTACAAGACCTACTAAGAAAGCAAGAAGGGCAAGTGGCAAAGTGTAAACAGACAAACGTCCAAACTCTTCAAATGAACGACCGTAACTATATTCCTTGTCTTGAAGAACCACACGACGAACAAAGAATCCAGCTACTTGGAAGGCGTAAACGCTAAAGAATAGGGAAATCAATGTCAACATAAAGGCACGGAAATCCATTCCATAACCACCTGTAGCTCCACTAGCTGTGAAGAAAGTTGATAGGGTCAAGACAAAGGCAGTCAAGACATACTGTAAAATTCCGTTAAGAGCTTTTGGATTTTCTACAGCTGTTGGACGTTTCAAAGCTGAAAGGAACCAATTCCAGTAACCCCCAACGGCTACACCAAATTGACTTGGTTGGGCGGGATAAGGTTGTCCTGGTTGACCTTGATAAGGAGCTTGTTGATAAGCTGCTTGAGTCGGTTGTTGGTAGGCTTGCTGTGGAGCTTGAGGGGCAGGCTCTTTAACTGGCGCTGCTGGTGCTGCTGGCGCTGCTGGTGCTGCTGGTGCTGCTGGCGCTGCTGGTGCTGCAACAAACTCTGGAGCTTGAGGAGCTGCCACTGGTTCTTCTACAGGGGCAGTTGGTGCTGCAACAAACTCTGGGGCTTGTGGGGTTTCTGGAACCACTACTTCTTCTTGAAATTCTCCTGCAGCCAGTGCTTGAGCAATTTCTTCTGCACTAGCAGAACGACCATTTACGGCTTCGAAATAATCCAGCCAATCTTGTTTTGACATAATGAATCTCCTTAACTATTGTTTATACTAGGGTATTATACAAAATTTCTGAACCATTTTCAATGAAAGACTGGAAAATCCCTGTAATATCTTTTGAAAAACATACAAATTCTACTCATTTTTAGAAATTAGTAAAGAAAAAGAGGCTGGGCAAAAACTGTCCAACCTTTGATGTTTGATGGGAATAAGTGCAAGACGCAGTGGTTGAGTGGGCTCTACTACGCTGATTTCATCAGCTTTTACAGCCCTACTCAACTGTGCGGAAGTGGGACGACGAAATCGAATTCTTAATGAATTACCGATTTCTGTCCCACTCTCTTTTAGGATTCAAATGCATCCATGCCACCTTGGACGTTGGTCACATCGTAGCCTTGCTCTTCCAGAAATTGGCAAGCACGCGCTGAGCGTCGACCAGACTTGCAGATGACATAATAGGGATGATCCTTCTCTAATTCCTGGTAGCGATCTGCTAACTCAGATAAGGGAAGAAGACGAACCCCATCTAAGTGAAGGGCATTATACTCTTCCTGCTCGCGTACATCAAGAACGTGTATGTTTCCTTTTTGATAAGCTTGGTAAAAGCTTGAAAATGGAATTTCTTTCATGATTTCTCCTTTGTTATGGAAGGGTTAGGATTTCATAGTTAAAGCCAATAGACTCTATAAAGCGGAATAGATCTTGGGTTTTGATAAAGATGGTCTTTTCATTGGTATTGGGATGGAAGGTCATGATTTCCTCTGACACAATGTCTTTATCGAAATAGACTCGAATATCTTTTTCTTCATTGTTCAATAAACCAAATGGAGAAACCGTACCTGGCGGTAATTGCATTTTTTCAGCTAAAGAATCTGCTGAAGCCATGCGGATCCGGTTGGCTTCCACTTGCTCTTTGAAATCATCCATATCCAATGGTTTCTGGTCGTCCATGATGAGCAGATAGTATTGAGTTTTCTTTTTGTTGGTCAAAAACATGGACTTGGTCCGGACACCTTCTAAGCCTTCAATATAAGAATCCGCCTGCTCCGTCGTGAATGCAGGTGGGTGTTCCACCACACCAAATGAGATTCCCAACTCATCTAATTTTTCTTTAACTTGTTGATAAGGATCCATCTTCGCTCTCCTTTATTTTTGAATGATCTCTTGTACTAAGGTTTGCAATTCCGGAACTACCTCTGCCTCAAACCAAGGGTTTTTAGCCATCCAGATTTGATTGCGAGGGGAAGGGTGAACAAGTGGAAAATACGTCGGCAAATAATCTTTAAAATGGTGAACCCGTTCGGTTACTTTGCCACTAACCTTCTCATGAAGGTAGTATGCTTGGGCATATTGTCCAATTAAGAGGGTCAACTCAATATCCGGACACTCCTTGAGGAGTTGAGGGTGCCACTTTTCCGCAAAGCCTTTGCGAGGTGGAAGGTCACCAGATTTTCCATGCCCTGGGAAATAAAAGTCCATGGGGATGACCGCAAACAAACCAGAATTATAAAAGGTGTCTTCGTCAACTCCTAACCATTCGCGCAGGCGGTCACCACTCTTATCCTTCCAGTAAATACCAGCTTCTTCTGTCTTCATCCCTGGAGCTTGTCCGATAATATTGATACGAGCTGTCTTTGGGGCTGCAAAGAGTGGCTCGATCCCTTTCTCTGTATATTCTTTATTTTGAGGATCTGCCATAATGGCTTGTTTAATGCTTTCAATCGTTGACATAAGTCCTCCTTCTATGGAAAAACTCAGCCAGAAAAACTGGCCGAGTAGTAGATTATTTGATTAGTTCATAGATGGCTTCTGCGTAAATAGCTGCTGCTCGATAGAGATCTTCAACATCTGCGAACTCATTAGCTTGGTGCATAGTATTGACATAGTCTGGGAACATAGCACCAAAGGCAACCCCACGTTTCAAGAGACGACCAAAGGTACCACCACCGATCACTTGTTCATGTCCTTTGAGACCCGTTTGTTTTTCGTAAACACGCAAGAGGGTGGATACCAATTCATCATCCATCGGAACATAGTGAGGTGTGTGACCGTGGGCTGACAAGCTTACTGTAGCCACTCCTTCGATCTTTTCAAGGGTGGATTTGATGGTTTCAGGATCTGTACCTTGAGGGTAACGGATATTGAGGGCAATAGTGTTGTCTGCTTGGCTTTCATCAAAATGGAAGACACCTGCATTCATGCTCAATGGTCCCATTTTGGCATCTGTATGGGCAATACCTAATTTTTCACCAGCAAAATCTTCGTGAAGAAGTGAGGCTGTCACATGAAGGTAAGCCTTAGCAGCACCACCAAAATCAAATTGGTTCAACAAGAGAGCCAAGTAGGTCGCACCATTGATCCCATCTTCAGGAGTTGATCCATGAGCAGATTTCCCGACAATCGTAACGGTATAGGTTTCTTCATCAACAGTTGAGATTTCATACTTGAGCTGGTGTTCCTTGGCAAAGGCATCTAAGAGGCCAGCAAGATCTGGAAGTTGACCAGAAACGACAGCAGTTGCTGACTCTGGTACCATGTTTTCACGAAGGCCACCTGTAAAGCTATGAAGATGGGCACTTCCTGTGTTGTCATTTCCAAAATGAAGGTACTCAGTGATGTTTCCTTTTTCCCCATTGATGATTGGGAATTCCGCATCTGGTGAGAAGCCAAAATCTGGCTCAGGAAGTCCGACATGTTTGAAATAGTAATCCATGTCGCCCCAGCCTGATTCTTCATCCGTACCG
This sequence comes from Streptococcaceae bacterium AF13-5-6.0, assembly GCA_027685415.1. Taxonomy (GTDB): domain Bacteria; phylum Bacillota; class Bacilli; order Lactobacillales; family Streptococcaceae; genus Streptococcus. The sequence goes on from JAQCUL010000038.1 coordinate 6,820, forward strand.
ACAACAAAGCGCACGCGCTTAGAAATAGGGAGTCCTAGGTCTTTAATGATCTTCAAACCATAGTAGCAAGCCATTGTAGGCCCTTTATCATCAGACGAACCACGCGCATAGAGCTTACCATCGATAATTTCTGGTTTGTATGGATCCGTCTTCCAACCACTACCAGCAGGCACGACGTCCATGTGGGCAAAAATCCCAAGCTCTTCTTCTCCTTCACCAAAGGTAAAGTGACCGGCATAATTGTCGACATTCTTGGTTTCATAGCCATCACGTTTGGCAATTTCCAAGAATTTTTCAAGAGCTTTTACAGGACCAGGTCCAAAAGGATGCTCTGCATCTGCCTTGCTGTCATCACGTTCAGAATTGATTTCCAAGAGGCTGTATAGGTCAGCCATCATCTCATCGCGACGTTTTTCTACTTCTGCTTTAAAGTCAACTGTTGTCATGAATTCCTCCTCAATCTTCTATTTGCTAATTGGCTTAGCGTTTGTCAATGATTTCGTCCACTGGTAAGCGATAGCTTGGCTCTACTTTTTCAGCCGCATAGCCAACCGTAATCAAGACTTCCGGACGGAAACGCTCTTCGATGTCCAATACTTCATTGATTTTTGATTTATCAAATCCCAAGATAATATTGGTTCCAATGCCTTGGTCCGTCAAAGCAAGTACCAAGTTCATGGCCACAAGACCAGCATTCAAAGCCAAGTAATCACTTGTTTGTTGGGCATCATAGCGTGCAAATTCAGCAGGAAGATTTTGCATAAAGTATTGCAACTGCTCGTCTGTGAAGTTTTTCACCCCACCGACACGTGCAATCTTACGAGCACGTTTTTGCAAATCAGTATCTGTAAAGAGGGCGATGGTCACAGGTGCTTCCATGACTTGATCGTAGTATGCACCATAGGCTAATTTTGCCAATTCCGCGTTTTTTTGACGAACGACCACAAATTTCCAAGGCTGGCTATTGTGGGCACTAGGGGCCAAGGTTGCGATTTCAATGGCAGTCCGTACATCCTTTGGATCGACCGGTTGGTCAGTGAAATGCTTGATCGCATGGCGTTTTTTATTGAGCTCTAGAAATTTCATAAGCTTCTTCCTTTTCTATTTCTGTTACCTCTATTTTAACACAAAATGAAAGAGCTTGCAGGGTTTTACAGCCTAAGATTGTGAAAAAAGAAGCGGACATTTTGAAGATCCGCTTCTTTTTTATAGGTTGAATACACAAGAGATCTACCTATGATTCATTGGAAAGATTGAAATAGGTAGCTACTTCTTTAGCATAACCGTATTTCTCAATTAAGCTAGTTAGAAGCTCGATGTTATGGCCCCGATAGTTATCCTCACGTCTCAATTCTTCGTACATCTCAATAAAGGGAAGTTCCTTGTCCTTGGCGTCTTGGAGCTCTGCTTCATAGTCATAAGCCACCTTACGAAATTGCAGGTTGGTCACCCCATCTTCTTCGACATCGATCAGAGCATACTGAGCTCTGTGGTTTTGAATTGGTTCCCAGTCAAAATAAGGCATGCCAATAGTCCCCGGATTGAGGATCTGTTGGCCCTGGCTGCCGTAGCGAAGCAACTGCTTGTGGACATGCCCGTAGATCGCCATATCCGTCTGATCATCCAGCAATTGGTCAAAGTTCTCCGTCGCATTTGCTGGACGCAAGTCCCCACCGTAATTCTTTTCTGGCAAGTTGTGGCTTAGTGAAAAGCGAATACCATTGACCTCCTTCTTCTCTACCAAAGGAAGGGATCGAAGCCAATCGATCCGTTTAGGATCCAGGCCTTCCATGAGGTACTGAGTAAGTCGGAGGAGCTGGATCTCCTGCGGATCCTCAAGCCCGTACTCGCCATCCAAGGCCTCTAGGACACAATCGTCCCAATTTCCACGAACGGCTGCTGTAATGGGAATCGCATCCAGCAACTCAAAAAGGTCCTCTCTTCCAGGCCCCGGTAGCAAAATATCCCCCAAAAGCCAGTATTCCGTCGCACCTAGAGCACGCGCATCCCCAATCACTGCCTCCAGGGCTGTTGTATCTCCGTGGATATCAGATAAAATAGCGATTCGATGGTTCATTATAAACTCCTTATGATTAGTATGGTTCAGAATCCTCCGCCACTTCCATCAAGGGACTTGCCTCTTCCTGTTTTCCTTGTTGGAGCTTGGCTTGCATTGCCTCCGCTACTGCTCGTGGGATGCCGACCGTGACGATCTCATCCACAGTGGCCTCTTTGATCTTGGTCAGTGACTTGAAATGTTTCATCAGCAACTGCTTGCGTTTTGGTCCCAAGCCTTCGATGCCATCCAGCTGGGAGGAGAAGGAATTCTTAGAACGAAGCTGGCGGTGAAAGGTGATGGCGAAACGGTGGACTTCATCCTGAATCCGTTGGAGGAGGAAAAATTCCTGCGAAGTCCGAGAGAGTTCGATGACTTGGAGAGGATCGCCGAAGAGTAATTCATGCGTTTGGTGCTTGTCATTCTTTTGCAGACCTGCAATGGGAATATCCAGCCCTAACTCCTCTTGGATGACTTGCTTAGCGACATTGACCTGACCCTGTCCTCCATCGATAACGATCAGATCTGGTGGCGTCAAGCCATCCCGCATGACACGGCTGTAACGTCTGCGAATGACCTCCCGCATGCTGGCATAGTCATCTGGACCGACGACAGTCTTGATCTTGTACTTGCGGTAGTCTTTTTTGCTTGGCTTCCCATCGACAAAGACCACCATGGCTGAAACCGGACTGGTCCCCATGATGTTGGAGTTGTCAAAGGATTCAATGCGCACAGGGGTTGGAATTTGCAGGAGTTTTCCAAGATTTTCAATGGCACCTTGGGTCTTCTCCATCGATTTTTCAAGGAGATTGAACTTCTGCTCCAGACTGACACGCGCATTCTTGATGGCCAGATTGACCAACTGCTTTTTTTCCCCGCGCTGGGGCTTGAGGACCTTGGTATCTACAAGGGCCTTGACCGCTTCCTCATCGATATCTTGAGGGATCAGGATTTCATTGGGGATCAGGTGGGATTTCTCCTGGTAAAACTGCCCCACATAGGTCAAGAAGTCCTCGTCTGGATCATTGTAGTAAGGGAAAAGGTTGACATCGCGCTCGATCAGCTTGCCCTGACGGACAAAGAAGACCTGCACACACATCCAGCCCTTGTCCACGTAGTAGCCAAAGACATCCCGGTTCTGCAAATCCTTGGCCATGACCCGCTGTTTGGTCCGCAGGGTCCCGATGGCCTGGATCAGATCACGATACTCGGCCGCCCGCTCAAATTCCATGTTTTGCGCAGCGGTAGTCATCTTGAGCTTGAGCTCATCGATAATCTTGTCATCCTGCCCCTTGAGGAAATCAGAAACCTCCTGGGCCATACCCTTGAAATAGGCCTCGTCCTTGTGGCAGACTGTATGAGCCATACACTGCCCTAAATGGTAGTAAAAGCAGACCTTGGAAGGCGGATTGGTACACTTGCGGAAAGGGAAAATCCGATCCAAAAGCCGTTTGATCTCATTGGCCGCTCCCACATCTGGATAGGGACCAAAATAGAGACCACCGTCCTTTTTGACCTGGCGCGTGATGATGAGGCGCGGATAGCGCTCATTGGTAATCTTGATGAAGGGATAGGACTTGTCGTCCTTTAGCATGATATTGTACTTGGGCTTGTTCTCCTTGATGAGGTTGATCTCTAGAAGCAAGGCCTCAATATTGGACTCAGTGACGATAAACTCAAAATCCACAATCTCAGATACCAGCGCTTCCGTCTTGGTATCGTGGCTCCCTCTAAAATAGGACCGCACCCGATTGCGAAGATTCTTGGCCTTCCCCACATAGATGATGGTACCGTTCTTGTCTTTGTGAATGTAACAGCCCGGACTCGTCGGCAGAAGCTCGAGCTTGGATTTAATCAAGTTATTCATACTCTCTATTATAGCAAAAAAGGGAGGGGTTAGCCTCTCTGTATGATGTGATAAGATAATTAGTTCTTTACGGTAATAAAATTCTGAAAAAGTTCAAATCTGAATTTAGAATGTTTTCTCCTTTTCACTGATCCTCATTATAAAACCTTGTAGCACTTCTTTTCATAACCACAAGGAATATAGCCTGCTTGGTATAAAGCATACAAATCATCGAAAAATGGTGACTCAGCTTGAGGTATCTCTTTTTTAATGGTTAAGTAAATTGCCAAGCTAACAATATCAAATTTAATCTGATCTTTCATGGATTCTAGCAGTTTACTATCTGCAATCAGGTTATCTAATCGTGCTTCAATTTCAGGAATGATTTCCTCTTTTGCACTTATTGCCAGTGAATTCCAGTGTTTATATATGGCACTATGGTTTTTAAAAAGATAAGCACTAAAATCCCCATCTTTCTCTAATACAAAATTCTCCCACTTCAAACTATTTATACTCTTCTCCGCATCTTTGACAGTCTTTAACTGAATGATTGGTATATTTGTGGCTCTTTCTTCTTTCAAAAAGTCTATATTTTTTAGTGAAATGATCACATCATCATAGATCTTCATATTTATCCCCTTTCAATTACCTTATCTTTTAGATTTGTAATTTCTAATCCACTACTCTGAGATTTTAATTAGTTTCTTACTTGTCCCAAAGTGGCGAAGTATACTGTGGCATCCAGCCATTGGAAATATAGTACTTATTTATTAAAACAGTATGGTCTAACAACTCTAGAAATTTCTCTTTTGCTTCTGTAAAGTTTGTAAAGTGGAAAATTCCTCCTCTAGTAGCTCTATCCATCGTAGCATACACATTGTATTCCTGCTTTGAATCTTCATACTCAATCACTACTTCCCATTCACAGGGGCCATATTCATAAAAAATAGAATATCTTAATGACTCAAAACCTAAATCCTGAATAGATGATAAAAGTTCCTGTTTTTCTTTTTCTAAATTTTTCATAAAGTAGCTCCTGCAATTAGAGATCAATTAGTTACTTGTCTAGTACTATCTGGACGAGTTAATTCTAGAACGTCCTGTCGTCAATTTAAGACTACTGAATCATTGTTTCAACTTGATTTCTTGAAGCAGATTCCCAAAATAATTGTCAACCAGAGGATCTTTCAAAAACTGTTCAAGGTCTAATGTAGATACTTGTTCCACTAATTGATAATTATCAGCTAGCAGTTGCTGGTAACTCGAAACATAAGCTTCTATCGTATCCTCATCAACACTTTCAATTGTTTGGGGTATGTACTTTTCTCCAGAATGCTGATACGAATGATAGCAAACCAAGACAAAATAATTGGCAATGCAACTCCATACAAGAGGATCGGTCTCCTTATCCAGCTCCATAAATGTCAAAATATCCTTTTCATCCACATTCTCCAACCGACTATACAAAATATCTGGACAAATCTTACTATCCTGGTCAAGCGATTGATTAGCAAGTTTCAAGGAATCTAGAACGAGGTCCTTGTATTCTATATGACTGATTAAATCGACTAGATTAAAAGTCAATTCTTGAAGAAGGTATAATAAGCTATCATTACATTTCATTTGTTTTTCCTTTTATATCACTACCTTGCAATAAATAAACTAGATCTCTTTATATCTTACAGTTGCGATAAATCTTGTATTTTCCGTTACTATTTTATTGCCGCTACAATCATATAAATGACATATCAGACACTCATCCTCAATCCTTTATCTCCACTTGCCCTTTTTCGTATGCTGAATACCAACTGCTATCTGGACTGACATACTCAGGTAATTCCTTTTGCGGCTGATCTCCTGAAAGGGTTAAAAGTCCATCATATATCATACAAGAATACTTCTCTGAATCTCTTGTAAATTCTTCATTTTCAGGGTCATATGAGTAAGTATGCTCTGAACTACCTTCCTTTATGGTGATCTGCTCTCCTTCTATTTTGATCCATGACGTTTTATCTAGGGAGGCCGTTTTAGTAGATTCATTTTTTACTGTCAGATAATAAATTCCATCCTTTGATTTCATCTCATCAAGGTTAATCCTGATAATCCCTAAAATCATCAGTGCAGGAATCATCAACAAAAACCATTTCCATTTTTTAGATTTATTTTTCATCAGTAACTATTACTCCATTGTTAATCTTTTAAGTTGCGTTATTTACAAGTTTAAACTTCCCAGTTCTACTCTCTCTATTATAGCAAAAAAGAGGGATCTAAAAGGATCCCCCTTTACTAGCAATCGATAAACTTTATCCTTTGAGATTAGCCATCTGGAAGATCGGAATCACATAAGGAACAATAGACATCAGGATAGTAAATAACACGAAGAACCAGAACCAGAAGGACGCGAGGGCACGCTGGAAAACTCCCGGTTGAGGTTTATTGGCTTGAATATAAGCCTTGATAGCTGGCCATTTAGTCGCAAGAACCACTATCATGACAATGGAACCAATAGCTAAAACACCAATTTGGAGCCAATTCGCTAGTCCCTCGTCCACATGATAGGCCACATAATGCAAGCCTTGGGAAATCACAAAGTTATTGAAAATGTGATAGAAAATAGCCCACCAGATATTGTATTCAAAGGCAATGTATCCGAAACCTAGACCAATGATACTCGCGAAAAAGAGCTGATCAAAATTGGCATGGAAGAGACCAAACAAGATAGCCGTCATGACAATGGCAAAGACCTTGCCATACCGTTCCAAGCCTCGCAAGCCGGCCCCACGGAAGAAGAATTCCTCTGTTATTGGACCAAAAAATCCAGCATACAAGAGCATGGTCCATGATCGCTCAATCGTATCACCTAGATCTGGTGTTGGAGAATGAAGGCCAATGGTCTCAAACATGCGCTCAATCACTTGTGTCATCACAGATGAAAATACTTGAGAAAAGCCAAGAAAGGCGAGAAGAATAAAGAAGACTGAAAGAGTCATCTTACGTCCCTTGTGCTTAAGATCATATTTATAAAGGGCCTTCTTGCGATAGGCATTAAAGAGAAAGAGTCCAATGAAAATAGAGATGAGGTAGGGAATACCAGCCCAAACATTCAGGGCATTGAGTTTCTCCGTTACTTGACTTGGATCTTTTCTGAGAGAGCCTGCTATGGTCAATCCAAGGAGGACTTCCCACAGGACGGTTACCAAGGTCATTACCAAGAGATAAATGGCAAGTGTACCGGAATACCTTCCTATATCTTTTTTAGGGTCTAATAATCGGTTGTATTGGTTCATTTCTTCCTCCTAGAAAATAGATAAAAACTCGCACACATTCCTTCGTATAAGACAAAGAAAATCAAAAAGGCATGCATAAAGTAGTCTTCTGGTAATGCAAGAATAATCGAATCCACGCGCGGATCAAAGAGCCAAGTATTGTCCCCAGCAAATAAGACTTGATGAAAGAGCGTAAAGAATTGATCAAAGCCAATCATAACAGCCATCACTGCAAGCACTACTGGTAAAACCATCATCCAAAAGAAGAGACTACGGTACAAGGTAAGGTAGCCTTTTTTGACGACTGTCCGCATAAACTGGATAAAACCAGGTAGTGTGACCACAAAAACAACCGTCACTAAGTGAAATAAGTACTTGACGGCCTCAAAATGGTGCAGTCCATTTTTTGAAGAGGGGAATTGAGGCATCTTCAACACCCATTGAAAAGGATTGGTCAAGTAGTTCATCAAGACATTAAAATTCTTCATGATAACAGAAGCCGAAAAACCAGTCCGGCTTTGAATCCCCAACCAATGAATCTCCATGGGATAGAGGGCCCAGGCTAGAGCAATGGTGAGAAGGATTGCAGCTGACAAGATAAAGAAAAATAGGTTGATTGATTTCAAACTTTTAAGCATCAAAATCCCACTCCGCTAAGCTGGAAACAACATGTGTCGGTGCAATTGGTAAGGTCGGTACTTCTTCTGGTTTGGTAAAACCAGTCGTCACCAAAAGGGTTGGAATCCCATTGTCAATACCTGCACGAATATCTGTTAGGTAGTTGTCCCCAACCATGACCACTTCTTCTCTTGCAAGCCCCAGGTGTTCAATAGCCTTATCCATAATGATGGCCTTTGGTTTGCCAATAATCACTGGCTTGACCCGTGTCGCTGCTTCAACAAGGGCAATCAGAGATCCTGCTCCTGGCATCAAACCACGCTCTGTTGGAATGTTGAGGTCCGGATTGGTCCCGATAAAGTGAGCTCCCTTTTGAATCGCCAGGGTCGCAAGAGCAAACTTCTCATAATCCACTTGCCAATCCAGTCCAATCACCACATAATCAGGTGCTTCTTCATCGATAATATAGCCAGCTTCTTCAATAGCCTCTTTGAGCCCCGCTTCTCCGATCACATAGACCTTTTTACCCAAGTTTTGATCATTCATGTAGTCAATGGTCGCAAGGGTAGCTGTATAGATGGTCGACACAGGGGTTTCAATATTGAAGTGAGTCGCTAGCATATCCCGAACAGTCTCTGGTGTGCGGGTTGTGTTATTGGTGACAAAGAGATAGGGAATCTCACGCGCCTGCAATTCATGGACAAAAGCTTCTCCTGCTGGAATTCGTGATTTACCTTTGTAAATAGTGCCATCCAAATCAATTAAATAGCCCTTGTAGTGCATTTATTCTTCCCTTTCTGTATCAGCTTTTTCATGCAACTTCTCTGCATCGACTCGTCCACCAGAACCGTATAAAAGCAAAGCTCCAGCATAGAGGACAAATTGTAAAATCAACCCTGTAAAATTGATCCCTTGATTTCCTGATTGGGTAAACAAGAAGGAAGCCACCATGAGAATCACAATGGTCAATAACAGGCCTATTACGGTTGCCTGATCCACACTGATTTGATAAACCGTGCGTTTGGTGCTCCGGTTCCGGCCGTCTGACTTGGTTTCTGGTTGCAAATTCTCCACAAAATCCGTCACCAAGGTCGCAGCGAGGCTGACTGTTGTGCTAAAGAGCACGCCTTGAGACAAGCGGTGATAGAAATTGGACCAGAATGATCCTGATTGGCTAGTAATCCCAATCGAGAAGATCATGACCGGTAAAAGAAAGGCCAAGGTGAAATGGATCCAGACCCGATACCAGCGTACATCTTCTCTTAAAAAGCGATTAAAACTCTCTAAATTCAAGCGATAGCGGAAAAATTTATAAATTTCCTCTACCAGGATGATGCCCAAAGCACAAAGAGTCAAGAGCCAATCTCCCAACATGTACAAAGGGTTCTTTTGACGCTTGGCATAGGCCACAACCCGTTTTTGATAGCTTTCAAGTTCCTGTTTTTTATTTTTTAATCTTCTACTTTCCATAAATCCAACCCTTTTCTTCTACTTCTTCCCACTCAATTTCAGCTTGGGCATTGATCTGACCATCTGAAGTAATTTGGTGCTGAGTTTTCAAGCCCTCTTGTTCATATTGAGAGGTGATGAGACCTCCTGCTAGCACTTCTTTGACATATTTTAGATGAACTTTTTTAGGGACATGATGGGTCAAGAAGTCTGCTCCCATCACCTCAAAAACCCAGTCCAAGTACTTGCTATTATTGACATGCCCGTTCATATCCAAGTCGTAAAACCGAACCCGGTATTCTTGTTCCACTCCGCCTTCTAATTCTTTGAAACGGGGACCGCGGAGCATGGTTTTTGATAATTCAGAGTCAAAGGCATCCGTGATTTCACTCATAACAGGATGAACCTTGCGTGTATCACGATCCATCAAGACAAAGGTCGCGACCATCTCAATGATAGTATTTCCTGCTTCATCCTTGATATTAAAGGCCCGGTAGCAGAAAAGTCGATTGTGACTCTTGGCATAGGTTTCGATAGTGATTTTCTCATCAAAAACAGGGAGACGCTCGATCTTCATATTGTAATCCGTGATAATCCAGACTAGATTGTAGTTCTCTAAAATGTACATATCACTCATACCCAGCTCAATCGATTGCATGCCCGATACCTGTAAAGACAGCAAGATCAATTGGGGAATCTTAATATAACCATTGACATCGCTCATATCAAACGGAATTTTCATGCTGTATTCAAATGTTTTTGCCATTTTCTACTCCAAAATAAACTTCTCTGCTACAGTGTCTGCTAAAAAGAGACCTTTCTTGGTCATTCGTACAATGTCCTTGTCAGGGACCAACAGGCCCTGCTGGGTCAATTCCTCAACCACTGATCCATATTGTTGGTCAAAATTCACACCAAATTTTTCTTCAAAACGCTTCTTGGAAACGCCTGTTTTCTTACGTAGTCCTAGAAACATCTCTTCTTCCATCATTTCTGTCTGAGTCAGATGCTCTTCTTGGACACGCGCATTTCCCTCTTCGACAGCTTGCATATAGTGACGAATGGGGCCATGATTCTTGTAGCGAATCCCATCGACATAGCCGGATGCTCCAGCTCCCAGACCATAATACTCAGCATTGTCCCAATACATGAGATTGTGTCGACTTTCAAAACCAGGCTTGGAGAAATTAGAAATTTCGTAATGCTCAAAGCCCGCTCGCTCCAACTCCTGAATAATGTATTCAAACATCTCTGCTTCCAACTCCTCTTTTGGTAGAGGAAGCTTGCCCCGTCTCATGCGATTCATAAAGACTGTGTGATTCTCCAGAATCAAGCTATAAAGACTCATGTGGGGAATGTCAAGGGCACGAGCCTTAGCAACATTCTCTTTGACCTGGTCCATGGTTTGTGTCGGAAGCGCATAGATGAGGTCGATCGAAATATTGTCAAAACCAGCCAGCTTCAGACGGTCGATATTGTCATAAATGTCCTGCTCTTGGTGACTTCGACCAATCTTCTTGAGCAAGCGATTATCAAAGGTCTGCACGCCCAATGAAACCCGATTAACTGGCGAATCCTTCAAGACCGCAATCTTATCCGGATCCAAA
>JAQCUL010000039.1:0-3494 GCA_027685415.1 Streptococcaceae bacterium AF13-5-6.0
TACTATTTTATCACTATTATGAGGAGAGCGGTTTTCCCATTTTCAAGACCTAGCTATAGTTTCAAACTATAAGAAAAGGCTGGGCATAAATGTCCAGCCTGAGAATATATACAAACAGTTCTTCTTTACAAATCTAAGAAATTCTAAAAAAATTTATACGTTAGAATTATTCAATCATCTACTGAAACTTTCCGCTGTGAGAAAAGTGCCTGAAACAATATAGTTTCAGGCACTCGGAATTATTGAGACCTTAGGCTCAATAATTAGTCATGGAACTTCTATGAAGTTCGCTGACGTCCGTACTCACTTAAGGAAAGTTTTTAAGATAACTCTGTCCTCAATCAGAGACTGGACATAAATGTCCAGCCTATGATTTATTTGATGCGGAATTTTTGTCTGAGACGTGCAGCTTGACCTCCGATAAAGCGGTCAAAATACCGTAGCCATAATCCTAAGGCTCCATAAATAGCAACTCCTAATCCGCCAATGACGATGATATAAATCATGCTCGATATACGGCCATTTGGTGGGAAAATCCAGCCCAAAATCAAACCGGCGATCAAGACTCCAAGTAGCATCACCACAGTCAGGATAGAACCAAGTAAGGTCCGCTTGAAGATGATGGTTCGATTAAACTGAGTAATGGTTTGGATCTCCCGATACATGAGAACGATTGGGACCATTAACGCAATAGTCGTTGACAAAAGCGGCCCATAAGAACGAAAGACCAAAATAAATGGAATTTGTAGGACCAATTTCACCACTACACCATAAAGGAAGTAGCGAATGGCCTTGCGATTTTGAAAGAGGGCTTGAATCATTGGCGATAAGACCGTGTAAAGACCGAGAATTACGGTCTGCAACATCGCTACGATGAAGAGTCCTAAGGCCAAGCCATCTGGTTGCCCATAAAATACCGTATAAAGTGGTTTTGCGACTGCTACCGCCCCAATAGTTGCCGGAATTAAGAAAGCGAGCAACATGGTCAAGTTATCCTGTACGAGCTTTCCAGCCGCTTTTAGGTCCCCCTTCACATAATTCTCTGTCAACAGAGGAATCCCAACTCCCCCAATCGAAGTCGCTACCGCAATCAAGATCATGGTGATTTTGTTTGGATTAGCAGAGAAATAACTAAACATGACCAAGAGCTGCTTTTGACTATAGTCTGTGAACCAAGACATGACATTGATAAAGGTCATCTGGTCAACAATTTGGAAGAGCTGAATGGCGGAACCAGTGATGATAAAAGGAATGGCCTCACGAATCGTATCGATCAAGAGAGCCCGAGTATCAATCCCTTCACTTCCCTCTTGCTTTCTAAAAATAGAAGAGAGCAAGCCTGTCTTTGCAAGGTAATAAAAGAGCACCAGAAGGCTTGCTCCCATACCGATAAAGGCCGCAAAGGTCGACTGCGTCACAGCCTGCACATAGTCTCCTGAGCCAATCTTCATAATGAAGAAGGTCGTGAGCAACATCCAGATGACCCGAATGACTTGTTCTGCAATCTGGCTTATAGCGTAAGGCTTCATGTTGTTAAAACCTTGGAAAAATCCCCGAATGACACTCATCGAAGGAAAGATCAAGACAGCCCAAGAAAGGCTCTGCATGATCGGAATCAACTCTTTTCCCCCACCTGAAAGACTCGCAAAGACAGGAGACAAAAGATACATGAGAATGGCAAATCCAAGGCCTAGAATTCCCATAAATTTCAAGAAGCCCCGAATCAAAGCAAAGCTATGATCCGCTTGGTCCCGGGTATTGTATTTGGCTACTTGCTTAGCAACAGCTACGGGTACTCCGGCTGTCGAAATCAAGAGAAACCAAGCATAGATATTGTATCCCATTGTAAAAAGACCATTGGCTTGTGGTCCATATTTTCCCATCCAAATATACCAAGGAATAATATAAGCGGCTCCTAGCAAACGGCTGATAAAGTTGCTGGCTGTCATCCAGGCAGTCCCGCGAAGCATCTGGGCTTGCTGGTCATTTTGTTCGTGACTCATAAACGTCCTCTTTCGTTTCTTCTTCTCTTCATTATAAACTTTTCCATGTTACTTGTAAAATTCAGACTTTCGGTTTACAATAGTTTTATGATTACAATTGAACAAACCCTCAACATTTTAAAACATGACCAAAATTTCCGAGAAGTTCTAGTAAATGGGGAGTACTACTACCATCTAGAAGGAACAAGTTTTGATGCTATTAGCTATGATAGCCGGAAGGTTTCTGCTAGCACCCTCTTTTTTGTCAAAGGGGCCAACTTCAAAAAAGAATACCTGGAACAGGCTATTTCTAATGGACTCGGCTTTTATGTCTCTGAAAAAGATTATGAAGTTGGCATTCCTGCCATTCTCGTCAATGATATCAAGCAGGCCATGAGCTTAATTGCTATGGAGTTTTATGGGCACCCTGAGAAACAATTAAAACTATTGGCCTTCACAGGGACTAAGGGAAAGACAACAGCGGCCTATTTTGCTTACCATATTTTGGAACAAAGTCACCGACCAGCTATGCTGTCGACTATGAATACGACGCTGGATGGTAAAAACTTCTTTAAATCGACCCTGACAACGCCAGAGAGCTTGGATCTTTTTGCCATGATGGCTGAGGCAGTAGCCAATGATCGGACCCACTTGATTATGGAAGTTTCCAGTCAAGCTTATCTGGTGAAGCGGGTTTACGGTCTGACCTTTGACGTCGGTGTTTTTCTCAACATCAGTCCAGACCATATTGGACCGATTGAACACCCAACTTTTGAGGATTATTTCTACCACAAACGTCTCCTCATGAAGAACAGCCAAGCCGTAGTCATCAATAGCGATATGGATCATTTCCAAGTTTTAGCGGATCAAGTCGCGAACCAAGACCATGATTTTTATGGAAGCCAGTCTGAGAATCAAATTGAAAACTCCAAAGCTTTCAGCTTCTCAGCCACTGGTAAATTAGCTGGAAACTATGATATCCAACTGATTGGACATTTCAACCAAGAAAATGCTGTAGCAGCAGGTCTTGCCTGTCTTCGTCTAGGCGCGAGCCTCAAGGATATCCAAAAAGGGATTGCTAAGACGCGCGTTCCTGGCCGAATGGAAGTCTTGACTCAGAAAAACGGCGCTAAGGTTTTCATCGACTATGCCCATAATGGAGATAGCTTGAAAAAACTGCTTTCAGTTGTCGAAACCCATCAAACAGGGACCATTTCACTGGTCCTTGGATCAACTGGGAATAAAGGAGAGAGTCGCCGCAAGGACTTTGGCTTACTCTTAGAAGACCATCCTGAGATCCAAGTCTTCCTCACAGCGGATGATCCCAACTATGAAGATCCTTTGGCTATCGCTGAAGAGATTAGCAGCTTCATCACGCGCCCTGTCGAGAAAATCGCAGATCGCGAACAAGCTATTCAACTGGCCATGGCAACAACCAGCAAGCCTGAAGATGCCGTCATTATCGCCGGAAAAGGAGCGGACTGCTACCAAATCGTCAATGGCGTAAAAGAA
>JAQCUL010000039.1:3504-17299 GCA_027685415.1 Streptococcaceae bacterium AF13-5-6.0
CCTGAAGATGCCGTCATTATCGCCGGAAAAGGAGCGGACTGCTACCAAATCGTCAATGGCGTAAAAGAAGAATATCCAGGTGATGCCGCCATCGCTGAACGTTACCTATAATCAAACGAAAGAAGGCTAGGAAAATTCCTAGCCTTAAAATGTAGATAACTTATTTTAAAGTAAAAAAAGTTAAACAATACTACAAAAAAATGAGTTCTATTTTTTAAATCGATTTAAGAAAATACCGAAACTTTCCGCTGTGAGAAAAGTGCCTGAAACAATAACGTTTCAGGCACTCGGAATTATTGAGACCTTAGGCTCAATAATTAGTCATGGAACTTCAAAGAAGTTCGCTGACGTCCGTACTCACTTAAGGAAAGTTTTTAAGATGACTTTGTCTTCAATCCGAGGCTAGGAAGTTTTCCTAGCCTCTTTCTATTGTTTGATAAACATCAGTCTTTCCTTGTCCAAGTCCACTGCTAATTCATATTTGCCTTCATCATTTTTGCGGATATAGCCTAAGATTTCTAAACTATCGACAAAGATGTCCTTGCGCTTTTGCTGGACTACTTCTTTTTTGAGAAATTTGAGCAAAAAGCTAGTCATATACTTGAGAGCATACTCAGGATTGACATCGCCCAAAATAGCATAGAGCTTTTCTTGCTCCTCTGTCAATGGATATTGGTGGGCAACCTTGTAGAAGTAATTGGAAAGGGTCTGTGCATTTCGTGCAAAGTCCGTCTCCTCTATGAGAATCGCTTCATTGGTCGTGTTGCGGAGTTCCGTTTGGAAGACCTTGGCTTTTAATTCTTGATAAACTGCACTGTCCTCTCGAACAAAGACCTCCTGATCCAAGTCAACAAGATCAGCTGACTTCAAGAAGGGCAGGTTGAGGGTGTAGCGTTTATTTTCTCGAAGGATGAAGCCCGCTTTGATATACTCCTCCATCAGCTTATCCACTGGTTGATCTGGAAATTGGGCCTTGATTTGCCGCAGGATCACATCGTCGTGCTGATCCAAAAAGTTGATCAAGTCCTTGAAAAATGGCTGACGTGTCAAACGTATGGGATTAATGATTGTAATCATGAATAGGTCTCGTTTACTGTTTTATCGGTTCGTTCTTATTGTAACATAAAAATTAGTTTAAGCGAAATCAATACCAAAGGACAAAATCTTCAATTTATAGATAGGCAGGCAAGAGGGGAAAATAAGGCAATAAAAGAACTTAGTTTTTTCAATCCAAGTTTACTGTAGAAGCCCCATAAGTTATTCCAACTCATTTCATTTCTATTATTTTAAAAGAAATAAAATCAGTCAGTAGTTGCTTAATGCGTTCTGGACATTCTTCATTGTCCCTACTGTAGATACTCACTAGGCCATGTAAAAAAATAAAGATTCCACTACGAATATTTAGCACTTCTGCATCAGATAAGTCTTTCGGTAAAAAGACATCAATAGCTTCTTCCAATAAACGATAACTTTTCATTCTCAATTGCATCAACGGTTGCGAACAATCGCCTGGATCTTCATGCTCTCCACGGTAAAAAATCAATAATTCATAAAAACTTCGTTCTCTAAACCCAAAATCCACATATGTTTGACAGATTTGGAGCAGACGTTCTTTATCAGTCTGCTTGGAATGGCTGATTTCTAAGCAAGTATGATAGAGATGAGTTAACGGTTTTTCCGCTACTGCATATAAAATATCCTCTTTCTTTTTAAAATACTGATAAATAGCTGTATGTGAACATCCTGCAGCTTGAGCAATCTGCCTAATTCCCACCTTCTGGTAAGGTTCTTTTCGGAAAATTTCCTCTGCTACTCTGATAATTCTGGACCTTGTATCCTTTGCCATTACAAACTCCCTTTAAACCCATTCAATGCCTCAAAATCTCGTACTGCATCTTTTACCTCACTACCATGACAAACACTAACAAGTGCCTGCGGATAACTATTGAGAATTCTTTCACCACTAGCTAAAGCTTGTCTCATATCTGCTGTATATCCTTTCATTGGTGGACGCAACTTTCCACCTCTCGTAGCTGTGAAAAGATCTCCAGCGATTAAAACTTGATCCTCTTCATGGTAATAAACAACATGACCAGGGGAATGACCAGGAGAAAATAGGGGTTTTAATCCTGCCCTACTTAACAAGTCTTGACCCTCTTGACTTTCAACAGTTATAAAAGTAGCCGGATCAAAAATGACTTTTTCTTTCTCTTTTCTATTAGGAAAAGGTTCTTTGCCTGAAATATAGGGGAATTCCTTCTCACTGATTAAAGTCGGGATGTTCCCAAAGTGCTGTCTAAGATAGGGCAAACCTTTGATATGATCTGGATGTCCATGGGTCAGAAAAATTGCTTCAATTTTTTGTGGGAGTAAAAACTGGGCAGCGTACTTCTCCATTCCTCGCATTCCCGTATCAATCACATAAAAGCGACCAGATGATTCAACTAGCCATATGCTGACAACAAAAATGCCCAATTCGGACTCAAACTTTTTTATATGTGGACTGATTTGTTTTGTACGTGTTAATAAACGATACAAGAAAGACATATTTACTTCCTCCTTTGATTTCCAGCAAAAACTAACCAGTGGTTAGTTTTTTTGTGAAGTATATCATATTTTATCTGTCTAAACAAGAAACATCCAGAGGATATTAGAAAAAAATACAACTTTTACAAGTTGTATTCGAAGGTAGAACATATTTTTAAAATCAGAAAATAATATATCGAGACTTTCCGCTGTGAGGAAAGGATTAAAATATTATTTTTCTTTAGTTTGATGTAACTCTTATAAACTGTATCAAAGATTCAGATTGTTGTTTCATGAATCCAAATCATCCAAATACCTTTCTTTAAACTGTAGCTGTGGTGATTGGGCTAACTGACTCGGGTTGGTCCCGGGCTGATCTAAAGGAACCGCTAGACCAAGCTCTCTGTAGTAATCTTCCCAAAACGAACTAATCTCTTGTTCCTCATCTCCAAACTTCATGGGAATGGTTTCAAAAATAGGAAGTAGTTCAGCAATGAACTGGGAACAATAGAAACCAGCTCCATCTGGATAAAAGGAAGCATTGTAGGGAGCCCCTAAAAGGTTTTCTGCCCGCTTTTTGACCTCTGGACAATCAATCTGCGCATAGCGATAAAGGTCATAGACTTTTCCAGCTTCAAAGAAGTCCTCAGGGGCTTGGGAAAGGACGCCACCTTCTACCGTGGCATGATAAATGAAACCGTCCAAAAAGATAGCCACATGGCTATGGTTGCCAGTAGATACCTGGATGGCCTGCCCCATTTCCGTATCTTCTCTCACAAAAATCAAATCGCCCGTCTCTAACATGATCTTCTCCTAGCAAAAAAGGAGCCGAAACTCCTTTTTAATAATGGGTTTCCCCATTTATCATTATGCATTAAAGCTTTCAGTCAATTGAGGAACCACTTGTTTCTTACGTGAAACGGCACCTGGAAGGAAAGCGTGGTTGTTTTCAAGTTTGAAGTTGAAGGCTGCTTCTACCTTGTCCATGTTGGCACCAAGAGCCAAGATTTCTGAGTTTGAGTTGACGATGTCTGTAATCATCAAAACAAAGTCAGAGTAGCCGTTAGCGGCATTGGCAGCTTGGATAGCTGCTTCGATTTCAGCTTGGCGTTCCAAAACTTCCGCAATATCAACTGTGTTCACTTGAGCCACACGAACGTTGTTTCCGTTCAATTCAAAAGTCTTGGCATCGATGTCGATCAATTCTTCTGCTGATTTGCTTGCCAAGTTCGTACCAGCCTTGAGCATGGCAAGACCGTATTCTTCCAAGTTGACACCAGCCAATTCAGCCAATTCAGGCGCAATCACCTTATCAGATGGGTGGGTAGTTGGAGATTTCAAAAGAAGGGTATCTGAAATCAAACCTGAAAGCATCAAACCTGCCAATTCTTTTGGCACTGCTACACCGTGTTCTTTGAACATGCGATAAACGATAGAAGATGCTGATCCAACTGGTTCCAAACGCATGTAAAGTGGGCTAGCAGTTTCGAAGTTAGCCACACGGTGGTGATCCACTACACCATAAACTTCTACTTCAGTAATATCTGAAACAGATTGTTGGAATTCGTTGTGGTCCGTCAAGATGACTTGTTCTGCACCTTCTGCTTTAGCAGATGTGATGACACGTGGTGCTTCCACACCAAAATAGTCCAATACGAAAGCTGTTTCTTCATTTGGAGTTCCAAGAGCCACTGCTTCTGTATCCAAACCATAAGCTTCTTTTGCAAGATAAGCAAAAGCTACAGATGAGCCGATAGCATCTGAGTCAGGATTTTGGTGACCAAAAACGAGAATTTTTGACATGTTTCTACCTCTTTATTTCATTTATAGATTCACTCTATTTTAGCACGTTTTGCCATTTAAAGAAAGGGAATAGTTGTGCATTTCAATAGAAAAGACAGCTGGAGTGACCAACTGTCTATACGTTTTATCCTTTGACCCGTTTCAGGTAATCTTGGTAACTTTCTGTTTCCATCAAATCTTTTGCATTTTGGACCCGTTCTTTTGTCGGTGGTTTCACACCCTCCAATTTGTACGGAATTCCCAATTCACGCCATTTGAATTCCCCCATAGTATGGTAAGGAAGGATCTCAAATTTATCGACATTTTTAAGGGTTTTAACAAATTTTCCAAGCTCGATCAAATCATCATCTCGGTCTGTAAGCCCAGGCACCAAGACGTGGCGAATCCAAACGGGTTTTCCAATATCAGACAAGTACTTGGCACAGGCTAAAATCGTTTTATTGGTATGGCTGGTCACAATTTTGTGTCGTTCATCATTGATTTCCTTGATATCCAGAAGCACCAAGTCTGTCACCGCCATCAAGCGGTCGAATTTTTCCAAATAACGAGGTGTATTCCGGAAAGGAAGGGCACAGGTATCCAAGGTACAATGAATGCCCAACTCTTGAGCCTTGGTGAAGAGGGCAATCAAAAAGTCAATCTGCAAGAGGGCTTCTCCTCCACTGACAGTGATTCCCCCTTTTTCGCCCCAAAATCCACGATAACGGAGGGCTTCTTCTAGAACATCATCCACTGTCCGTTCACGGGACTTGTTGGTTTCCATTGCCCAAGTATCTGGATTGTGGCAGTATTGACACCGCATTTGACACCCTTGAAGGAAGACAATAAAGCGGATCCCAGGCCCGTCTACTGCACCAAAACTTTCTGTTGAGTGTACCATTCCTGTTACTTTTCCATAGTCAACTGTTTCATTTTCCATTGAGGAACCTCTTCTCTTGAAAACGTTTTATGATTTTATTATAACACGATTCCATCTATTTTAAAGAGTTTAAGCTTCTTTTTGAAAAGAAACTGTTCTTTTCAGTGTTTTTCATTGTCCTAGTACAGTTTCCAATATGGGACTATCTGTCCTGTATTTTAGGATAAAAAAAGGAGCCAGCGACTCCTTTTTTAGATCTTTCTTATAAAACACGTTAGTGAGTAGTCTTTCTCTTTTTATACAAGACAAGACTCATCGTAGCTACTGCCACTCCAGAAAGAGCTAGATAGCTTGTTTCTTGTCCAGTAGATGGAAGGATTTTCCGTTTGCCTGGTGTCTTCGTTTCTGTTGCGACCTCTTCCTTGTCGTCTTGTTTCTCATCTTCGTTCTTGCCCTTCTCTTTGCTTTCAGATGGTGAACTCTTTTGTTCATTGGCTTGAGCCTGATGAGGGACTAGTTGAGATCCTGTATTCGATGAGGAAGGGCTGGTTTGATCCGTTGGTTGTCCTGTATTCCCTTGTTGATCATCCGTCGGCGTTCCTGGAGTTTGTGCTCCACTAAAGTCGATTTGGACCAAGACAGGATCATGGTCTGATGCACGACCGTGTTCCTTCATAAAGGAAGCATTGATATGGACTGGTTCAAACCTTGCTTTGGCTGCCATGTTGTTTGAGATAAAAATGTTATCCAAAACTTGATTGCTTCCACGGTAGAAATAAGAATAGCGATCCCCTGCATCATGTTGGGCCATTAAGTTGGTCAGTTCGTTGCCCGCAAGGATCTGTGCTGTGGTTGAGAAATCGTAGTCATTAAAATCACCCGTCAAAACAAAGGTGGTCTTCGGATTTTGCTTCAAGCCTTCTTGAACGAATTGATGGATGACACTGGCTTGTGCTTCACGAGTTGGCAAGGTATGTTCCACTGCTGGTTGGCTTGCCCCATAAATAGCATCATCTCCGATTTTTGATTTCAAGTGATTGGCAATCACCACAACTGGTTGACCTTTGAATTCAAATTCAACGGCTAGGGACTTGCGAGTATGATCAAACGATGGGTCATTAGGGGCAATCCGAGCTGGATTTTTAACCAGGTGTCCCTTGTCAAATTGTGCTGCCTCGTTGCTCGTTGCTGCCTCTTTTTTGGCTAAACTCACGCGTTCTGGATTGTAGAGGATTCCCAAACGAATATTAGAACCAGGCTTTCCTCCGTCAGCGCCATCTACTGGAGCAACCTCCGTATACTCATAGCTCTTGCCACCCAATTCTTTGATCCGATTGGCTAGTTTGCGTCCACTTTCAACACCACTGGTCGTTCCGTCATCCACACTACCATTATTGTCCTGCACTTCGATCAAAGTAATGATGTCAGGATTGTGAATTTCATGGATAAAGGAATTGGCAATCAGCGTCACCTTATCCTCTGGGGTTTCATTTTTGGCATTGTTGGCCGAGAAATTTTCAATATTGTAGGAAGCAATGGTCAGCTTGTCCTCACTTGGTTGGGTTTGAGCTGCTTGACGCTGCAAACCACCGTCTTGGACTGTCAACTGTTGAGTAGGCTCTAACTTATAAAAGCTATTCCGATACGTTACCACTCCTGTCACATCTTCTACAAAGTAATCCATTGCTTTTGCGACAAATTGATTCCCAACATAAATCGGGATCGTCGCTGTATTTTGCGCATGTGGCCGTAGATTCAAACCTCCAATATTGTTTAAAGGAAGACCTGTGAAATCTTCTCCCAATACATAGATATCTCCTTTGTACTGGGGACCAAGGACATGCGGTTTCTTCACCACCGTGAGCATTCCTTCCAGGCTTTCCCAATAATCGAGAGCATCGGTTTCTGGAGCATAAGCAGTCGGATTAGGCTTCACCTCTGCTGGCATCCCCGCAGTGAGATTCACAGCTTCTGGAAGAGGGGCTGTCCCGTCTTTTGTGATCCAAGTATCGACTAACATGGTCACCGTTAAACTATTCGTTGGTTCCTTAAAGGTCTTCCCAGCTCCCAAGGTAACCTCTTCCATATAGCCTTCCTTGACGGTACCGGTGATTTTCACCTTGTCGCCGACTTTCACCTTGTATTTGGAAACAACATAAATCCCATCTGAAGTCCGACTATTGCCATCCGATTCAATATCTTGGGCATAAAAACCATAGCGGTCTGTTTTCGTCACCACTGCATTTTTGATGGCTACCTTTTGGCCTTCCAGTGGAGAGCGTTGCGATTCCCCTTGAATTTCCCCGATCTTAACCGTTTTCTCCTCAGTATCGTCTGAGGAACTGCTAGATGTCTCTTCTTTATCACTCGAAGCTCTCGTCGTAGCTTCTGTAGTTGTTGTAACGGAAGTCGAACTATTTGTCGAGCTTTCCTCGCTGCTAGTGTTCGTCACAAGCGCTGGCTCTGAAGTCGAAGCTGTGGTCTCGTCTGCAACTACCGTGAGGGCACTGCTAAAGACCCCCAACTGACTAGCCAATAAGGTGGCTACTCCCAGTAAGCGAATCTTTTTACCGTTTTTTCTCATGCGTTTCTCCATCCCTAAAAAGTTTTCCTCTTTTATTATAAGGGAATGACTTTGCATTTTCAAGCGCTTTCAAAAACATTTTTCAAAAAAACACTTCGACCCAAAAAGATCGAAGTGTGAAGTACTTATGCTAAAATTGCCAGTGTCTGATACGGTTTCAGAATTACCTTTTCAGCAAGCTTTACATTCTCATAGTTGGACAAGAGCACGCGCCCTGTTTGGTAGTCTTTTAAAATCGCTACTTCGACTTCACTTCCATAGAAATGATTGAGTACCAAGAGTTTTTGATCATCTAAGTGGCGTTCAAAGGCATAGACTTCTTGACTATCTTCCATTGCTGGCAAGTAGCTTCCTTCTGAAATGATGGGCATTTCTTTACGCAAGCGAATCAATTCTTTATAGAAGGTAAAGATTGGTCCATCCATTTCCTTTTCAACATTGATGTCTTTATAGGACTTCCCAACCTTCAACCATGGTGTGCCTGTTGAAAAACCTGCATTTTCAGAAGCATCCCATTGCATGGGCGTACGTGAATTATCACGGGACTTGGCTTGGATAATCTTAAAGGCCTGCTCAGGTGACTTGCCTTGATCCAAAAGCATTTGGTAAGCATTGATGGACTCGACATCCACATAATCTGCCATCGAATCATAGTCTGGATCGATCATGCCAATTTCTTCGCCCATATAGATATAAGGGGTCCCACGTGACAAGTGAATGCTAGCTGCGAGCATGGTCGCTCCTTCATTTCGGAAGTTCTTGATATCCACAAAGCGATTCAGAGCACGAGGTTGGTCATGGTTATTCCAGAAGAGGGCACTACCAGGTCAGTCGAGATACCATCCGCAAATCGCTCAAGCTCTTGCAGGAGGAAGGCTTTATCGAGACTGTTCAAGGGATGGGGTCGCAAGTTTCTAAACAAGCGCACTTTGATTTCCCCGTTTCCCAATTAACCAGCTATCAAGAAATCGTCAAAGCTTCTGGTCTTAGCTCAGAAACCAATGTCATTCGTTTGGAACAAATCAGTATCGATGAAAAAGGAGCTAAAAAGACAGGCTTCCCCCTTCACCGTTTGGTTTGGAAAGTAACCCGACAACGGGTGGTGGATGGCGTCGCTTCTGTCTTAGATATTGATTACCTAGACAGGAAGCTGATCCCTGGCCTGACTAAGGAAATTGCCCAGCACTCTATCTACCAATATATAGAAGAAGACTTGAAATTGCAGATTGGCTATGCCAAAAAAGAAATCTTGATTTCACCAATCGATAATCGTGACAAAATCTTATTGGATCTTGGAAAAGACCAACACGTGGTGACGGTCCGTTCCCAGGTTCACCTAGCAGACGGACGGCAATTCCAATTCACCGAAAGCCGGCACAAATTAGACAAATTTCATTTTGTCGACTATGCAGAGCGGAGGAAATAAAGGAGGCGGGGACAAAAGTCCTAGCCTCTCAATTGTTTTTGGATTGTCGAGCAAGACGCAGTGGTTGAGTGGGCTCTACTACGCTGATTTCATCAGCTTTTACAGCCCTACTCAACTGTGCGGAGGTGGGACGACGAAATCGAATTCTAACGAATTACCGATTTCTGTCCCACTCTCTTTTATTTTATCCTAATACCAATTCATCACTAACCAAGATTTCACCACTGTTTTGTTGGAAGAGGCGCATTAAATCTTCAACCGTTAGGTTTTTCTTTTCTTCTCCTTTGACGTCGACAACGATCTTGCCTTGGTAGAGCATGATCAAGCGGTTGCCGTATTCAATGGCATGGTTCATATCATGCGTAATCATCAAGGTTGTCAAATCATGGCTTTCCACGATCTTTTGTGTCAATTCCATGACCATTTCACTAGTCTTAGGATCGAGCGCTGCGGTATGTTCATCCAGAAGCAAGAGTTTTGGTCTAACCAAGGCTGCCATGACCAAGGTCAACGCTTGACGTTGCCCACCAGACAAATATTGGGTGTCGACTTTGAGGCGGTTCTCTAAACCGATATTCAGTTCCTTCAAGGCTTCACGGAATAATTCGCGATCTTTCTCCCGAACTCCCCAGCCCAAACCACGAGATTTCCCCCGACGTTGGGCAATGGCCATATTTTCTTCAATGGTCAAACGAGAAGCTGTCCCCATCTTGGGATCTTGGAAGACACGCGCAATATCTTTCGCACGCTTACGAACACTCGTATTTTTGATAGAGTTACCTTCTAGCAAGATATCTCCTTCATCCACGACTAGATTTCCTGCCAAGATGTTCATCAAGGTTGATTTCCCAGCTCCATTTCCACCGATGACCGAAATGAAGTCCCCTTCTTCTACTTGGAGATCCAAGCCTTTTAAGACATGGTTTTCATTAACCGTTCCTGCTTCAAATGTCTTATGAATGCCTTCAATTGATAATAATGTTGCCATACTTTTCTCCTACTTATTTCCTAACTTCAATCCGCGAACACGAAGACGTTTTTGCGCCTCAGGAGCGAACAAGACAATCGCGAGCAAGATCGCATTGAAGAGACGAACCATATTTTGATCGAGATTTGGGATCTCATAAATATTTAAGATAATCAAACGGTACACAATAGCTCCAACCCCGATGGAAAGCAAACGCCAACCAATGGTCAATTCGTGGATCAAAACTTCTGCGATAATCACAGCACTCAAGCCGACTACGATCGTCCCTGTACCAGAAGTCACATCTGAGAAACCATCATTTTGTGCAAACATGGCTCCACAAAGGGCAATCAAACCATTCGAAATCATGTAGCCCAACATCTTCATGTTATCTACATTGACCCCATTGGCCTCACTCATTGGAATGTTATCACCAGTCGAGCGCAAAACCAAGCCAAGTTGCGTCTTCATTAAGAGAGTTAACAAGATACAGACGATGATCAAGCAAGAAATGCTAATCAAAAAGACAGCTTCTTCATTAGAAAGACCTAATTTCATCACACTCTTGAAAATGGTACTAGAATCTCCGATAGAAAGGTTAGGAACCCCTCCCATGATTTTGATATTGATAGAGTAGAGACCGGTCAAAGTGACAATCCCTGTCAAGAGGGCTGGAATTTTCATTTTTGTATGGAGAATTCCAGAGACCAATCCTGCGATCATTCCGGCTAGGAAGCCTAAAAAGGTTGCAAGCCAAGGATTTCTTCCGGCTTGAATTTGAGATGCTACAACTGCTGCCCCAAGTGGAAAGGCTCCTTCTGCCGTCATATCAGCAATATCTAAAATTCGAAATGTTAAGTAAACACCGATCGCCATGATCGACCACAATAAACCTTCTGATAAACTTGATAAAACAAAATTCATCTCAAACCTCCTATTTTTCTACCTTCAACGAGCTAATATCAATTCCAAGCTCTTTAGCCATCTCTTTATTGGTGTGCAATTCTAATTTTTCAGGTGTTTCAACTGCGACTTTGCCGGGTTTCTCACCCTTCATGATGCGAATGGCCATCCGAGCAGCTTGTCTTCCCAATTCCTCATAATCAGTACCAAAGTTGTACAAGCCACCAGTAGCCACCATTTCAGCAGAACCTCCAAAAACTGGCACCTTATGACTAATCGATACCTGTTTTACAGTTTCCATTGTAGAAGAGATAATATTGTCTGTCGGAACAAAGACGATATCTGCTTCTGACATGATACTGTCTGCTGCAGCTTTCACATTGTTACTATCGAGAATTGTTTTTTCAACCACTTGATAGCCTTTAGCTTCAAGGATCTTCTTCGCATTATCTTTTTGGACGACTGAGTTAGGCTCACTTTGCGTATAGAGGATCCCAACTGTTTTCGCCGTTGGAAGCACTTGCTTAATCATGTCTACCTGTGTAGAGATCGCATCTTCTGACTGGTCACTTGTCCCTGTGATATTGCCACCAGGCTCTTTCAAGTTTTTCACCAATTTCGCTGCCAATGGATCGGTCACAGCTGAGAAGACAACCGGCGTTGTTTTAGTCGTATTAGCCAAACTTTGAGCCGAAGGGGTTGCAATCGCAAAGACTAGATCACTTTTCTCCGCCAATTGTTTGGAAATGTTTTTCAGATTTCGTTGCTCTCCTTGAGCATTTTGGAAATCAATCTGGATATTTTTCCCATCCACATATCCCTCTTTCTTCAACTCATCGATAAAGCCTTTCCGTGTCGCATCGAGCGACTTATGGGTGATGTACTGGGAAATCCCAATCCGAAAGACATTATCCTTTTTAGCATCCTTCAGATGGTGTAAGGTCACCAATGATGTTAACAAAAGGCCTACGACCAAAACTGGTGCCAATAATTTTTTGACTACTTTCATTTAAAACTCCTTTTCTGCAAATAAACAAAAAATCCGCTTAGATCATTCTCTAAACGGATGCTTGAAATTCTCCAACAAGTTACAAAACCTCGGTCCATTTAGATACTAGCTCTATGGACCATCATCAAAAATCTTAGCCACATAGATACAAACAAATTGTTTGGGTTGTTTGCATCCATGAGATCATGTCTACAAACACTATCTAAAGTAGCTAAAGTAAAATTTTTGAGTTGAAATGGCTTGTTGCTTCATGTTTATTTTCTGCTTTCTTTATTTATGGGTATTATCTTACCTTAATTTATTTTGGCTGTCAAGACTATTTCAGAAATTTTTCAAATTTTTTGAAAATTCAACTAGCCCTGACAAGAAAAAAAAGAGGCTGGAACACGTCCAGGCCTCTATTTTCTAATCTTCTTTTGATTTGGTTTCTTCATCTTCTTCGACGATTTCAGAAATTTCAACTTTCACCTTGGTCACACGACCGTTTTTCACCTTGTCGTTAGTCAGGATCAAGTGTTTCTTTTGACTATCGACTTCACAGCTGAGGCGTTCTTTCAAGGATGGAATCCGCCCAACCTCTGTCAGATAATACCCCGCAATGGTATCCACATCATCACTTTCCAACTCAACGCCAAAGTATTCATTAAAGTCGTTTAGTGACATAGCTCCTTGTACGACATAGGTATTGTCCGCAATTTCAAAGACATCAATTTCCGCTTTGTCAGTCTCATCGTCAATTTCACCGACGATTTCTTCCAAGAGGTCTTCAAGAGTGACCAGTCCAGACATTCCTCCATATTCATCGAGCAGAATGGCCATTTGATTTTGCGTATTGCGCAATTCCTTCAAAAGATCATCCACAAAAATGGTTTCTGGAACAAACAAAGGTTCTTGTAAAATCTTTCTTAAGACAATATTATCAAAGCCATTGATAAATCCTTCGTTCAAGAGACGTTTGGTATGGATGAGGCCGATGACATTGTCCTTGTCATCATCATAGACAGGAATCCGTGAAAAGTTTTGCTTAAGGATACTTTCAATAATTTCTTTAGTATCATCATTGATATCAACCATGAAGGCATCTGTCCGTGGGACCATGACTTCACGCGCTACCATTTCATCTAATGAAAAGATCCCTTGGAGCATCTCAATCTCGTCAGCATCCAGTGTTGCTTCACTATTGGTCAGCATATACTCGATTTCATCCCGCGTCATCTTTTCATCCGGATCATCGAATTCCATTGGCGTGATACGGCTCAAAAGGTTGGTCGACGCTGAAAGCAACCAAACAAAGGGGCTGACAATTTTTCCTAATAGAATCACAATCGGAGCTGTTCGAACAGCCAACTCATCTTTCAAGTTCATAGCGATTCGTTTCGGATAGAGTTCGCCAAACACGATCGAAATATAAGTCAAAAATGCTAGAGATAAAAAGCTTCCAGTTGCCAGAGCCGTTTTGGTATTGCCCATCCATCCAGCAATGACATGTCCAAGGCTATCCGCAAGACTCGCCCCAGATAAGATGGTAATCAAGGTGATTCCCACCTGAATAGTGGATAAGAAATGGTTGGGCTGTTCCAAAACTCTAAGAAGACGAATGTATTTTTTATCTCCTTCTTCAGCCTTTTGCTCTACACGAGAGCGATTCAACGATACCATTGACATTTCAGTCGCCGAGAAAAAGGCGTTCAATAATGTCAAAACAATCAATAAAATAA
>JAQCUL010000004.1:0-17766 GCA_027685415.1 Streptococcaceae bacterium AF13-5-6.0
ATTCTTGGAGCAGCTTGATCTTATTGTCTGGTTCGTATCCAGGGAGGACACGAGCAGCGTGGAAGTCTTCTAACATCTTACCACCAAATTCAAGGTAGAGCTTGCCATCGAATTGGTTGATCCGCTCAATAATGTGGTCACGTTGCAAGTTCAAATACTTTTCAGAACTAAAAGCTTGTTTTTTCATGTAAAACTCCTGTATATAAGGGAAGGGGCTGCCACACGAATCCAAGGATGAGTGTTCCGTTCCCTACCATTTCATTCTTTCATATTATATCAGAAAACAGATGGAAGATAAAATATTCTAAGATACTTTCCTAAGGGGAGTGTGGATGCCAAGGGGCTCAATGGTGACTCACGCTGGAAAGTTTCCAAGAGAAGTTTGTTTTCCCCCTAAAAAAGCCCCTTACGGGGCTTCAGATCGATGTTGCTTAATAGTGTTTGATCAAATCAACTGTAGAGCGATCCAATTTCTTAACCAATGCTTGTAAGAAGGCTTGCGCTTGCAAGAAATCATCCATGGCATAGAGGGTTTGGTGAGAGTGGATGTAACGTGCACAGACACCAATAGTGGTTGATGGGACTCCACCATTCTTCAAGTGTGCTGCACCTGCATCGGTACCACCTTTGGCACAATAGTATTGGAATTTGATGCCCGCTTCTTCAGCAGTAGTGAGCAAGAAATCCTTCATATTTGGTAGCATGATGTGACCTGGATCATAGAAACGAAGCAGTGTTCCTTCCCCAATCGCACCTTGGTCTCCAAAGACATCAGCTGCTGGCGAACAGTCTACAGCAAGGAAGATTTCAGGATCAAATTTAGTGGTTGAAGTGTGAGCTCCACGAAGTCCCACTTCTTCTTGAACGTTGGCTCCTACATAGAGTTCGTTGTTTAAGGCTTGTCCAGAGAGGCTCTTGGCCAATTCGCTGACCATCAAGACGCCGTAGCGGTTATCCCATGCTTTGGAGATGACGTTTTTACCATTAGCAGTGAGAATCGCAGAGCTATCTGGGACCAAAGTATCTCCAGGACGGACCCCATAGCTTTCAGCTTCGGCTTTAGAGCTAAAGCCTGCATCAAAGACGATGTCGCTAATGGCAGGTACGGTTGGTCCACCTGTTCCACGTGTCAAATGAGGAGGAACAGATCCTGAAATAGCAGGGTATTCACGTCCGTCACGTGTAAAGAGTTTGAAGCGTTGGCTGCTGACAACCATTGGATTCCAACCTCCGATTGGGACAACACGGAAAGTTCCGTCAGCTTTGATTTCGCTGATCATAAAACCAACTTCGT
The DNA here is from genome assembly GCA_027685415.1 of Streptococcaceae bacterium AF13-5-6.0. Lineage (GTDB taxonomy): Bacteria > Bacillota > Bacilli > Lactobacillales > Streptococcaceae > Streptococcus. The sequence continues at coordinate 1,295 of JAQCUL010000004.1, forward strand.
CCATGTGGGCAGCTACTAAGATACGAGGAGCATCGGCTGCTGTTGAGTGTTTCACCCCAAAGATCCCACCGAGACCATCTGTCACGATTTCGTCCACATGAGGGGTCAATTGTTGGCGCAAATAATCCCGTACAGGAGCTTCATGACCTGAGATAGCAGGGATTTCAGTTACTTCTTTGATTTTAGAAAATAAATCAGTCATAGGTTACCTTCTTTCTGATGCTATTTTATCACTTTTTCTACAAGGATGGTAGCGTTATTATGGAAATCAGTCTCTAAAAGCAGAGGGAGAGATCTAGCCTAGACCGTTGTCCCTCTGCTTATTTTGTGTTACAATAGGCACTATGAAAGCTAAAAAAATTATTTTGTCTAGTCTGGCTCTAGCAAGTGCAGGAGCTCTTGCGGCCGGTGTTTATAAAATTGCGAAAGATCAAAAGCGTCTCCGTACCCAAGAAGAGTTGGTAGCAGAAGTGCGGGAACAAATGGAAGCCATGGGGACGATTGCGACCCTGTACGTGGAACTCTACGAGTCTAGTGAAGAGCGCTTAGTAGGTGGTGTCATTTTTGAAGATGAGCGCCATTACCGCTTTGTCTATGAGGACGGTCTCTTGCATTATGAAGAGGAAAAACTATGATTACACCAAATTCTCTAGAAGAAATTGCTTCTTATGTAGAGCAAGATGGCAAGAAAGTGTTTGTCTTTTCAGCAGATTGGTGTGGGGATTGCCGTTACCTCAAACCTTTTTTGCCGGAGATTGAAGCTGAAAATCCCGAATTTACCTTTATCTTGATTGACCGAGATGCCTATATGGATCTGGCGAAAGTCTGGGATGTTTATGGAATCCCTAGTTTGGTGGTTCTGGAAAAGGATAAGGAAATCGGTCGGTTTGTCAATCGGGATCGGAAAACCAAAGCGCAGATTACAGCATTCTTAGCAGGATTAAAATAGGAGAAAATCATGATTGTAACATACAACAAAGAACAAGTCGGCGATGTATTGATGCTGACCCTGAAAAATAGTGGGGAAGCAAAGCTAGCGGTGGAGAGAAAAGGAAAGGTGGCTCGCGTTTACCGTGAGGACAAGCAAGAAACCGTTGCCTGGAATATTTTTGACGCCTCATCTTTCTTCGCCATCGAAGGCAAGGGCCAAGTCTTTTTGACAGATGAGCAAGTAGCTCATTTGAACCAAGAATTGGAAAGAGAAGGTTTTTCAGAACGTTTGGTCAACGATCGGGAACCAAAATTTGTGGTGGGAGAAATCCTTGAAATGGTGGCCCATCCAGATAGTGACCACTTGAATATCTGCCAGGTAGCAGTTGGACCAGATAAGACGGTTCAGATCGTAGCTGGAGCTCCAAATGCGCGAGTGGGTCTAAAGACCATTGTCGCTCTTCCAGGTGCCATGATGCCGGATGGTAGCTTGATTTTCCCAGGGGCTCTTCGTGGAGAAAAAAGTTATGGCATGATGTGCAGTCCGCGTGAATTGCACTTGCCAAATGCTCCTCAAAAACGAGGCATTATTGAATTGGATGATGCAGAAGTAGCAGGGACACCTTTTGATCCTGCTCGTCACTGGCACGAATAAAGAGAAGAATCTAGGATATTTTGAATCCTAGATTTTTTGATTTTGGTTTGTCACCTTCATTTTTTAAAATTTTTTCGAATAAATAGATAGGAGGTAAATGATGTATAATAAAGTTGTTTTAATCGGTCGCTTAGTAGCGGCTCCAGAATTGCATAAAACCAGCACAGACAAATCCGTTGCCCGAGTGACCGTTGCGGTCAATCGTCGCTACAAGGACCAAAACGGGGAGCGAGAGACTGATTTTGTCAATGTCGTTGTCTGGGGGAAATTGGCTGAAACCATGGCTAGTTATGCTAGCAAAGGGAGCCTGATCTCTTTGGATGGAGAGATTCGGACGCGCCGCTACGAGAAAAATGGAGTTATGCAGTATGTGACAGAGGTCCTCTGCCAAAGTTTTCAGTTGCTAGAGAGCCGCGCTCAGCGAGCGATGCGTGAAAATGGTGGAACGGGAGATTTAGCCGATATCATCTTAGAAGAAGAAGATCTTCCTTTTTAGGATCAAAAAAGAAAGCTGGTTCGTTTATAGACCAGCTTTTTTGATACTTGCTAGGGATTTCATTCGGGAACGACTCTTTTAAAAATAAAGCAAAAATATGCATCTGTACAATAAAAGCCAGCACTTTTCTTGAAAAAGTAGTAGAATAAAGTAATATATATTCAAAATTTTCAGAAAAGGAACGGAGTTTGAAGGGGAAAGAAGAAAGAAAAGAACGGTTGAAATGGCTGATAAAACGGGTTTTACTGGTGATTCCAGTGGCCTGCATCCTCTTGTGGATCTATGCCGTTTGTCAAACCAGTAGCATCAAGGATCAGACCAAGATCGGTGTCACCTATATGACCATGAACAATGAGTTCTATAAAAGTATTCATTCGGAAATTAGTCGAATTGCCGATGAGAGAGGGGCTCTTGTATCTGTCCGAGATCCGGAATTGGATGAAAAAAGGCAGAGCCAGCAGATCGATGATTTTTGCGCCCAAAAAGTAAATGTGATTGTGATTAATCCGGTCAAAGGGGATAGTCAGCCCATTTTAAGAGCTCTTAAAAAAGCTAGAAAACAAGGAATTAAGATCATTGCAGTTGATACCCAGCTCAAGCATTTTAAGCCGGATGCTAGCATTGTCTCTGATAACTACCAAGCAGGAGTCTTGATTGCGAAAGAGTTGATGAAACGCTCCTCAAATGCTCGGATCCTTCTCTTGGAGCATAAGGGGACTGTTTCAGCAGATACGCGGATTCAGGGATTTAAGGATACCATCAAAGGACATGGGTCTTATGAGATCATCTCGGAACTAGAAACTAAGGGTCAGACGGAGATCGCCATGCCCGCTGTCCGTAAGTTCTTGCAGTCAGGGGGGAATGTCGATACACTAGTTGCCCTAAATGACCGCTCGGCTATAGGAGCTTTAGCGGCGATCAAGGAGCAAGGGATCACCCATCCCATTGCGATCTATGGGATTGATGGCTCACCAGATATGAAAGCCTTGCTACACTCGACAGATGATGTCGTAGGAACCGTTGCCCAGTCTCCGTTGAAGATGGGAGACCGCGTGATGGAGGTCATCCAAGATATGGCTGATGGGAAGAGCTACCAAAAAGAGATAACCATTCCGGTGCAAATGATGACAAAGGAAAACATCGATCAATTTGATGTGAATGGGTGGCAGTAATGAGAAAATTTAGAGGTGTGAGATACAGTTTGGCCATCCTGATGGTCGTAAATTTTATCGCTGTTATGCTCAACAGTATCATCTATCTTCAAGCAACCAACTATATTATTGCCCAACGGCAAGCTTCTCTATTAGTAGAACGCTTAGAGCGCATTCCCTTTGCGCCCTCGACAACTTTTTGGTTGTCTGCGCTCTTATTTGCTGGGATTGCCTTGATCTCCATGAGTCGTTACCGGCCTCAAACAAGTCGATGGTCTACGTTTGATAAGTGGAACATTCTGGAGATTCTCCTGATGTTGCTCTTGATGTGGGTCCAAAATGTAGCTTATAACGGGCTCATTCTCTTGGTTTTTGCGGATATCTTCTATGGTTCCAAAGAGTTGAATACCAAGCGAGACCGCAAGTATTGGTTTGCGTTTATCCTAGTAAGTTTCTTGATGCTTCTTGTGACCAATTCAGACGTCTTTTCGCTTTTCTTTCCGATACCTTCTCTTGATGTCTATATTCATTTTTACCCCGCCTCCATCCGGATTCTGGCCTTTTTCTTAAAGAATTCCCTCTATGCCTTGAATATGGTGCTCTTCATTATTTCGCTTTTGTTCTATATTATGAATGTCCTTGCGGAAAACCACGAAGTGGAAGAAGAGTTGGCCATGGTTTCAAAGGTCAATACAGAGTTGAACAACTATATGGCCTTGTCTGAGAAGATTGCAGAGGATCGAGAGCGCAAGCGGATTGCTCGGGAGATTCACGATACCTTGGGACACGCGCTAACAGGGATCTCGGCAGGTTTAGATGCTGTCGGAGTCTTGATTGATATCGATCCCAATCGGGCAAAAGAGCAGGTAAAAAGCGTATCAGAAGTGGTTCGTGAAGGGATCCAGGATGTGAGAGGCTCTCTCAACCGCCTCCGTCCAGGTGCCCTTGAGGGACGAACCCTCAAAGATGCTTTGGAAAAGATGATCCGTGAGTACCAGACGCTTTCCAACTTGCAGGTTGATTTACACTATGAATGGGTCGATGTCGATATGGACGTCATGATTGAAGATACGATCTTTCGTGTGATCCAGGAGTCTATGACCAATGCGGTTCGCCACGGTCATGCTAGTCAGATGAGCCTTCATTTTTTTGAAGATAAGGAAGATTACCTGATCGAGTTGCAGGACAATGGGGTTGGGTTTGAAACCTTGACCTATGGCTATGGGCTCAAGCAGATGATGGAGCGCATTTCCATCCTAGGAGGACAGCTTCAATTTGAAAGCCGCGATGGATTTTTCACGCGCGTCAGTTTACCGAAATATAAAGAAGGGAGATAGAGATGGTGATAAAAGTAATGGTGGCAGATGACCAGGCCTTGATTCGAGAATCTCTGAAAATTATTTTGTCAGCCCACCCCGATATCGAAGTGGTGGCCACAGTGGAAGATGGGAATCACGTCTTGTCGAGCATTCCACAGACACATCCTGACCTGATCTTAATGGATATCCGGATGCCAGGCATGGATGGGGTCTTGGCGACAAAAGAAGTAAAAGAACACTATCCGGATATCAAAATTATTATTTTAACGACCTTTGACGATGATGAATTTATCTATAGTGCACTCAAGTATGGTGCTTCAGGTTATCTTTTAAAGGGAGCCTCGACAGAGGAACTCTATGAAGCGATTAAGGTGGTATATCAGGGCGGAGCCATGATCAACCCGAATATCGCTAGTAAAGTCTTTCAAATTTTCTCACAAATGGCCAAAACCAACTTCTCTATTGCTGTAGATGAGGACAATGTCAAGGATTTGAGCACGACGGAATGGCGCATTATCCAAGAGGTCGGCTATGGGGAGTCCAATAAAGAAATTGCAGCCAAACTCTTCTTATCAGAAGGAACCGTGCGCAATTACTTATCAACGATTTTGGCGAAATTAAACCTACGAGATCGAACGCAATTAGCAATCTGGGCAGTCCAAACAGGAGTGACGAGACGTGATTTTTCTAAAGGAAATACAGAATGAAATTGAAGCGAAAGCATCTTTGTTGGGGGATTGGTCTCCTTGTTGTGCTCTGTGCGAGCGCGGGTTTTTATTGGTGGAAACAGCAACCGACCGTACTCCATATCGGCGTTTATGCAGGTTCTAGCTGGGATGTGCCGACCAGTCAACGTTCCCATGCCTTGGATCGTGCGATTCAAAAATTTGAAAAATCCCATCCCCACGTTCGTGTAGAGTATGAAAACGGGATTCCGCAGTCAGATTATTCAGACTGGCTCTCTGAAAAGATTGTCTCAGGAAAGACGCCAGATGTGTTTATGGTCTCTGAGCAAGATCTTTCCTTATTAGCAGCGCGAGGCGTATTAGAAAAGTTAAACGGCTATATGGATCGAAAAGATCAAGCTGCCTTTTATCCCGTTGCCTTTGAATCCGGTGTCTATCAGGGGCAAACCTATGCCTTACCTTATGAAAGCAATCCGATTTTGATGTGTGTCAATAAAGATCTCTTGGATAAAGAAGGTATCGCGGTTCCCAAAGAAGGCTGGACCCTTGAAGAGTTCTATACGATTTGCAAGAAACTAACCAAAGATACCAATGGGGATGGGCAATTGGACCAATTTGGGAGTACAGAATACACCTGGAAAGAAGCCTTGGCGGCAAATGGAGGTCATCTCTTCCAAGGAGGCATGCTCAAGCTGACAGCTCCAGAAGTCAAAGAATCTTTGACTTTTCTGCAAAAATTGGAAGATCTAAATAAAAATTACAAGGTGAGCTCTAAAGATTTTGACCAGGGGAAAGTCGCCTTCTATCCCATGACCTTGGCCCAATATCGGACCTATAAACCTTATCCCTACCACGTTTCAAAATATTCAAACTTCACCTGGACCTGTATCCCGATGCCTGCTAAGTCAAAAACGACCAAGGCAACCTTAGTCACGACGACTTCTTTTGCTATGTCAGCTCGGAGTTCTCATTCCAAGTTGGCTTGGGAATTGATGCAACTCTTAACAGAGGATCCCGAAATTCAACAAACCCTCTTTGCCCAATCCCAGGGGATCTCTGTCATGCCACAGGTCGTCAAGAGTCGCTCTAGTAAAGACCTTTTGCAGGTAGATGATTTTGGGACGGATTCCTTGACCAATCAGACCTTGAACCGCATCATGGAACAAGCTGTTGAAAGTAGTCCTAAAAATGTCTCAAAAGAGGTGTTAGAAAAGCTAGACTACTTGATTGGTAATGCCTTGCGCGATCAGGATGTCGAGAACCGTTTGCCTCAAATTCAGAGGGAGATTGAGAGTAGCCTACAGGTAGGAGTTTAGAGTAAAATAAGATGGCATTTTGTCAAGTGACAGATGTCATTTTTTTATTGCTAAATGTCATATTGGGAATGTGACATTTGACAATATAAAAACGCTTTCAAATAGTCTACAATAGAGTCAAATAAAGGAGGCGTAGAAAAATGAAATACCTCGTTTTGGTCAGTCATGGCGGACTGGCAGAAGGTCTAAAAACATCACTAGCCATGTTTGCTGGTGATAAGATGGATCAGGTCATCGCAGTTGGACTCAAAGAAGGAAAATCAGTCGATGACTTCGCAGTTGATTTCAGAGAGAGCATTTCAGGATTGACAGCTGATGATTCTGTTTTGGTCTTGGCAGATATCGTAGGTGGTAGTCCATTAACCACTGCAGCCACGGTTCTAGAAGAAGCTGGAAAGCTCGATGGAGCCTTGATCCTTGGTGGGATGAACCTTACCATGGCCTTGACGGCAGTTGTGATGAAAGATGTGCTCGATGGAGACGATTTGTCAGCCACCATCTTATCAGAAGCACGATCTGCACTACAGCCTTTTGAAATTTCAGCCACAAGTGCTGAAGAAGATGATGACGATATTTAATAGGGAGGTACCTTATGGTAGTAACATTTGTACGGATTGATGACCGCATGATTCACGGTCAGACAGTCACACGCTGGGCAAAGGAAAAACCATGTGATGGTTTGATTGCCGTAAACGATGCAGCAGCATCAAACAAGGTTTTAATCCAAGCTTACAAAGGCGCATCAGACAAGAAAACCTTTGTATGGACAAAGGAAGCCTTTAAGGAAAAATCAGCAAAAGTAACAGAATCAGATAGTCGTTACTTCTTGATTACCAAAAATCCAATCGATATGAAGGAAATTTTGGTCGACCAAGGGTTTGTCCCAGGTGATGTTAAAGAAATCATTGTTGGCCCTGCAAATGATCGTCCTGGAGCTGTAAAATTGGGAAATAACCAATCCATCACTCAGGAAGAAGCAGAAGCCTTCCAAGCCATTCAAGCAGCAGGCTACAAGGTGAAATTCCAATTGTTGCCAGATGTTTCTATCGGGTATTGGGATGATTTCAAATCAAAATTTGGTTTTTAAAACTAACAGTCCTATCTGTTAGGTAAATAAATTTACAAACAAAAGGAGCGTTTGTTATGACAATTTCATGGATTCAAGCAATCTTGCTTGGTATTTTCGCCAGCTTGTCTTCAATGCCTGGTATGGGAGGTTCCAGTATCGGGAACTATACACTCGGTCGTCCTTTGATCGGTGGGTTGATTTCAGGTTTAATTCTTGGAGATGTGACAACTGGTATTATGGTCGGGGTTGCCCTTCAAGTCGTTTATATCGCCTTGGTAACACCTGGTGGTACCGTATCTGCCGATGTTCGTGCCATCTCTTATATCGGTGTTCCTCTTGCTATCTTGTTTGTGCATGCTAATAACATCACAGATGAAGCTGGAATCGCCGCAGCTGCAGCTCCAATCGGTGCAGCCGTTGGGACAATCGGTACAGTTCTTTTCTACGGTACCGCTACTATGAACTTGGTATGGCAACACATTGGTTGGAAAGCCGTTGAAGAAGGAAACTTCAAAAAACTCTACGCAGTTGACTGGGTTTACCCTTGGATCTCTCACTTCCTCTTCTCTTTCCTTCCAACAATGATTATCACCAAATACGGTGAAAACATGGTTGATTTGATGAAACAATACCTTCCTATGGATGGTTACTGGATGAAAGCCCTCTTTACAGTCGGTGCTCTTCTCCCATGTGTCGGTATTGCCATCTTGTTGAAACAAATTGTTACAGAAGCAACTGACTTCATTCCATTCTTTGTTGGATTTACCTTGGCGAAATCTCTCGGATTGAACTTGGTATCCAGTGCCGTTGTTTCATTAATCTTTGCAGTAATCTACTATGAACTTGAAGTGATCAAATCGATGAAAGCTGCTCCAGCCGGAGTGGTGGACCAAGACGATGATGAGGAGGATATTTAAAATGGCTGATAGAAAGAAAATTTCAAAGAAAACATTAGCAAAAGCATTCCATCATTGGTATTATGGTCATTTGACTTGTTTCTCTCAAGAACATATGCAAACCTTCGGGTACTTGACTTCTATGCTTCCAATCGTAGAAGAAATATATGACACAAAAGAAGAACAAAAGGATGCTATGCAAACCTATACGGCTTTCTTCAACACTGAACCACAACTTGGATCTCTTGTTGTAGGGATCACAGCTGGTTTGGAAGAAGCGCGTGCAAACGGAGATGCAGTAGATGGCGAAACCATCAACGGTATGCGTGCCGGTTTGATGGGACCAATCGCTGGTATTGGTGACTCATTGGTCGTTGGTACCTTGATTCCAGTTCTCTTAGGGATTGCCCTTGGCCTTTCTAAAGGTGGTAACGTCGCTGGTGCTCTCTTCTACATCGTCGTATGGAACCTCTTAGTCTACTTTGGTATGCGCTTTGCCTTCTTCAAAGGTTACCAATTAGGGGATAAAGCCGTTGAATTCCTTGTAGGACCAAAAGGACAAGCTCTTCGTAAAGCGATCAGCGTTGTCGGTGGTATGGTTATCGGTGCCGTAGCAGCTACTTGGGTATCTGTTACAACAGCCCTTCAATTCAAGAACGCTGAAGGAAAAGTCTTCTTGAACATCCAAGAAAAGATCGATGGTGTTTATCCAGGTCTCTTGACAGCAGCCTTCATCACTCTTTGCTGGTGGTTGATGTCTAAGAAAAAAATTTCACCAAACAAAGTCATGTTACTTCTCGTTGTAGTGGCTTTGATCGGTGTTGCCCTTGGTATCTTCGACCCACATCTTAAATACTAAGGAAAAGAAAAAACGAATTTGCTAGTAGGAGTTTTTGAGAATGAAGTGAATTGACCTCCTTTATTTGCACTTCATTCTCAATTTTTATCAGGAGGAATCCCATGGTTACAAAACAAGAACTTGTCAATGGATATGAAACAGAAATCAAGTACCAACGCCACATGCTTGAAAACCTTGGTCGTTGGTTCAGCTTACTCTTTATCATTGCCAGTATTGGTGTGGTATTGATCTATCTCTTTCACAAAAGTTTCCTCCCACTCTTGATCCTCGGGATTTTACTAGCCTTGGTTGGAATTTTAGGCATGATTGTTTTTGGATATGGCATCTACCGCGGGCGGATCAATCTTCAAAAAGTGATCGATGATTTCAATCAAAAATTGACAATTTTAAATTGATATTTTAGAAACATCTCATTTATTTTTGAGGTGTTTTTTTCTTGACTATTTCTGACCAAGTGATACAATAGAAACATAAGTTAGCACTTACGTATAGAGAGTGCTAAAAACACGTATGGAGGAATGAACATGTTAAAACCATTAGGAGACCGTGTAGTCTTAAAAGTAGAAGAAAAAGAACAGACTGTTGGAGGTTTTGTCCTCGCAGGTGCGAGCAAGGCTGATACAAAAACAGCTGAAGTAGTGGCCGTTGGTGAAGGTGTGCGTACCCTAAGTGGCGAACTCATTGCTCCAGCTGTAAAAGCAGGAGACCACGTTTTGGTTGAAAGCCATGCAGGAATTGAAGTGAAAGATGGGGAAGAAACCTACACCATCGTTGGAACATCAAACATTCTTGCAATTGTAGAGTAAGAGAAGAAAGAGGTAAGAGAAATGGCAAAAGATATTAAATTTTCATCTGATGCACGTTCTGCAATGGTCCGTGGTGTCGATGTCTTAGCAGATACAGTGAAAGTTACGTTGGGCCCTAAAGGACGCAATGTTGTTCTTGAAAAATCATTTGGTTCACCCTTGATCACAAATGATGGGGTAACTATCGCAAAAGAAATCGAATTGGAAGATCATTTTGAAAATATGGGTGCCAAATTGGTGTCAGAAGTGGCTTCTAAGACTAATGATATCGCAGGTGACGGTACAACAACCGCAACTGTTTTGACTCAAGCCATCGTCCGTGAAGGAATCAAAAACGTCACTGCAGGAGCTAACCCAATTGGCATCCGCCGTGGGATTGAGACCGCTGTTGCAACAGCAGTAGAAGCTTTGAAAAACAATGCGATCCCAGTATCGAGCAAGGAAGCCATTGCTCAAGTAGCTGCTGTGTCTTCTCGTTCTGAAAAAGTCGGTGAGTACATCTCTGAAGCCATGGAAAAAGTTGGTAAAGATGGGGTCATCACGATTGAAGAGTCTCGTGGAATGGAAACAGAACTGGAAGTCGTTGAAGGCATGCAGTTTGACCGTGGTTACCTCTCACAATACATGGTCACTGATAATGAAAAAATGGTGGCAGACCTTGAAAATCCATACATTTTGATTACTGACAAGAAGATTTCAAATATCCAAGAAATCTTGCCATTGTTGGAAAGCATTCTTCAAAGCAACCGTCCACTCTTGATCATCGCAGATGATGTCGATGGCGAAGCTCTTCCAACACTTGTCTTGAACAAGATCCGCGGTACCTTTAATGTCGTAGCTGTCAAGGCACCAGGATTTGGTGATCGCCGCAAAGCCATGCTAGAAGACATTGCCATCTTGACAGGTGGTACAGTCATTACAGACGATCTTGGTTTGGAATTGAAAGATGCAACCATTGAAGCGCTTGGTCAAGCAGCTAAAGTGTCAGTTGATAAAGACAGTACCGTCATTGTCGAAGGTTCTGGTAACCCAGAAGCGATCGCTAACCGTGTGGCGGTCATCAAGTCACAAATCGAAACCACAACCTCTGAATTTGACCGTGAAAAATTACAAGAACGTTTGGCTAAATTGTCTGGTGGCGTTGCCGTAATCAAGGTTGGTGCTGCAACAGAAACAGAATTGAAAGAAATGAAACTCCGTATCGAAGATGCCCTTAATGCGACTCGCGCAGCCGTTGAAGAAGGGATCGTTGCCGGAGGTGGTACAGCTCTTGTCAATGTCATCTCTACAGTCGCAGCCCTTGAATTAGAAGGGGATGAAGCAACAGGACGCAATATCGTTCTTCGTGCTTTGGAAGAGCCAGTGCGCCAAATTGCCCACAATGCCGGTTACGAAGGATCTATTGTGATTGATCGCTTGAAAAATGCCGAAGTCGGAACAGGTTTCAATGCTGCAACAGGTGAATGGGTGAATATGATTGATGCAGGAATCATCGACCCAGTTAAAGTGAGCCGTTCAGCCCTTCAAAACGCCGCTTCCGTAGCGAGTCTGATCTTGACGACCGAAGCAGTCGTAGCCAACAAACCAGAACCAGCAGCCCCAGCAGGACCAGGAATGGATCCAAGCATGATGGGTGGGATGATGTAACCTGATACCAATGATTGGTGCTAAAGCACCGAATCATTGGACGGTAGCCGCTATTGTGCGGCCTACCTAATCATCTTACTAGCTCAAAGGGAGGAAAATATCGTTCCTCCCTTTTCACGTCGTAACCCCTTGGTTAATTGATCAGGTGCATTTATTGTTATGGCAAGCACCATGGTGCCTTGCCGAAGTGTCTTACTAGCTCAAAGGGAGGAAAGTATCGTTCCTCCCTTTTTATCGTGCTTTGGGATTTTCATTTGTTATGGAATAATATTTTTATTTTAAATTTTGTAACAGAAATGATAAATACTAATTAAAGAGGACTTGTGTAGATGCTTGAAAATCAAGAGTTTTCGGTGTTTTAAGGCAGAGGAGTATTTGCCAACAAATTGCAATACAAATTAACTGATTTTGTAATAATTCTAGTGTATACTATTAAGAGTAGATCACAGGTCTACATTGTTGCAAGGGGAGAACTTCCCACATACATGTCTATTGACAATAAAACTTGATCGTAATATCGCTGCTAGTAAAATGAGAGTTTGAACATAGCGTAGATTTTATCGACCTTTTTCATATTAAAAAATATTTTTCAAATTCCTCTTGCGCAAGCTCTTCCGGATTCCTCCGGGAGAGTTTTTTGTTTAGGAGAAAAGGTAGAAGGCCTTTGAGTCTCCTTTGAAAGAGTGGCTCAGCAGGCATCATTTATGGTAAAATAGAACATATTCGTAGAGGGGAAGGAGTGAGGACTTTGTTGAAGATTTTTGTGTTAGAAGATGAATGGATCCAACAATCGCGTATCGAAGCGGTCTTGCAGGATCTCATCCGTCAAAAATCCTTGCAATGCAAAGCGCCAGAAGTGTTTGGGAAGTCAAGCCAGTTGCTGGATGCTATCACAGAGAGAGGCGCCCATCACCTATTCTTTTTAGATATCGAGATTAAAGGTGAGGAGAAAAAGGGTCTAGAGATCGCAAAAGAGATTCGTAAGAAAGACCCCCATGCGACCATTGTCTTTGTCACCACTCACTCTGAATTCATGCCCATTACCTTTCAGTACAAAGTGGCTGCCTTGGATTTTATCGATAAAACGCTGAGTGAGGAAGAGTTCAAAGAGAGAATCAGCTCAGCCATCGACTATACCTTGGAGCAAGCTGGGACCACGATTGCGCAAGATGCCTTTACGTTTGAGAGTGCGATGGCGCGTGTACAAGTTCCTTTTAATAAGATTTTGTATGTTGAAACGTCTCCAACCATTCACAAGGTCATTTTACACACCCAGGAAGAGCGCTTGGAATTTTACGCTAGTATTGCCGATATCGAAAAAGCAGATCCCCGCTTGTATCGGTGCCACCGCTCCTTTGTGGTGAATCCGCAAAATATTACGAAGATTGATAAAGAAGCCAAGAAAGCTTTTTTTGAAAATGGGGACAATTGCTTGATCTCACGGACCAAGTATAGAGGCTTACTGGAAGCTTTGAAAAAATAGAGGGAGAAAGAATTGCTGTTAACTATTCTAATGTCTTACCTAAAGTTCTTCGTCAGCATGCTGATCTATCGTCATATCAGTAGACAAGAGTTCACCTTGCGCTGGCTCTTTTTGTGCCCCTTCCTCTTCGCAATTATCTTTACCCTTGTACCACCGGTAGGCTTTTTTGGCTATTTCTTAGTATTTATTGCCTATAGTTTCTACCAAAATCGTAACATACGACACCTTTTGAATATTTTTTATGGGCTCTATCCGGTTGTCATGGAGAGTCTCATTGGGCGTCTCTTAGCCTTTTATGTCTTTCCAATGTTAGGGATCGTACTTGTTCATGAGGCATCTGTCAGCTGGTATGATGCTCTACTTGAATTGCTGGTCTTTCCTGTTTATATAGGAATCACTAAATTGTTAAAACTAGATTTTACAGATTTAAAAGTAGGGTTTCAACGGCAGTATTTTAATCGTTTCCTACTCCCAATGGATCTTTCCATGTTTGTGTATTTGCTCAGTGTTGTAGGTCTGGTGGTTTTTGAGGATGCTATTCCTCATGCAGATGCTTTACGGGAACAGTTAAATAGTATTTATCTGATTTTGTTTTTTGTGATGCTCTTGTATTTCAATGCAGTGTCCAAAGAACGATTGAAACAAGAGATTCTAGAGCAAAAAGATAGGCAACTGCAGGAGTTAGCCACCTATAGCCAACACGTCGAAATGCTCTATGGGGAGATTCGTGCCTTTCGTCATGATTACCTGAATATTTTAACCAGTCTCAAATTAAGTATTGAGCACGAAGACCTCAATGCGATCAGGGAAGTCTATGAGAATGTTCTTCGAGAGAGTGGCCAGCAATTTTACAATAGTAAGTTTGATATTGCCAAACTCAGTCACATAGAAAATCCAGCTGTAAAAAGTGTTCTGTCCGCAAAATTATTGGAAGCTCAAAATAAAGGGATTGGGATCTCTGTCGAGATCGATGAACCAGTTCGTGATTTATTCATCGAGGTTTTAGATTTCATCACCTTCTTATCCATCCTTTGTGACAATGCTATCGAAGCGAGTCTTGAATCAGAGGACCCCCAGCTGACTCTTGCCATGCTTCAGGAGACGAACTCCCTCATCTTAATAGTTGAAAATAGTACAAAAGCTGAAAAAATAGAGTTAGCGAGAATTTTTGAAAAAGACTACTCGAGTAAAGGAGAGGGCCGCGGTCTTGGCTTGTACAAGATCCAACAATTACTGGAAAAGTATCCCAAAACGACAGTGTCTACCAAGAGTTCAAACTACCGATTTACTCAGAGCCTGACCTTTTGGAAGGAATAATGGAAGAGAGAGTGGGACAGAAATCGGTAATTCGTTAGAATTCGATTTCGTCGTCCCACCTCCGCACAGTTGAGTAGGGGCTGTAAAAGCTGATGAAATCAGCGTAGTAGAGCCCACTCAACCACTGCGTCTTGCTCGACAATCAAAAATAATTGAGAGGCTAGGACTTTTGTCCCAGCCTCTTTTTTGACCATTCACGACGATTTTCTGACCGATTCTGACAGAGAGCTACAAAGACTGTCCCTTTGAAGTATACTGTATACAAGATCAATAAGAAAAGAGGGATCGTATGTTTCAGGTAGCATCTATTACAAAATCATTTAAGGAGAAAGCTGTATTAAAGGGAGTGTCTTTTTCGATAGAAGAAGGAGACAAAATTGCCTTGCTGGGAAATAATGGGGCAGGTAAAAGCACCCTGTTCAATATTATCGCTGGACAGCTCCAGGCCGATTCGGGGACGATAAAGACTTCGCTTGCTTTTCAAAGAGAAATTGGGATGATGCCTCAGGGGGATCTGCTCATCGAGGATCTGACCGTCGCTGAATTCGTCGAATTAAAAAGCCGGATGAATCAGCTGAAGCAGGCTGATATCAATGGACTCTTAGAAATGGTCGAATTAAGAGAATCAAGAGAGCAGATGGTGGGCAGTCTTTCCGGTGGTCAAAAGAGACGCTTGTCCTTGTTGTTAACTATTTTGAATCATCCAAAGTTGATTTTTTTAGATGAGCCAACGACTGGCATGGACTTGGAAGCAGTGGATAACTTTTGGAAACTACTGGAGCAGCAAGAGTTTACATCTGTTGTGGTGACCCATGATTTCAACCAAATTGATGCCTTTTTTACAAAAGTCCTGATCTTAAAAGAAGGTCGAATTGCTGCCACAAAGACTGTTGAGGATATTCACCAGGCTGGTCAAACCATTGAGCAGTATTTCCGAGAAGAGATGAATAAAGGAGGGGAACAAGCATGAAAAAGATTCAATTAAAACAAGTTTTACGAAATAAGCGCTTTGTATTATTCACCATTATTTTACCCATAGGCTGGTATATCTTCTTTGATCAGCTTCAAAAAGGGGTTTCGCCAAGTATTTTATTAGGCATTGCCGTATTTATCGGGGTCATTGGCAATAGCCTTGCAACCTTTAGTAAGCGAATCGCCTCAGATATTGGGTTTTATTCTTTTGAATCCCACTTTACAAGCTATAGTGTCAAGAACTATTTATGGGATCAATCGATCGTACAACTGATTTTGAACAGCTTGATCTTTTTAGCAGTACTAGTAGTTGCTGTTCTAGGTTTTCACTTTCCAGTGACGACTAGCCTGTTGGTGCAATTTTTCCTCTTATCCTTGATGGGGATCTACTTTAGCGTGATTGGCTTTGTTCTTGGGGTAAGAGTAGATGCCAAGACGATTGATACCATTGGCTTTCCTGTCATTATTTTGGCCGCTATGACCATTATTCCCTTTGATACGCTTGGCGCAAGTGGAGGATTTATGGACTTAGTTGGCAAACTACAACGGGCTTTCCCAGGCTATTATTATACAAAGCTGATCCAAGATTTGACCGAGAAACAAACGATCGATGTCTCTCAATTGGCGCTCTTTGTTGCTGTATTTGGATTGAATTTGCTATTTTTCTATCTGCTCGTACCCAAAGGAAAAATGGGGAACTAAGAGTAGTTAAAAAGAGGCTGAGACAAAAGTCCTAGCCTCTCAATTGTTTTTGGATTGTCGAGCAAGACGCAGTGGTTGAGTGGGCTCTACTACGCTGATTTCATCAGCTTTTACAGCCCTACTCAACTGTGCGGAGGCTGAGACAAAAGTCCTAGCCTCTCAATTGTT
>JAQCUL010000004.1:17776-94882 GCA_027685415.1 Streptococcaceae bacterium AF13-5-6.0
GTGGGACGACGAAATCGAATTCTAACGAATTACCGATTTCTGTCCCACTCTCTTTTCTTTGCTATAAAACGGTTATTCGGTATTCGTCCATCAAGTACTTGGAAAGATTTTGCCAATCTTCTTCCTTAAATTTACAAAGATTGACGAAGAGTTTTACGGTATGGTGCTCTGTGTTAATGATGACATTCGATTTTGAGAGATTGTCTAGTGTAGTATTGTCCCTCAGTTGAAACTCGATGAAATAACTTTTACTATTTTGGTGATCGGGGTCACTAACATCGACCTCTTTATAAGCTACACTTACCAAATCTTCCTTGGGGATAAAGATATCTTTTGTCAGAATCACTCCCTGATAAGCATGAATCCCATCAGAAGTCAGCTCAAAGGCGATCTGACGACTGGTCAGTCTTTTGATCCCAGCAATGGTTGCATAGATCGCAATCAAAAATAAAAGGATCTGAATGAGAGTGATAAAAGTGATTTTTGGAAAACCCTCAAAACCTAGGATCGATAAAAAAGCTAAGTGGATAAAGAGCGCACAGGCAAAAGCCAGAGAGCCATATCCGACATATTTTGAATAATAGATTTTCATTTTGGACTCCTTACATTTAATATGCAACGAAAACTTGGAATTTCAAGTACTCTTATCATAGCGGATTCGGTGAAGAGCTGTCAAATGTTTGCTAGGGTTCAAAGGTGGTTTTTTTATTATAAATGGAATAACAATGGTGCAGAATGATTTAACTTCGTACGCTAAATTATAGTATCTAAAAAAGTGAGCCAAATGCTCTTGAGACAAGCAAAAAAGCCTTGTAAACCAAGGCTTTTACTGTTGAAGTTTGATGCCCCCTGCATGGATTTGGAAAGAATTTTCATACTGATAGTAATTAAAAATATTGAAATATAAGTGATTTTAGGGAAATACTTTTAAGTATTTTCAATGTCATGATTTAAAAATGGGGCAAAAGTGTGTCAAAAATTATTTTATCAGTAACCTAGGCTCGATTAATTGCTTACATCATCTCAATGTTTCTTATTCCAGACGAATCCCGTATATACAAGTGCGGACATTAACATGATCCAAAGTAACAATGTTAAAATTTGTATATTATAAAGATTGAAGGCAGAGATATCATTAAAATATTGATTATGCGCTCCTAATAGAGAAAAATCTGTTAATAATTTAGCAAATTTATTTATGCTCGAAAACATAGGGAGAGTCATAATGACAAGATAGAATATTAGGCTCACGGCAGAGGCTTGTGTTTGATTTTTACAGAACAAAGCTATCGCAAAGTTGACCAATATAAAACAAAGTATCGTAAGGAAGGTTATTAATGAATATAGAGCAAGATTAGGTATTGAGATACCAAAAGTAATAGGCATCACCCAAACACCTATAATTGAAAATAGAAATGGAAATAAGATTGTAGAAAAAATATACTCTGGAGTTTTGACACCTGTTAAAATCAATGTTCTTAAATTCTTTTTATCTTTTTCTTCGCTGATGATTAGTGTAGTAAAAGTTCCAGCAGTCAGGCTATAGATGGTAATAATCGCCATACTCATTAAAAAGACTGAACCACGAACGTCTGGCACAAAGTTTAAAAGTGAGAAGTCGACTATTGGTGTGAATACACATACAAATAGAATTATTTTGTTATGAAGAAGGTATCTATACCGTAACCATAACAAACTAAAAAATCGATTAAGCATATTATAATTTGTCTCCTGTTAATTGAATAAAGATACTCTCAAGGCTTGTTTCTAGAGTATTGATTGTTTTAGTATTCTCTCCTAGATACTTATAAGCTTCCTCTTTAGGAACAATTATCTCTCTTCCATCAAAATAGCTTATTTTAACCTTATCAGTCTGACTGTACTTATCAATAATCTCCCGAGGCGAACCTTGTTCAACGATTTTTCCTTCATGAAGCAAAGCGATTGAATCACATAATTTGGTCGCCTCATCCATGTTATGAGTTGTTAAAAAAATAGTTGCCCCAGAGTTTTTAATTTCTAGTAGTAGTTCATGAACGATTTGAGATAGGGTTGGATCCATTCCAGAAGTTGGTTCATCTAAAAAAATTACTTTTGGTGAATGTAGAATCGCCCGAATTAACAACATTCGTTGTTTCATTCCAGTTGATAACTTCTCTGCTTTATTAAATCGATCATCATATAACTTCAATCGCTTTAATAAATGATCTAGATATGCTATTTCTACATTGTGGAATTTAGCAAAAAATAAAAGATTATCGTACAGAGACAGTCTATCATAGAAACCCACATTATCACTCATAATTCCCAATTTTAAAAAGTCGTCAGAGGTTAATTGGATGCAATCTTTTCCTAAGATTTTAACCTCTCCTCCATCAGGTGGCAACTGACCGGTTAAAATATTTATTGTCGTAGTTTTGCCAGCACCAGATGGTCC
The DNA here is from genome assembly GCA_027685415.1 of Streptococcaceae bacterium AF13-5-6.0. Taxonomy (GTDB): domain Bacteria; phylum Bacillota; class Bacilli; order Lactobacillales; family Streptococcaceae; genus Streptococcus. The sequence continues at coordinate 20,214 of JAQCUL010000004.1, forward strand.
TAAAAAACCAAATATTTCTCCACTACTTATTGAGAAACTGATTTCCTTGAGTGCTGTTTTGTCTTTAAATTTTTTGGTAAGATTTGAAATTAAGATACTATCGTTCATTTTATATCTTTCTTTTAGAAAATTATTACGTGACTTGTTAGCATCACGATAAATTGGAATACAGGAATTTTATTTACCAGTTCATAGGCTTATTCCTAAAGTTTTAAATCTATAATACTAAGATTTAAAAGATAAAGCAAGACCTATTCTTTAGTTAGCTAATTTTTAAAATGTAGTTTACTCGCAGATAGTTTTTTAAATTATCGTATTATAATCTCTGAATGAAAGTATAGGTATATTTTCTAGTTTATACAGAAGAGGTGGTACAAATCCACTTGTTTTAAATAAACAAAAAAGCCTTAAAATCAAGGCTTTTTCCTGTTGTTTAGATGCCCCCTGCATGGATGTGTAAGAAATTTTTATATTGAAAGTAATCAAAAATGTTGAAAAACAAATGATTTTTGGAAGATGCATTTAGGTATTTTCAATGTCAGGATTTAAAAATGGGGCAAAAGTGGGGAAAAACGAATGACTCGCATTTGGTTTGAAAATCTATAATACCTAATGATTATGCTATACTAGATATATAGTGTTGTTATAAATAAATGTCGGCGTGAGAACAAATCGGAGGATAAAATGGAAAAACAAATTAATGAAAAAATTCGTGAGATTGCACAGAGTGTTAATGAGACAATACCAGTAGCATGGGATAATCTTTTTATTAACATAAGTTTAGCTTTTGATGGAGGAGAGGTATATTATTTCTTTAATGAAGAGGGGAAAAATGAGTATATCTACAATCTATATATTCCAAAGCGGTATGGTATTCCTAATTTAGAATTTCGGAATCAAGAAAGACGCACCTTTAGATTAGCTTGGGAGTTGAGAGAAATTTTTGAGAAAGAAGGCCAACCTTTGTGGACTTCTTGTACTATAAAAGTAATTGGCACGAAATTATCTGCTGAATTTGACTATGCACCTTGGAATGAAAGTGATTATAGTTCAGGTCAACAAATGGACTTTTTTGAATATAAATATCTCGGAAAGCAACCAGCTAATGAAAAAGAACTAGAACAGTTCAAGGCTATGAAAGCCTTCCAAAGAGAGCATAATGGCAAATAGTTATATCTAAAGAATAAACCACCTACGCGGTGGTTTTCTTGTTGTTTAACAAATGTTGGTACATATGGTTTATGGTATACTATGGTTGTAGAGAAATGATGCTAAAAATCAAATCGGAGGAAAACATGCTAGAAAACTTTATCAAAGTGGCAGATATGCCCCAAGAAGTTATTGAAAAATACAAGGACCAAGTCCCTGCTGAGTTGTTACAGATTTGGCAGGAAGATGGCTTGGGAACCTTTTTAGATGGTTATCTCAAAGTCATTAATCCAGATGACTATCTTGAACTTCTCCAAGATAGTTATTTCAGAGGAGATATCGCTTTTCCTATGTTCGTAACAGCATTTGGAGATATTATTACTTGGGAAGAGAATGAATTTGTTGGTATTGTAAAATATAACCTTCAAGACTGCGACATTATTATAAAGAGCTTGAAATATTTCCTTCAGTATTTAGATAACTCATATGTGACTGATAACTTTGAACTTGATTTATATAGACAAGCTGTATCAAAACATGGTGCTCTGTCTTATAACCAATGTTTCGGTTTTGTCCCGCTCTTGGCATTAGGAGGCTTTAAAGATGTGGATCACATGGATAAAGTAAAAGTCCTGGAACACATTTATCTCATGTACCAACTCACAGGCGGAGTATTTGACGATTGATAAAAAAGAACCACCCTTGCGGTGGTTTTTTCGACGAAAACGAGTGTGAGATAAATAACGAGTCTTTGGATGAGACTCTCTAATTTGGTGAATATAAATTATTTGGTACAAAATTTGGTACAAAAAACAAAATGACAAGCAAAAAAGCCTTATAAATCAAGGCTTTTTCCTGTTGATTTAGATACCCCCTACATGGATTTGTAAGAACTTTTCATATTGAAAATAAACAAAAATGTTGAAATATAGCTGATTTTAGGGAAATACTTTTAGGTATTTTCAATGTCAGGATTTAAAAATGGGGCAAAAGCGGGGCAAAAACGAATGACTCGTATTTTGTTTGAAAACCTATAATACCTAATGATTATGCTATTCTAGATATATAGTTTTGTTATAAATAAATGTCAGTGCGAGATCAAATTGGAGAATAAAATGGAAAAACAAATTTCTACGTAGAATGGAATGCGAAAAAGTGATAATTAAAGAGACGAAAAAGCTGAGAATATGATTTCCCAGCTTTTTTGAATGCGATAGAAATAGCAACTAGACTATTTACGAAAGGCCTCAATAATGTAGGTGAAGCCAGTAACTAAAAATGAAAAGGCAATGACATAAACGACAAAGACACCTGTAGCCACTGGATTGAACAGAATCACTAGACCTAGTAAAAATGCAAGCAAGGCTACCCACGTGATATTGCTACCAATAATAGGGAAAATCAATCCTAGACGATTGCCTTTAAAGAAAGCAATAATGGCTTCTACAATTAACCAAATTCCTACAATGGTCGGAATGACGACCGGCAGGGTCACAAAGCCATAAGCCACGAGGTAAAGAGATAAGAGAAGATTAACAAACCCTTGGAAAAGATAAACAGGTGAGCGAAGCTCTTTTGGTGCAGAGAAATAGCCTAAAATAGCTGCTATAGAAGAAACCAGTAAACCAAATGAAATCCACCAGCTGTAAGCAACAAGATTAGCTACTGGGTTTGTAAATAGGAAAAGTCCTAAAAGGACAAAAACAACTCCTGCAAGGAATAGCAGTAAACGATTAGAAAATTTCATTTCAATACCCCCTATATAGTATAGTTTGCTAATAAAACTATTGTACTTATTTTTATAGAAAATGTCAATAAAATAAATAAACAATTTGGAAGTTTCAGTCTGACTTACAAAAAGAAAAGGAGTTTTCACTCCTTTTCACAGATTGAAGACAAAGTCCTTATAAAAGTGTCTTCTAAAGATTTTAACTTCAATCTGAAGCGAGGTTATCCTCGCTTTTTCTATTTATCAAACAATTCCTTATTTTCAATTAAGAGTTCTAGTGGAGATTTATCCCTTGCTTCAATAAAACCAGGTTCATATTGGTTATGAAGTGTTCTTTTCTGAGAAGTTGGATCAATATACAACTCATCTCCATCTTCTGTGTATAGTTGGTTGCCTCTTGTTAAGTAAAGTAAATCCTCTAAGTACTGTCCATCAGTTTCTAGAAAATCTTCGATGTATTTGACAGCTTTTAAAATCTCACTTACTTTATCAGAGTATTCATTAGATTCAAGAACACTCTTTTCTAACTCAATCTCTTTACTAGTTCCAAATAGTTGAGTTGGAGTTGCATTAAAATATTCTGCTATCTTATCTAAATTTGCAAAGGTAGGATAGCTTTTTTGTTTTTCGTAATCAGAGATGTCTGGAAAGATTGCTCATAAAAAAATGTGGGGCAAATGATGGGGCAAATCAGTTATAGACAAGCAAAAAAGCCTTATAAATCAAGGCTTTTTCCTGTTGATTTAGATGCCCCCTGCATGGATTTGGAAAGGATTTTCATATTGAGAGTAATTAAAAATATTGAAATATAAGTGATTTTAGGGAAGTACTTTTAGGTATTTCCAATGTCATGATTTAAAAATGGGGCAAAAACGAATGACTCTCATTTGGTTTGAAAACCTATAATATCTAATGATTATGCTATACTAGAAATATAGTGTTGTTATCAATAAATATCAGTGCGAGACTAATCGGAGGATAAAATGGAAAAACAAATTAATGAAAAAATTATCGAAATGGATAGGGAATATCCCTTTTTATTTTGCTTTAAATCAGATTTTTGGATGGAATAGTAGATGATAAGACAAAATATCTTTGAACATACAAAAAGACAAACGCCAAAAATGACGTCTGTCTACGTTCTGAGGTAGCCTTTAGGCTCCCTTTTTTCTTAGAAAATACCGATGAGTAATTGCATGCCAAGACTAGTCAGGATGATAGCAATCCAGCAAAGGGCTCCAAGAAGAATGGATTTTCCACTGGATTTGATCATAGCAACGAGGTTAGTTTTGAGACCAATAGCACTCATAGCCATGATGATGAGGAATTTGGAGAGCTGTTTGAGAGGTGAAAAGAAGCTATTGCTAACACCAAAAGAAGTAAGGACGGTAGTTAGCAGAGAAGCTAGGATGAAGTAGAGAATGAAAACGGGGAAGATTTTTTTAAGCTTTACTCCTTGGTTGTTGTCTTGTTGACGGCTTTGCCAATAGGAGAGGAAGAGAGTAATAGGGATAATAGCTAAGGTACGAGTCAGTTTGACAATGGTTGCAGATTCTAGAGTATTGGTATGATACAGACTATCCCAGGCGCTAGCTGTGGCTGTTACTGAGGAAGTATCGTTGACCGCAGTACCCGCAAAGAGAGCAAAACCTTCGTTGGAGAGATGGAGCCAAGAACCTAGAGTTGGAAAGATAAGAGCTGCCAAGACATTGAAGAAAAAGATAACAGAAATGGCTTGGGCTACTTCTTTTTCCTTGGCGTGAATAACAGGAGCAGTCGCTGCAATGGCAGAACCGCCACAGATAGAAGAGCCTACCCCAATCAAGGTAGCTAGCTTTGTATCCATGTTAAAAAATCGTTGGAAAAAGAAAGCAATAATTAAAGCGATAGAAATAGTCGAAAGGATGACAGGAAGGGAAGATTTTCCAACTGCGAAAACTTGAGAGATATTGAGTCCAAAACCAAGTAAGATAACAGCATACTGAAGCAATTTTTTGGAGCTATAAGTCAAACCAGCATCCAGTTGTTTATAGGGAGTGAGAAAGGGGTAGAGAATCATTCCGATAAAAATGGCGAAAACAGGTGCTCCCACAACAGGCAGAAAGCCTCCTAAAACCCAAGAGATGATAGAAATGATCAGACAGGCTAACAGTCCTGCCCAATTTTTTGATAGAAATGACATAAAAACCTCCGAAAATAAATACCCCTTATTATAATCTTATTTATCAGAAAAGTAAAATAGAAAATAGAAAGTAGGAATAAGGTAGTAAATTAACGGAATTTTGCGGTCAGAGAGCTTTTTGTAATATAATAGATATATGTTCTTTGATCAATAAGGATGCAAATGTGGCATATGTTATTGAAAAAAATGAATTTGATGAGCCTGGACATGTGAAGTAATTATGTGAGATAAGAAAATAAATAAGAGAGTTGAAAATGTACTGATCCCAAAAGTTAGATTTTTTTCTGTCTAACTTTTGGGATCAGTACATATCCTCGCTTTTTTAATCTAATAGGTCCTTATTTTCAATTAAGAGTTCTAGTGGGGATTTATCTCTTGCTACAATAAAACCAGGTTCATATTGGTTATGAAATGTTCTTTTCTGAGAAGTTGGATCAATATACAACTCATCTCCATCTTCTGTGTATAGTTGGTTGCCTCTTGTTAGGTAAAGTAAATCCTCTAAGTACTGTCCATCAGTTTCTAGAAAATGTTCGATGTATTTGACAGCCTTTAAGATCTCACTTACTTTATCAGAGTATTCATTCGATTCAAGAACACTCTTTTCTAATTCAATCTCCTTACTTGTTCCAAAAAGTTGAGTTGGAGTTGCATTAAAATATTCTGCTATCTTATCTAAATTTGCAAAGGTAGGATAGCTTTTTTGTTTTTCGTAGTCAGAGATGTCTGGAAAGATTGCTCATAAAAAAATGTGGGGCAAATGATGGGGCAAATCAGTTATAGACAAACAAAAAAGCCTTGTAAATCAAGGCTTTTTCCTGTTGTATGTAGATGCCCCCTACAGGGCTCGAACCTGTGACCCATAGATTAAGAGTCTACTGCTCTACCAACTGAGCTAAGGAGGCAAATATAAAAAGCTGTATTGGTGCCGATACTTCACGATTTGTATTGAACCCGCGCAATTAAGCAGGTGGGCAACTCGCTCTGACTTAGCTGCTTCCGCGTGAAACGGCCTGCATACTGCCAGAAGTCTTTTGTTTCCCTAATAATACAAAAAATAGTCGGTCAACACTTAAGTGTGAAGTCGTACACCACAGCGTTTCTATATGTATATGATACCACATTTTGAAAATATTTCAAGGAAAAATCTCAATTTTTTGAAACCGATGTCACTTTTTCTTAAATTGATCAATCTTCTCCTTGGTGGCTCCGAGAGCACGCTCGTACTTGCCATTTTCATTGGGAATAAAGTAGGAAGCGTGTTTGAGCTTGTCTGGCAAGTAGTCCTGATTGACCCAGTTGCCAGGGTAGTTGTGAGGGTATTTATAGTTTTGCGCATTTCCCAGTTCCTTGCTTCCAGCATAATGACCATCGCGGAGGTGGCGAGGAATAGGAAGGTTGCCAGAACTTCTAAGATCAGCCAGCGCCTTGTCCATGGCAACGTAGGCTGAGTTGGATTTCGGCGAAAGGGCTAGATCGATGACGATGTTGGCGATGAGAATGCGGGCCTCAGGAAAGCCGATGCGCTCAGCTGCTTGTAACGCTGTCACGGTATGAATCTGCGCATCTGGATTGGCCAGACCGATATCCTCATAAGCGATGACAGTCAAGCGACGAGCTAGGCTGGGTAGATCTCCGGCTTCGATCAAACGAGCTGCATAGTGGAGACTAGCATCGACATCCGAACCACGGATAGATTTTTGCAGAGCAGAGAGCACGTCGTAGTGGCCGTCTCCATCTTTGTCCATGGTGATGTAGCTGCGCTGGAGACTGTTTTCCATGATCTCTAGCGTAATATGGCGAATTCCTTCTGCATTTTCAGAGGTCGACAGCACCGCCAGATCGAGAGAATTAAAGGCAGAGCGAAGATCTCCATTGGTTGAGGTAGCGATGAAATCCAAAGCGTCCTCGTCAAGCACGACTGGAAAATCAAAGCCACGGTCGGGATCATCCAGCGCCGTTTTTAGAGCTTGCTTGACCTCCTCCGTCGTCAACGGTTCCAGCTCAAAGATTTGTACGCGGCTACGAATAGCGGGTGTGACAGAGAAAAAGGGATTTTCAGTCGTTGCACCGATCATGATGACCAGACCGCTTTCGAGCAAAGGCAGGAGAAAATCTTGCTTGGTTTTATCGAGGCGATGGATTTCGTCCAAGAGCAGGACCAAGCCACCAGAAAATTTGGCCTCCTCTGCGATTTCTTGTAGGCGTTTTTTACTGTCAACCGTTGCATTATAGGTCCGAAAAGCATACTTGGTCGTTCCTGCGATCGCAGAAGCAATACTGGTTTTTCCGATCCCCGGAGGTCCATAGAGAATCATAGAGGACAGACGATTGGCCTCGACCATGCGACGAATGATTTTGCCTTCTCCGACCAGGTGCTGTTGACCGATGACTTGATCGATCGTCCGTGGTCGCATCCGGAGTGCGAGATTGTCGGGCATTTCCTTCTCCTTTCTAGCTTTGTCTCCTTTCAAAGAGGCGTTTTTTATGGTAAGATTGTAGTAACTATTGTATCATATTCCGCTCTAAGAGTGGGAAATTAGAAAGAGGACGCTATGTCTAAATACGGATTTTTGGATATTTTAGAAGGGGAGATGGACAAGGTTTTTCCTTTTGATTTTGAGATCAATTGGGATAAGAAAAACCATGCGGTAGAAGTGGCTTTTCTCTTGGATGTACAGAATACGGGAGGGGTTGCCCTGGTTGATGAGGCTGGTGAAGAGTCTGATGAGGATATCTTCTTTGAAGAAGCCGTCATCTTCTACAATCCAGCCAAGTCGCATGTGGAAGAAGATGCCTATTTAACAGCGATTCCTTATGAGCCTAAAAAAGGCTTGTCTCGTGAGTTTCTAGCCTATTTTGCGACTTTCCTTCGAGATACAGCCGAGCTGGCCTTGGATGAGCTCATGGATTTCTTGGCAGACGAAGAAGCAGAGAGCTTTGAGATCGTCTGGAACCAAGAAGTTTTTGAAGAAGGCAAAGTTGGCCTAGAAGAAAGCACCTTTTATCCCTATCCAAGATATTAGGAGAGAAAGCTCATGCTTGAGGATTGCTTAGAAGCACGGTTCGAATTTACGGGTTGTAAAATTGCCTTGATTTGTGATGAGCAAATTTTGACCATCTTGCGCGATGATAAAGAAACGATTCCTTACCCCAATATGTGGGACTTGCCAGGTGGTGGTCGGGAAGGAAATGAGACACCTTTTGAGTGTGTGGCGCGTGAAGTCTATGAAGAATTGAGCATCCAACTGTCGAAAGATGACGTAATCTGGTCTGGGATCTATCCTGGCCTCTTGGATGAGAAGAAACAGTTTGTTTTTCTAGTTGGCAATCTAGCCAAAGAAGAGTTTGACCGCATCGACTTTGGAGATGAGGGACAGGGCTATAAGTTAGTGAGCTTTGAAGAGTTTTTTATTTCAGATCGGGTTGTGCCTCAATTGCAAGAACGAGTGAGAGAATATGTGGAGAAGAAATTAGGATGAAGCGTAGTAAAAATATCAACATGTTTCTCATGGATGGAGAAGTTACTGGGATAATTAAATGTACCTTGTCAAATTGGACAGGGGTGATCTATAAAATTCCACGTATTCAATTATCAGATTTAAAATCACGTGACGAAATGAAGCAAAGTGGCATTTATTTCTTATTTGGTCGTGATGAAAATAAGCAAAAGGATGTTACCTATATCGGGCAGGCGACGAATCGCAAAAATGGTGAAGGTGTCCTTTTACGTGTTCAGGAACATACTCGTGATAATCATGCAGATTATTTTAATGATGTGATTATTTTGACGACGCAGAATAATTCCTTTGGCCCCACAGAAATTAGTTACTTGGAAAATAAATTTACACAACTAGCAAAGGATGCGGGGCGTTTCCTTGTAAAAAATGGGAATGAGCCCAATTCTGGAAATGTAACAGAAGAAAAGCAGTCTGAGTTGGATGAGGTTGTAGAAAATACTTTGATGATTGTAGGAACCTTAGGGTACCGAGTGTTTGTTCCTATGACCAAGAAAGCAGATCAGAATGTTTCTGATGAAAATTCAACTCATCTCTATTTGAAGCGCAAAACAAAGAAGTCGAATAGAATGATTGAAGCTATCTGTGAACAGACTTCGGAAGGTTTTGTTGTTTTAGAAGGCAGTCAAGTGGATGAGGTTGATTCACCCGCGATACCAGCAAGTCTAAAAGAATTGCGTAAGGAATTAATCAAATCAAATGTGATTAAAGATGGTGTTTTACAAGAAAAACAACTGTTCTCCAGTCCATCTTATGCAGCTGCTTTTGTACTAGGAATGAATACGAATGGACGAACGGATTGGAAAAATAAGGACGGCAAGACTTTAAAAGAATTAGAAGAAACAATGGATTGTTAAGGAGAATCAGATGGAAACATGGCAAGAGTTAAAAGTTACAGTAAAGCGTGAGGGGGAGGAGCTGGTCTCTAATCTCTTGATCGAGTTAGGGGCCCAAGGGGTCGCAATCGAAGACAGCATGGACTATGTGGGAAATGTGGACCGCTTCGGTGAAATTTTCCCAGAGGTCGAGCAACAAGAAGAAATCGTGGTGACGGCCTACTACCCGGAAACGGTTGATGTAGCAGCGGTTGAAGCGGACTTGCAGGCTCGCTTAGCAGAATTGACAGACTTTATGGATCTGGGAGAGGTTAAGATTGGCACGACTGCCTTGGCTGAGGAAGACTGGGCAGACAACTGGAAGAAATACTATGAACCAGCTCGCATTACCCATGACTTGACCATCGTGCCGTCATGGACAGACTATGAGGCCACTGCTGGAGAAAAGATTATCAAGCTGGATCCAGGTATGGCCTTTGGAACAGGAACTCACCCAACAACCAAGATGAGCCTCTTTGCCTTAGAGCAGGTTCTCCGTGGTGGCGAAACGGTGCTAGATGTAGGGACAGGTTCAGGTGTCCTTTCCATTGCTAGCTCCCTTCTCGGTGCTAAGGAAATCTTTGCTTATGACTTGGATGACGTAGCGGTTCGCGTCGCTCAGGAAAATATTGTGCTCAACCCGAACATGGAAAACATCCATGTAGCCCCAGGCGATTTGCTCAAGGGCGTGGAGATTGAGGCAGATGTCATCGTGGCCAACATCTTGGCGGATATCCTCATCCATCTGACGGATGATGCCTATCGTTTGGTCAAGGATGAAGGTTATCTCATCATGAGTGGCATTATCAAGGACAAGTGGGACATGGTGCGTGAGTCAGCTGAGTCAGCTGGATTTTTCCTTGAAACTCACATGATTCAAGGGGAATGGAATGCCTGCGTCTTCAAGAAGACCAAAGATGTCTCCGGTGTGATTGGAGGCTAGCATGCAGCAGTATTTTGTAAAAGGTTTGGCTAGCTCACCTGTCACCATAGAGGACAAGGAGACCAGCAAGCACATGTTTCAGGTCATGCGCTTAAAAGAAGATGATGAGGTGACTTTGGTTTTTGATGATGGGATCAAGCGCTTGGCGCGCGTAGTCAATGTAGAAGCCCGTCAGTTGGAGCTAATCGAGGAATTAGCAGACAATGTGGAGCTGCCAGTCCAAGTGACCATCGCATCAGGCTTTCCCAAGGGAGACAAGCTCGAGTTTATCACTCAAAAAGTGACGGAACTCGGTGCCAGCCAGATCTGGGCCTTCCCTGCTGACTGGTCCGTTGCCAAGTGGGACGGCAAGAAATTGGGTAAAAAGGTCGAAAAACTAGAAAAAATCGCCCTTGGAGCAGCCGAGCAAAGCAAGCGGAATTTGGTCCCAAGCATTACCCTTTTTGAGAAAAAGGCAGACTTTTTGGATCAGTTAGAACAGTTTGATCGGATAGTGGTGGCTTATGAAGAGTCGGCTAAAGAAGGAGAGGCAGCAGCTTTACTTCAGTCTCTGACCGGATTGGAAGCTGGAAGCAAATTGCTCTTTATCTTTGGGCCAGAGGGAGGCCTCTCCCCTGCAGAAATTGAAAGTTTTACAGCTAAAGGAGCAGTGTTAGTAGGACTTGGGCCTCGCATCCTACGAGCGGAAACGGCCCCACTCTACGCTCTCAGTGCCGTGAGTGTTGTTACAGAATTAATGAACTAACGAAGTGAAGGAATCGCTTCGTTAGTTTTTTTACAAGAATGATGAAAGCAAGGTGGCTCCCAGAATGATCTTCGAGAAGTATCCGTATATTAAAGTAGCTTCATTGGTTCCCATCTGCTTCTAAAAGTGTTAAAATAGTATCCAAGAAACTGGAGAAAATACATGCCGAAAGAAGAGAATTTAACAGGGGACCAAGTCGTTGCCCTTACAAAAAAATATTTATCACCTGAAGATGTTGCTTTTGTGCAAAAGGCTTTGGTCTATGCGGTTGATTGCCATAATGGGCAATTCCGTCAGTCTGGCGAGCCTTATATCATCCACCCAATTCAAGTAGCAGGAATCCTTGCCAAGCTGAAACTGGATGCTGTGACCGTCGCCTGCGGCTTTTTGCATGATGTCGTGGAAGATACGGATGCGACTTTAGATGATTTAGAGCGCGAATTTGGTCATGATGTGCGCGTGATTGTCGATGGGGTGACCAAGCTCGGGAAGGTCAAGTACAAGTCCCATGAAGAGCAGTTGGCGGAAAACCATCGCAAGATGCTTATGGCCATGTCTCAAGATATCCGTGTCATTTTGGTCAAATTGGCAGACCGCTTGCATAATATGCGTACTCTCAAGCACTTGCGCAAGGATAAGCAAGAGCGCATTTCGCGTGAGACCATGGAGATCTATGCACCGCTAGCCCACCGTCTCGGGATTTCCAGCGTCAAGTGGGAGCTTGAGGATTTGTCCTTCCGTTATCTGAATGAAGTCGAATTCTACAAGATTTCTCATATGATGAAGGAAAAACGTCGCGAGCGAGAAGAGTTGGTCGAAGAGGTTGTCCACAAGATTGAGACCTATGCTGGGGAACGCCATCTGCATGGGAAAATTTATGGTCGACCAAAGCATATCTATTCGATCTATCGCAAAATGCAGGATAAAAAGAAACGCTTTGATGAAATCTATGACTTGATTGCCATCCGTTGCATCCTGGATACTCCAAGTGATGTTTATGCTATGCTAGGCTACATCCATGAGCTCTGGAAGCCAATGCCGGGGCGTTTTAAGGACTATATTGCCAACCGGAAGGCCAATGGTTATCAGTCCATCCATACGACTGTATACGGCCCTAAAGGACCGATTGAATTCCAGATCCGAACCAAGGAAATGCACGAGGTTGCTGAGTATGGGGTTGCGGCTCACTGGGCCTATAAAAAAGGGATCAAGGGTCAGGTCAACAGCAAGGAATCGGCTATTGGGATGAACTGGATCAAGGAGATGATGGAACTCCAAGACCAGTCAGGCGATGCCAAAGAATTTGTTGAAAATGTAAAAGAAGACATCCTGGCAGAAGAAATTTACGTCTTCACACCAGATGGAACCGTGCGCTCGCTTCCGAAAGATTCCGGACCGATCGATTTTGCCTATGAAATACACACTAAGGTTGGGGAAAAAGCGATTGGTGCCAAGGTCAACGGCCGGATGGTGCCCCTCAATACCAAACTTCGGACGGGAGATCAGGTGGAGATTATCACCAATGCCAACTCCTTTGGTCCGAGTCGTGACTGGCTGACCCTTGTTAAAACTAGCAAGGCGCGCAACAAGATTCGTCAGTTCTTTAAAAATCAAGACAAGGAATTATCGATTAACCGTGGTCGTGACCTCTTGATGGCCCAATTCCACGAGCATGACTTGGTAGCCAATAAGTTCATGGACAAAAAACACATGGACAAAGTGCTACAAAAATCAAGTTACAAGACAGAAGAAGCCTTGTTTGCGGCGATTGGTTTTGGAGAGATCGGAGCTATTACCATCTTTAACCGCTTGACGGAGGATGAACGCCGGGAAGAAGAACGGGCTAAGGCACGCGCAGAAGCAGAAGAGTTGGTCAAAGGTGGCGAGGTCAAGGTTGAAAATAAAAAAGATACCTTGAAGGTCCGTCATGAAGGTGGCGTGGTTATCCAAGGCGCTTCTGGCCTCTTGATTCGGATTGCTAAGTGCTGTAACCCAGTTCCAGGCGATGAAATTGTCGGCTACATCACCAAAGGGCGTGGTGTCGCTATTCACCGCCGAGACTGTATGAATCTTCGCGCTCAAGACAACTACGAGCAACGCTTGATTGATGTAGAATGGGAAGATAACAACACGACCAAAGACTATATCGCCCACATCGATATTTACGGACTCAACCGTGCCGGACTTCTTAACGATATACTCCAAGTCCTCTCCAATACAGCTAAGATGATCTCAACTGTCAATGCCCAACCAACCAAAGACATGAAATTTGCCAATATCCACATTTCCTTTGGGATTCCGAACCTATCGATGTTGACAACGGTTGTGGATAAGATTAAGAGTGTGCCGGAGGTGTACTCTGTTAAGCGTACCAACGGCTAGTCGGCTGCTCAGTTATCTTTTATTGCTTCGTTAGCTCGCCTTGCCGTACTTAAGTACTGTCTTCGTCTCGCTGCCTCGCACTAAAAGCAACTGAACAGCCTTTACTTTTCAGATGGTGTGCCTGCGTCTCATTGCCTTGTCTGATGTCGATTTTCTTTGAAGAAGCTAGGACATGCTCAGAAGTCTTTTATTGCTTGGTTAGCTCGTCGTCTGTGGTTGATGTTCTTTCAAGAGCATCAGTGAATGCTCAATAGATTTATAAAATAGGATAATAAAATGAAATTAGTGATTCAACGGGTCAAGAGTGCCTCAGTTTCCATTGATGGTCAAGTCTACAATGCGATTCAGCAAGGCTTGTTGCTTCTAGTGGGAGTGGGGCCTGAGGATGACCAGAAGGATTTGGAGTATGCGGTCCGCAAGGTATCGCAGATGCGTATTTTCTCAGATGAGGAAGATAAGATGAATCTTTCGGTCAAAGATGTCCAAGGGGAAGTCTTATCGATCTCTCAATTTACCCTCTTTGCGGATACCAAAAAAGGCAACCGTCCTGCTTTTACAGGGGCTGCCAAGCCAGATATGGCCAGTCAGTTATATGATGACTTTAATGATCAATTAGAAAAAGAAGTCCCTGTCAAACGAGGGATCTTTGGAGCCGATATGGCGATTGAATTGATCAATGATGGTCCAGTGACGATTTTGCTAGATACAAAAAATCCATAAGTAAGAAAACATGCAGTCGGGTTAGACTGCATGTTTTTCGATATAGAGTTGTTGGGCGATCACTTGGTTGATAGAAATTTCTTGTTCATGGATAACTAAGTGATAGAGGCCTGTGTAGTCATCGTACCGTTGAAACGTGATGGTATCACCAATTTGGAGATGGATATGGTCTAAGAATTTTAACAATTCATAGGTGTCATAGACCCTTTGCAGAATATACAGACCAGGTTGGGTCGTTTCACTGAGACGGTCTTGGTAGGCTTCGACAAGCCTTTCACCTTTCTTTGGAATTGTCCCACCATGAGGGCAGGTCTTAGGATTTCCAAGCATGTGATCCAGCCGGTCGATGAAATGTTCAGAAACGGTATGCTCGAGAACTTCTGCCTCTTCATGGACTTCTTCAGTTGTGTAGCCAAGATTTTTCAGCAGAAATACTTCGATCAAGCGGTGCTTGCGGTAGAGATCAGAGACCAATTGCGAGCCCAGATCTGTTAGTAGATAGCCATGGGTCTTATCCTTCACCAAGAGACCCTCAGAGATCATGCGCTTAATCATCTCGGTCACAGCAGGCGGAGAGACCTGCATGCGACTGGCGATTTCTTTATTACTGATTTTTTCTACTTCTGTGCCAATTTCATAAATGCACTTGAGGTAATCTTCTTTGTTTGGTGTCATGCTTTCCTCTTTTCTTCGCTCACTTCTAGTATATCAAAAAAATCCTCAAAAACGCTAGTGGAGTAATGAGAATTGTCTCAAGCTCCAAAAGATGGTAGTATAGTAGCATAGAAAGGACGGCATCATGAACAGACGGGAATTAGCGAGACTAGGCTGGAGAGAAAATAGTTTGGCCTATCTAGAGAAGCACTTGCAGGGATACAAAGATCCACAAGCCTACCAAGAACAATACCAGTCTGTCTTTTTCTTTGCCAGTCCTCTGTTTCAAAACATGTGGTTTCAAGAGATCAAGGATCTAACGGAGACTGCTGCCCAAGACTTGCTGAGGGGCGTCATGAAAATTCTCCTTATGCCAAGTGACTTGTCTGGAACTTGTGAAGAAACAGCCTTTCTTCTGAGTAGGATGGCTCCAGATTGTCCACCAGGTTCCGACTTTTGGAAGGCTTTTTCACGCGTCGTGCAGGTCGCCTTTGAAAAGGATCCTTTAGCAGATCAGTCGGGAGATCAGCTTTTGAAACGCCAGGTTCACCAGTTGCGCTACCTACTTTCAAGTTACCAGGCACAATGGATTCGGATACATAATGCGAGAGCTGGACAGACTGACGAAGAGGCCTTACAAGCTTACCTACAGGAGACTAGAGCTGTCACGGTGGATGCTTATGCAGCTGCCCGCCTTCACAATAAGGTCTCCCTAGGGCCAGATGGTCACCTTCATTATCCATCAGGGGTCTCCCAACAAGTTAATTTCAAGGTCTTGTTAAATTTCCATACGGAGTATATTCTCGATCAAGCTGGGCATTTCCTCAATGAAGTTGATCCAGTAGAAGTTTCTGAAAATGGCATTGTCAATGGTGCCAGTTTTAACTACGGGTTAGCTAGGGGCCGGACTCATAAGGACTTAGATATTGACCCCGTCAAAGCTTGGGATCCAGCCTTTCGCAAGCAGGTCCTCTATCAGCAAGGTGTTCGCTATCTAGCTCCGAAGAATGACCGCGGAGAGCAAGGTTATTGGAGTCGAAAAGGAGTCTTTGCACAAGGAGGCAAAAGCTATAAGCAACAAGTAGCACAGCGCGTGCGAAGTTTCCTCAGAGGCATCCCTCGCTTACGCTGGCGGGTCCTCCTCCAGAATGGGCTCCATCGGATTTTATAGCAACGAAAGAACTGTTATTTTACATAAAATAGCCTAAGAGATTCTTAAAAGAAGTTAAAACAGTTAAGTTCTTAGAGCTGATCTATCAGGTGATGAGCCTTTCCGCCGTGAGAAAAGTACTTGAAACATTGTTGTTTCAAGTACTCGGGAGTTTTGAAACGTTAGGTTCAAAACTAAGTCATGGAACTTCCTAGAAGTTCGCTGACGTCCGTACTCACTTAAGGAAAGTCTCTGAACAGATTTTGTAGATATAAAAAAGAGGTCGTAGACCTCTTTTTACTTTAATCAAGTGCTTTGACGGCTTCGATTGCAGCGTCGTAATTTGGTTCGCTGTTGATGTTGTCGAGGTATTCAACGTATGTGACCTTGTTGTCCGCATCTAGGACCAAGACAGCGCGTGCGAGCAAGTGCCATTCATTGATCAAGAGGCCATAAGCCTTCCCGAAGGAATGGTCGAAGTAGTCTGAGAGCATGATGGCATTTTCTATCCCTTCAGCAGCACACCATTTACCTTGGGCGAAAGGAAGGTCGACGGAAACCGTCAAGACCACAGTGTCCTCCATGTCAGAGAGGGCCTGGTTGAAGTGACGTGTTTGAGTAGAACAGATACCTGTGTCAATAGATGGGATCACACTAAGAACTTTTTTCTTCCCAGCAAAATCAGCCAAAGATTTTTTCTCCAAGTTAGGAGTGGTCAGTGAAAAGTCATGAGCAGTATCGCCAACTTGAAGTTGAGATCCGGTAAAGGTAACAGGGTTTCCTAAAAATGTTGTCATAGCAAAGACTCCTTTTTTCTTTTCATTGTACATCAATGAAGGGGGAAGAGCCACTGATTTGTTTGAGAATCTAATCAGTTTGGAATCTTATTTGTTCAAACCTTCTGCGATTTTCTCCAAATTCCATTTCATCATGCTGTAGTAGCTGTCGCCTTCTTCGCCTTCTTTAGCGATCGAGTCAGTAAAGATTTTTGAAAAGATAGGGATATTGGTATCCTTAGACACAGTTTTCATAGGGCGTTCATCGACACTGGATTCGACAAAGAGGGACGGTACCTTAGTTTGACGCAATTTCTCTACCAGTGTTTTGATTTGTTCGGGAGTCCCTTCTTCTTCAGTGTTGATTTCCCAGATATAGGCAGATGGGACGCCATAGGCTTTTGAGAAGTACTTGAAGCAACCTTCGCTGGTTACGATCATCTTCTTGTCTGCTGGGATGTTATTGAATGCTTGTTTGGCTTTTTGGTCGAGCTTACTGAGTTTTTCAGTATAAGCAGCTAGATTCTTTTCGTAGAAGTCCTTGTTTTTCGGATCTTTGGCGATCAATTGTTTGGCAATGTTTTTAGCGTAGAGGATCCCGTTTTCGAGATTGAGCCAAGCGTGTGGGTCTTCTTTTCCAGCTTGGTTTTGGCCTTCTAGATAGATGACATCGACTCCCTCGCTAACTGCGAAATAGTCCTTGTTTTCAACTTTATTGGCATTTTTGACCAACTTGGTAAACCAAGCATTGCCACCGGTTTCGAGATTGATCCCGTTGTAGAAGATCAGGTCTGCTTGCGAAGTTTTTTTGACATCTTCTGGTAGTGGTTCGTATTCGTGGGGATCTTTGCCGACGGGAACGATACTGTGCAGTTCGATCTTATCCCCAGCAATATTTTTGGTCATATCTGCAAGGATCGAGTTGGTGGTGACCACTTTCAATTTACCAGAAGCTCCAGAAGAAGACCCCTTGCTACAGGCTAGAAGGCCAAATAAGAGCGCTACAAAGAGTGCGAGGACAGAAGCGATTTTTTTCATGTGTTTCTCCTTTAATGAGACGAAAGAGCGTGCTTGTTCTTTCTCTGCTTAGGAGCGATAAAAAAGCTGATGAGAAAGAAGACGGCAGAAGTGAGGACAATACAAGATCCAACGGCGATGTTCAAACTATAGCCAATAAAGAGTCCCAGAACGGATGCAAGAGCACCTAGGCTAGAGGACAAAAGCATCATGGACCAGAGGCTATTGGAATAGAGATAGGCTGTCGCAGCAGGTGTGATGAGCATGGCGACGATGAGAATGGTCCCGACACTCTGCATAGCAGTGACAGAAACCAAAGTCAAGAGCACCATGAGGAGGTAGTGATAGATCTTGACCCGGACGCCCATGGATTGAGCTAGAACGGGATCAAAAGAAGTGAGTAGCAAGGGGCGAAAGAGCAGGACAATTACCAGCAAGACCGCCACCCCAACACCGATGGTCATCCACATATCCTGGTCTTGCACGGCCAAGATATTCCCAAAGAGGATGTGGAAGAGGTCGGTGGAACTTTTTGCGACTCCAATCAGGATGACTCCTAAGGCAAGGAAAGAAGAAAAGGTAATCCCTATCGCTGTGTCGCTCTTGATGATGGAGTTACTCTTGATATAGGTGATAAGGATGGAAGCTAGAAGCCCAAAGACAATGGCGCCAATAAAGAAATTGATGCCAAGGATAAAGGACAGGGCCACCCCTGGAAGGACTGCGTGCGAGATAGCATCTCCCATGAGAGACATGCCTCGCAAAATAATGAAGCATCCGACAGCTCCAGCGACAATACCAATGGCAATGGCTGTGATCAGGGCATTCTGTAAGAAGTGGAATTGCTGTAATCCATCGATAAATTCTGTAATCATCCGACTCCACCTCCTATAAAGAGTTCATGCCCATAGGCTGCATGCAGATTCTCCTTGGTAAAGGTTTCCTCTGTTTTTCCAAAAGCGATCAGCTTGCGGTGAAGGAGGAGGACCTGGTCGAAATAAGCTGGGACCTTGCTGAGATCGTGATGGACGATCAGAATGGTCTTGCCTTCTTGTTTCAAGGTCTGAAGGGTCTGCATGATAATGTCTTCGCTGACGGAGTCAATCCCTGCGAAGGGCTCATCCAAAAAGATGACATCTGCTTCTTGGACCAAGCAGCGGGCGATTAGCACCCGTTGGAATTGCCCTCCCGAAAGCTGGCCGATCTGGCGATCTGCTAGATCAAGAAGATTGACAAGTTTCAAGGCATTTTCCACTTTTTGGAGATCTTCTTTACTTTTTCGCTTGAAGATAGAAAGATGGGGGTAGAGGCCCAGTGAGACACACTCCCGCACCGTGATGGGGAAGTGGAAATCAATAGCGGATTTCTGTTCGACGTAGGCCACTCGTTGAAGAGCTTGGCCGAGATCTTTTTGATCGAGCAGGACCTTTCCCGAATGAGGGAGAAGTCCTAGCATGGCCTTGATCAGGGTTGATTTTCCAGCTCCGTTGGGTCCAAGAATGCCTAGGATGGTTGGACCCTGGATGGTGAGGGAAAGATCCTCCAAGGCCAGTGT
Source organism: Streptococcaceae bacterium AF13-5-6.0 (assembly GCA_027685415.1). Taxonomy (GTDB): domain Bacteria; phylum Bacillota; class Bacilli; order Lactobacillales; family Streptococcaceae; genus Streptococcus. The sequence continues at coordinate 39,609 of JAQCUL010000004.1, forward strand.
TTGCTGGTAAGCAACACTTAGATGTTCAATTTGAATCATGATTTTGCTCCTTTACTATTAATATACATAAATAAAAAAATTAAGTCAAGTTAATTTTTAAAATGATTTAGATTAACTTACTTGTAATCATTGAAAAAAGTTCCTATTTTTGATAAGGTTATTAGAAAAGAATGAAAGCGAGAAGATCATGGTACGTTTACAAGATGATTTTTATGATTACGTCAATGGGGAATGGGCTGAGACAGCTGTGATTCCTGATGACAAACCGTCAACTGGTGGTTTTATGGACTTGATCCAAGATATCGAAAACTTGATGTTGGATATCACTGGAAAATGGCAACGGGGAGAAGAGCTGCCTGAAGACAGCATTCTGCAAAACTTTGTCAAATACCATAAAATGGTGGCAGATTTTGATGCGCGAGAAGCAGCTGGTGTGGCACCAGTCATGCCTTTGATCAATGAAATCAAGTCTCTGTCTTCTTTTGAAGACTATACCAGCAAGTTAGGCACCTATGAACTAGCTGGCAAACCGAATCTCATGCCATTTAGCGTGTCACCAGACTTTATGAATGCCCAAATGAATGTCTTGTGGGGAGAGTCTCTTGCTCTCATCTTGCCAGATACGACCTACTATGAAGAAGGTAACGAAAAAGGCCCAGAATTACTGGCTATCTGGCGCCAAATGATGGAAAAACTCTTACCTAAATTTGAATTCTCAGAGGAAGAAATCAAGGATATCCTGGATAAGGTCATTGTGGCGGATGCAGAATTGGCCAAATATGTCTTATCAAACGAAGAAAGATCCGAGTACAACAAACTCTACCATCCTTATGAGTGGGCAGATTTCAAGGCCTTGGTCCCAGAATTGCCACTCGATGCCTTCTTTACTGAAGTGATCGGACAAACACCAGATAAAATCATCGTTCCAGAAGAGCGTTTCTGGAAGGAATTCGCACCAAAATACTACTCGGCAGCCAACTGGGAAACCATTCATGCCAAATTGAAACTTGGTGCAGCTTTAGATTGGACGTCTTTCTTGACGGAAGAAATCCGTGTCTTGTCTGGTGAATATGGACGGATCATCACGGGGATTCCAGAACCTCGTCCAAAAGAAAAAGCAGCTCTGGCCTTGGCAGAAGGACCTTATAGCCAAGCACTTGGACTCTGGTATGCGGACGAAAAATTCTCACCAGAAGCAAAAGCAGATGTAGAGCATAAAGTAGCGACCATGATTGACGTCTATAAGGAGCGCTTAGAAAAAGCAGATTGGCTCGCTCCTGAAACTCGTGAAAAAGCCATTGTCAAACTCAATGTCATCACACCACATATCGGTTACCCTGAAAAATTACCAGAAACATACGCCAAAAAGATCATCGACGAAAGCAAGACCTTGGTGGAAAATGCTCAAGCCCTTTACGAAATTTCCATTGCCCATACTTGGAGCAAGTGGAACCAACCGGTTGATCGAAGCGAGTGGCACATGCCAGCTAATATGGTCAATGCCTACTATGATCCGCAACAAAACCAAATCGTCTTCCCAGCAGCGATTTTACAAGCACCATTCTATGACCTTCACCAATCATCATCAGCCAACTACGGTGGAATCGGTGCGGTCATTGCCCATGAAATCTCCCATGCCTTTGACACCAATGGAGCCTCCTTTGACGAGCATGGTAGCTTGAAAGACTGGTGGAAGCCAGAGGACTACGAAGCCTTTACAGCTCGCACGCAAAAAGTTATCGATCAGTTTGAAGGACAAGACTCCTACGGTGCCAAGATCAACGGGAAATTGACCGTTTCTGAAAACGTAGCAGACCTCGGTGGTATCGCTGCAGCCCTTGAAGCCGCTAAGAAAGAGGAAGATTTCTCAGCAGAAGAATTCTTCACCAACTTTGCTCGCATCTGGCGCATGAAAGCTCGGACAGAGTATATGCAACTCCTCGCAAGTGTCGATGTCCACGCACCAGGAAAACTCCGCACCAATGTCCAATTACCAAACTTTGACGAATTCTTTGAAACCTTTGATGTCAAAGAAGGCGACGGCATGTGGCGCGCACCAGAAGATCGTGTGATCATTTGGTAAATCAAGATAGGAGAGACGATTCGGTTTGCCGAAACTTCCTGCAGAAAAATAGGAAATCAATGCCGCATTCCCTGAATGCCAATTGATTTATCTTTTTTCAAAAGGAAGTAGTCTTGACTTCAGTTAGGCGATCTATTCATTTTCTTGACCATGTGGGCCATGCCCACCAGGCAATCTCTCTTTTTCTCGACGGTCGTAAAAAAATAAAAATCCCCAAAGCCAAGTTTCAATCTACTGAAACTAGTTTTGGGGATTTTTGAGTGGATTAGAAATAACAGTGAATGTCATGATCTAAAAAAACTTGCTGGTAGTCATATAAATCTTCTGGATGCAGGGCTTTTATTCCTTCCATTTCATAGCGACGTCCTAAAAGCTTGTATTTGTTTTCTCCAAACTGGTGAAATGGGAGAAGTTGTACTTCATCGATGTTGAGAGAATTAAAAAGGGAAGCAAATTCTTCAGCATCAGTTAAAGAGTCATTGAAATTAGGAATGACTGGAATACGTAAAACGATTGTTTTGTTTTGAGCAAAGGCATAATGAATATTTTTAATAATCAGATGATTGTTGACTCCGACAACCTTCTTATGTTTAAGTGTATTGTAATGTTTAAGGTCTGTATAAATAAAATCAACATACTGAATGAGATCGACAAATTTCTCATGTTCAACAAAAGCTGTCGTTTCGATTGCAGTATGAAGTCCAACTTCTTTCGCAGCTTTTAAGATAGCTTTGGCAAATTCAAATTGAGCGAAGATTTCTCCACCAGACAGGGTAAGGCCACCACCAGATTCTTCGTAGAAGTCAACGTCTTTTAAGACATCATCTATGATCTCGGTAACTGTTTTTTCTTCTCCTGTGATGGTTTCCTTTTTAGTAACAGCATCCAACATTTTTTCAGGATTTGCACGCTGGGATTCAGGATTGGAGCACCATGGACAACGTAGGGGACATCCTTTTAAAAATACAGTAGTTCGGATTCCAGGGCCATCATGGATACTAAAGTGTTGGATATTAAAGATTATGCCGCGATTTTGTTCCATATTTTTGCTCTCCTATCAATCTAGTAAGTCCATTATACATTATTTAAGAAACTAATTCAATTACGAACGAAAGTTTATTTTGTTTTGAATTCACTCGAAAATTTGCTAAAATAGAGAAGAGGTAAAAACAATGCAACGTTTAGATGAAATATTGAAATTAGTATCGGAATTTGAAAAGATTGATGTTAATAGTTTGTCTGAGAAATTACAAGTCTCTAAAGTGACCATTCGAAAGGATTTGGACAAGCTAGAATCCAAAGGATTATTGCATAGAGAACACGGCTATGCTGTTTTAAATAGTGGAGATGATATCAATGTTCGACTGTCCTTTCAATATGATACCAAGAAAAGAATAGCCAGGGAAGCTGCTAAATTAATTAAGGATAACGACACGGTTTTGATTGAATCGGGCTCTACATGTGCCTTGCTAGCGGAAGAAATTTGCCAAACAAAAAAGAATGTCAAGATTGTGACAAATTCTTACTTTATTGCAGATTATATTCAGGAATATGATTCTTGTAAAATCATCCTACTTGGTGGTGAATTTCAAAAAGAATCGAGAGTGACTGTAGGTCCGCTTTTGAAAGAATTAATCCGCTCTTTTAGAGTTCCCTTTGCTTTTGTAGGGGTAGACGGATATGATGACGAACTTGGCTTTACTGGGAAAGATATGATGAGAAGTGAAGTTGTTCAAGCTATGTCCGATGTTTCTAAAGAAGTGATTGTCTTAACAGATTCAAGTAAATTTGGGAAATGTGGAACTGTCAGACGATTTGCACTTTCACAAGTTTCGAGAGTCATAACAGATAAGAATATATCTCAAGAAGCGAAAGAAAAACTTGAGGATTCACAAACAATTTTAACTTTAGTATAAGAAGGAGAAGCCAATTGAAAGATGAACGGAAAAAGTTACTTGCTAAATTAGCCTATCTATACTATGTTGAAGACAAAAGTCAATCGCAAATCGCAGCAGAAACTGGAATCTACCGTACAACTGTCAGCAGAATGCTAGCAGAGGCCAAGAAAGAGGGCGTAGTAAAAATTGAAATCGAAAACTTTGATACTCGCCTCTTCCATTTAGAAAATTATATCAAACAAAAATATGGCTTAAAAGCTATCGAGATTATACCGAATCTAGTTGATGAACCTCGAGAAAGCCTTGAAAAGCGACTGGCGCAAGCAAGTGCGGTCATGCTTCGTAATTTGATTGAAGATGGAATGACAGTCGGATTTTCATGGGGCAAGTCTCTCAGATTAATGGTAGAACAAGTTGGAACGAAGCGCTTGGATGGTGTACAGTTTTATCCCCTAGCTGGAGGTCCCAGTCATATTCATGCTCGCTACCATGTCAATACGCTGATCTACAGTATGGCGAGTAAATTTCATGGGGAATGTCATTTTATAAACGCGAGTGTCATTCAAGAAAATTCTGAGGTGACGGAAGGCATCTTATCTTCTAAGTATTTTGAGGATTTGAAAGCTAGTTGGCGTTGTTTGGATGTTGCGGCTGTAGGGATTGGTGGCTATGCAGATAGCAAGAATCCTCAGTGGTTTGATATGCTGACATCAAATGATTTTAAGAAATTGGAGTCAGAACATGCTGTAGGAGAAGTATGCTGTCGTTTCTTTGATCAAGAAGGTATCCCCGTTTATCCTGAATTACAGGAAAGAACAATATCTATCACATTGGAGGAATTGAGAGAGGTACCAAACACCATCTCTTTGGCCTACGGTGATCAGAAAGCAAAAGCACTTTTATCGGTTTTGAAAGCCAACTATATCAATCATTTAGTCACAGATGAAGCAACGATCTTAAAAGTCTTAGAATTAGATGGTGATCAGCAATTTACTAAAAAATAGGACAGCAGGAATGCAGTCCTTATTTTTTTGAGTTGAATAGCACAAATGTGCAAAAAACAAAAACAATAATCAAATGTTGTGATTTTTATTGACCGGCAAAAATATAAATGGTATATTGATAATAGAAAAAGCGCTTTCAGTAGATTGATAAAGGAGTGTAGTGCACATGGAAATAATTGTTGCAGACCAAATTATTATGGGATTGATTTTAAATGCGGGTGATGCTAAACAGCATATTTACCAAGCTTTATCATATGCTAAGGAGGGCGATTTTACATCTTCTGAAGACGAAATTGCGAAAGCAGATGCAGCATTGCTAGAAGCGCATAACTTGCAAACACAATTTTTAGCCCAGGAAGCAGGTGGGACAAAGACAGAGATTACAGCTTTGTTTGTGCACTCACAAGATCACTTAATGACTTCAATCACAGAGATTAACTTGATCAAAGAAATGATTGACTTACGTAAAGAACTTTCAGCGAAACAATAAGGAGGAAAAGAAGATGAAAATTGGATTGTTTTGTGCAGCAGGATTTTCAACAGGAATGTTGGTAAATAATATGAAGGTGGCGGCTAAGGAATTAGGGATTGATGCTGAAATCGATGCCTATTCTCAAGCGAAATTAGCAGATTTTGCTCCTGAAATCGATGTCGCTTTGTTGGGCCCTCAAGTAGCTTATACTTTGGATAAATCAAAAGCGATTTGTGAGGCAAACCATATTCCTATTGCTGTCATCCCTATGGCAGATTATGGGATGTTGGATGGTAAGAAAGTACTAAATCTAGCTCTAGAATTGCTAGGAGAAAAATAAGGAGGCTTCCCATGTCTAATTTTAATTCTCAGAAAATTATCGCTCCAATCATGCGGTTTGTAAACTTGAAAGGAATTATTGCTCTTAAAGATGGGATGTTAGCGATCCTTCCATTAACGGTAGTTGGTAGTTTGTTCCTGATTATTGGGCAATTACCATTTGAAGGCCTTAATCAGGCTATTGCTAGTGTATTTGGCGATACGTGGACAGAGCCATTTATGCAGGTTTATTCAGGAACATTCGCCATCATGGGCTTAATTTCGTGCTTCTCCATTGGTTATTCATATGCTAAAAACAGTGGAGTAGAACCCTTGCCAGCAGGAGTTTTGTCCCTATCTTCATACTTTATCTTGTTAAAATCTTCTTATGTACCAGCTAAGGGAGAACCAATTGGTGATGCCATTGCAAAAGTATGGTTTGGTGGTCAAGGGATTATCGGGGCTATTATTATAGGTCTGGTAGTTGGTGCGATTTATACTGTGTTTATCCAAAGACACATTGTTATTAAAATGCCAGAACAAGTACCTCAAGCCATTGCCAAACAATTTGAAGCGATGATTCCTGCTTTCGTGATTTTCTTACTATCAATGATTGTCTATATCGTATCAAAAGTAGTGACAAGTGGCGGTACTTTCATTGAAATGATCTATGATGTCATTCAGGTTCCTCTACAAGGTCTAACAGGATCACTTTACGGAGCGATTGGAATTGCCTTCTTTATTTCGTTCTTGTGGTGGTTTGGTGTGCACGGACAATCAGTTGTCAATGGTGTAGTAACAGCCTTACTACTTTCTAACCTGGATGCCAATAAATCAATGTTGGCAGCTGGGAAGCTATCCGTTGAAAATGGTGCTCACATTGTAACTCAACAATTCCTAGATAGTTTCCTTATTTTGTCTGGATCAGGTATAACCTTTGGTTTGGTTGTTGCTATGTTATTTGCTGCTAAGTCAAAACAATATAAGGCACTTGGGAAAGTTGCAGCTTTTCCTGCAATCTTCAATGTTAATGAACCCGTCGTATTTGGCTTCCCAATTGTAATGAACCCAGTGATGTTCCTTCCATTTATTATCGTTCCAATTTTAGCAGCGATAATTGTTTATACTTCAATTGCTATTGGGTTCATGCATCCATTCTCAGGTGTGACCCTTCCTTGGAGTACACCAGCCATTATTTCTGGATTTATGGTTGGAGGTTGGCAAGGTGCTTTCGTTCAAGTGCTGGTTCTCGCAACCTCGACTGTCGTATATTTCCCATTCTTCAAATTCCAAGATAATCTTGCCTATAACAACGAATTACAAGCTGAAAAATAGTGCGTTTATTAGGAGTGCACAGATGTGCGACTAGAATAGAATTTATAGGTATTATCCATAATTCATTGAAATTCGTAAAATTTAATGCTACTATAGTTACGAAAGAAAACAAAATAATTTCAAAAGAAAGGTTTTGAAAAAATGAAACAAGTAGAAGTAGCAAGTACAAGCATTAAAACAGAATATTTTGGAAGCCTCACTGAACGCATGAATAAGTATCGTGAAGATGTCTTAAACAAGAAGCCTTATATCGACGCTGAACGTGCCGTTCTTGCAACTAAGGCATATGATCGTTATAAGGAACAACCAAATGTTCTTAAACGTGCCTATATGTTGAAAGAGATTCTTGAAAATATGACAATCTATATTGAGGATGAATCCATGATTGCTGGAAACCAAGCATCCTCTAATAAAGATGCTCCGATCTTCCCAGAATATACTTTAGAGTTCGTTCTGAAGGAATTGGATCTTTTTGAAAAGCGGGATGGTGACGTCTTCTATATTACGGAAGAAACGAAAGAGCAGCTCCGTAGTATCGCACCGTTCTGGGAAAATAATAACTTACGTGCAAGAGCTGGAGCTCTTCTACCTGAAGAAGTATCTGTCTATATGGAAACAGGATTCTTCGGTATGGAAGGGAAGATGAATTCAGGAGATGCCCACTTAGCAGTCAATTATCAAAAATTATTGCAATATGGCTTGAAAGGTTTTGAAGAAAGAGCCCGCCAAGCTAAAGCAGCCCTAGATCTAACGGATCCAGCTAGCATTGATAAGTACCATTTTTACGATTCTATCTTTATCGTAGTTGATGCTGTTAAGACCTATGCTCAACGATTTGTTGAACTTGCTAAACAACTTGCTGAGACAGCAACTCCTGAACGTAAGAAGGAATTGCTTGAAATTGCAGAGATTTGCTCAAAAGTTCCATACGAGCCTGCAAGTACATTTGCAGAGGCTGTTCAGTCTGTTTGGTTTATCCAATGTATTCTTCAGATTGAATCAAATGGACACTCACTTTCATATGGCCGTTTTGACCAATATATGTATCCATACGTTAAAGCTGATTTGGAAAGTGGACGGGAAACTGAAGAGAGTATTGTTGAACGCTTGACCAACCTTTGGATTAAGACTATTACAATTAACAAAGTACGTAGTCAAGCACATACCTTCTCATCTGCAGGTAGTCCGCTTTATCAAAATGTTACGATTGGTGGTCAAACGCGTGATAAGAAAGACGCTGTTAACCCATTGTCTTATTTAGTGTTGAAGTCTGTTGCTCAAACTCACCTTCCTCAACCAAACTTAACTGTTCGTTACCATGCTGGTTTGGATGCCCGCTTCATGAACGAATGTATTGAAGTTATGAAGCTCGGATTCGGTATGCCTGCTTTCAATAATGATGAGATCATTATTCCATCCTTTATTTCAAAAGGCGTGCTTGAAGAAGATGCTTATGATTACAGTGCAATTGGTTGTGTAGAAACAGCTGTTCCAGGTAAGTGGGGATATCGCTGTACAGGTATGAGTTATATGAACTTCCCTAAAGTTTTGCTCATTACGATGAATGACGGAATCGATCCTGCTTCTGGCAAGCGCTTTGCACCAAGCTTTGGTCATTTTAAAGACATGAAGAGCTTCGATGAATTGCAAACAGCATGGGACAAGACCTTACGCCACTTAACCCGCATGAGTGTGATCGTAGAAAACTCTATCGACCTATCTCTTGAAAGAGAAGTGCCAGATATCCTCTGTTCAGCTTTGACAGATGACTGTATTGGACGTGGAAAACACCTAAAAGAAGGTGGGGCTGTCTACGATTATATTTCTGGTTTACAAGTGGGTATTGCAAACTTATCCGATTCGCTTGCAGCGATCAAGAAACTGGTATTTGAAGAAGGGCGCTTAACACCACAAGAACTATGGCATGCTCTGGAAACCGATTACGAGGGCGAACGTGGAAAAGAAATCCAAGAGATGCTTATCCATGATGCACCGAAGTATGGAAACGATGATGACTATGCAGACAGCTTAGTTCGAGAAGCATACGATATTTATGTGGATGAAATTGCTAAATATCCAAATACTCGCTATGGACGTGGGCCAATCGGTGGTATCCGTTACTCAGGTACATCTTCTATTTCAGCCAATGTAGGACAAGGTCGTGGAACATTAGCTACTCCGGACGGTCGTAATGCTGGAACTCCACTAGCAGAAGGATGCTCTCCATCCCACAATATGGACCAACATGGCCCAACATCTGTTCTAAAATCAGTTTCTAAATTGCCAACAGATGAAATAGTTGGTGGTGTTTTACTGAACCAAAAAGTAAACCCACAAACTTTAGCCAAAGAAGAAGATAAATTAAAACTTATTGCTTTACTCCGTACGTTCTTTAATCGTCTACATGGATACCATATTCAATATAATGTGGTTTCTAGAGAAACGTTATTAGATGCTCAAAAACATCCGGAAAAACACCGTGACTTAATTGTACGTGTTGCAGGCTACTCAGCTTTCTTCAATGTACTATCAAGAGCTACACAAGATGATATTATTGGACGGACAGAGCATACTCTATAGTAAAGAGGTATGTATATGGAATTTATGCTTGATACTTTAAATATAAATGAAATAAAAAAATGGGCTCGAGTGTTACCTCTTGCTGGGGTAACCTCTAACCCAACAATTGCCAAAAAAGAAGGAGAAATCGATTTCTTTAAACGGATTCATGAGGTTCGGGAGATCATTGGTGAAGCTCCTTCTATCCATGTGCAAGTTGTTGCGAAAGATTATGACGGTATTTTAAAAGATGCTGCGAAAATTCGACAAGAATGTGGCGGAAATGTTTTTATTAAAGTTCCGGTTACTCCTGAGGGGTTGGCAGCTATCAAAACATTAAAATCAGAAGGTTATAAAATTACTGCAACCGCAATTTATACTGTATTTCAAGGTCTTTTGGCTATTGAAGCAGGCGCAGATTACCTTGCTCCCTATTATAATCGAATGGAGAACTTGAATATTGATTCAGCACAGGTAATAGCACAATTGGCAGATTCAATCGAAAAAAATCAATCATCAAGCAAAATTCTAGCAGCATCCTTTAAGAATGTCGGTCAAGTCAATCGAGCATTCAAAGAAGGGGCACAAGCCATCACTGCTGGGGCTGATGTCTTTGAAGCGGCTTTTGGAATGCCGTCAATTGAAAAAGCGGTGAATGATTTTGCAAATGATTGGTCAGCTATTCATCATCAGAATATAATTTGATAAAGGAGGAGTATATGAGAAATTTTGCAAGTCCGTCACGTTACATTCAAGGGGAAAATGCCTTATTTGAAAATGCAAAACCTATTTTAGAACTGGGGAGTCATCCTGTATTACTATGCGACTCAGTAGTCTATGAAATCGTAGGAGAACGATTTGAAAAATATCTCCTTCGGTATGGATTTACAGTCTTGCCAGTCTTCTTTAATGGAGAAGCTTCTGATAACGAAATCAATCGTGTGGTTAGTTTGGCAGAAGAAAATGGCTGTGATTTGGTCATTGGACTTGGTGGAGGAAAGACCATCGATAGTGCGAAAGCTATTGCCGATCTTTTAAAATCACCAGTTGTGATTGCCCCTACCATTGCCTCTACAGATGCTCCCGTTTCAGCCTTGTCAGTTATCTATACGGATGAGGGTGCCTTTGAGCGCTATATCTTCTACTCTAAAAACCCAGAATTGGTCTTGGTGGATAGCAAAGTGATCTCTCAAGCACCAAAACGCTTGCTCGCTTCTGGTATCGCAGATGGCCTAGCAACTTGGGTAGAAGCGCGTGCAGTGATGCAAGCGAATGGAAAAACCATGTTGGGTCAACGACAAACCTTAGCGGGTGTCGCCATTGCACAACGTTGTGAAGAAACCTTATTTGCTGATGGTCTCCAAGCCATGGCTGCTTGTGAAGCCAAAGTCGTAACCCCTGCTCTTGAAAACATCATTGAAGCCAATACCCTTCTTAGTGGGATTGGGTTTGAAAGTGGTGGGTTAGCAGCTGCCCATGCCATCCATAATGGCTTTACAGCCCTTACTGGGGACATCCACCATTTGACTCATGGTGAAAAAGTAGCCTACGGAACGTTAGTTCAATTGTTCTTGGAAAACCGTCCGAAGGAAGAATTGAATAAATACATTCGTTTCTATCAACAAATCGGTATGCCAACAACTCTGAAAGAAATGCATCTTGAAACTGCAAGTTATGAAGATCTTCTCAAGGTTGGCCAACAGGCCACTATCGAAGGAGAAACCATCCATCAAATGCCATTTGAGGTGAAGGCTTCTGATATTGCCCAAGCCATCGTAGCAGTAGATGCCTATGTTCAAGGTTTGGCCTAAGATGACTTTGTCGACAAACCAAGAACTCCCATACCTTATGGTAATGGGAGTTCTTTTCCTATTTTCTTCTTTTTGGATCGGTTTGTTTAAAGATCAGGTATAAAATTCCGGCAGGCAAGAAGCAGAAGAGCCACATAACATCGAGTCCCTTGCTTTTACTGCTAGAGGTCGTTGCTTTAGACTCACTGACGGCCACTCCCGGTTTAATGCTTGGAGATACCTGTTGCAAGCCGTTCTGGACGACTAGGCGGTTATTTTCTAGTTTTAGCGCTGGCTTCGTCCCCTTCTTAACGGTCGCATAGAAGTCTTGCTTCAAGTGAATTGTCTTCCCGTCGATGGTATGATCGCCTGCAGAGAGGATTTTTTTATACTGGTAGTCTGCGAACATTTTCTCAGCCAAGGTATTCCCGATTTGATTGCGGTAACTTTCGGCGATCTCGACATCGTAGTTTCCAACCCCCAAAATGACTTCGATAATCCGCTGTTTCCCCCGCTTGGTTGTCGCGGTGTAGTTGTAGTCAGCAGTCGGGCTGGATCCAGTTTTGAGTCCATCTGTTCCTTTAAGGGCGAACTTTCCACCTTCGAGGGAAGTATTGTAGTTATCATAGCTTTGCTCGTAGGGGGTACCTTCCATGATGGTAGTATGAGCTTGCTTGGTGTATTCCAACATTTCTGGCAGGTCGTTTACGATGTGATAAGCCAGAATAGACATGTCCCGCGCTGTAATTTCGTTATTGGCATTGACATCGTAGCGCTGAGGATTGTAGTAGCCCTGAAGGACCGAAATCATCGCCCCATTTGGATTGTGCCATTTGGTATGGCTCATCCCCATTTCTTGTGCGTACTGATTCATTAAGTCCAAAAACTTATCGGGATCATTGTCAGTGACGGCGTTGGCGAGCATAATCACGGCCGCACTAGAAGATGGAACAAAGAGCATCTTGATCAATTCAGATACCTTGTAGTCAACACCAGCTACAATAGGTGAGTTACTTAACAGATTGTTTTCTGAGATGGCTTGGTCTGCCTCTGTTGCTGTGACCACGGTATCATATTTGATCTTGCCTTCCTTAAGGGCCCGAAAGACCACATAGGCACTCATGAGTTTGGCCATGCTTCCGGAGTCCCGGACCGTGTCGATATTGTCTCCGTACAAAATGGCTCCAGTATTGGCGTCGATGACGATGTCAGCCTTAGGCTTGTAAAAATCGTCCAATACCAGTCCAGCATCAGCTGCGATTTTCATGACATCTTCTTGCTGGTAGATGTCATCCGCAAAAGCAGTGGAAATAGGGCCTAATGTCAAGACTCCTACAAGGAGGGACAAGAGGCTGCGTTTTAGTCGTTTGTGTAAATGTCTCACATAATTCATAGATTCCATTATATCATACAGGCCAGGGATTCAACTTGAAAAAATTTTAGAAAAAGTAGAAATTGAAAAAATAAAGGAAAAATAGAATAATTTCGCAGTAAAAGCGTTTACATTTCCCTAGAAAGTGCTATAATTTAAATTGAGTATAACATTTTTTACAATGAGGTGATTTATATGAACAAAGGGAAGGTACTCTTAGCTACCAGCGCTCTGCTTTTATCAGCTGGTGTACTGGCAGCCTGCTCAGGAGGGAAATCTAGTAGCTCTGGTGGTCAGACATTTAGCTATGTCTATACCCAGGATCCGGATACCTTAGACTACTCGATTTCCAATAAAAAATCGACTTCCGAGTTTACAGGAAATGCGATAGATGGCTTGTTGGAAGTGGACAAGTACGGGAACTTGATCCCATCGCTTGCTAAAGACTGGACTGTTTCCAAGGATGGCTTGACCTATACTTATAAACTCCGTAAAGGGGTCAAATGGATGACTTCTGAAGGGGAAGAATATGGAGAAGTCAAAGCCCAAGACTTTGTCACAGGCCTCAAACACGCGGCAGACAAGAAATCACAAGCGATTTACTTGGTCCAAAAATCTGTCAAAGGCTTGGATGATTATGTTTCAGGGAAGACATCTGATTTCTCAACTGTTGGAGTAAAGGCTATTGATGATTATACCGTTCAATATACCTTGAGCCAACCGGAAAGTTTCTGGAATTCTAAGACTACGATGGGGATCTTGATGCCGGTTAACGAAGAATTCCTGAAATCTAAAGGAGATGACTATGGTCAAGGAACTTCTCCATCTAGTATCCTCTACTGCGGTCCTTATTTGATCAAGTCCATCACTTCTAAATCTTCTGCGACCTTGGAAAAGAACCCAACATATTGGGATGCGGATAATGTCAAGATCAGTAAAGTCAAGTTGACCTATTATGATGGACAAGATTCAGAATCCTTGATCCGTGGATTTGATAAAGGCGACTATACGGTTGCCCGTGTCTTCCCAAGTGGCTCTAACTATAAGAGTGTAGAGAAGAAGCACAAAGACGATATCGTCTTTAGTGACCAAGGTTCCTCAACCTACAACCTTTCCTTCAACATTGACCGTCAGTCTTATGAAATTACAGCCAAGACCACAGATGCTCAAAAGACTTCAACTAAGAAAGCAATCTTAAATAAAGACTTCCGTCAAGCCATTATGTTTGCCTTCAACCGTAAGGCATATGTAGCTCAGGCGAACGGGGAAGCTGCTGCCAATAAGGTCATCCGTAATACCTTTACGCCACCAAACTTTGTCCAAATCAATGGCCAACAATTTGGGGATGCAGTAGAAAAAGACTTGGAAGCTTATGGGGATGAATGGAAAGGGGTCTCTGTCGCAGATGGAAAAGATACCCTCTACAATCCAACCAAGGCCAAAGAAGAGTTTGCCAAAGCTAAGGCAGATTTGCAGGCTCAAGGAGTTGAATTCCCAATTCATTTGGACCTTCCAACTTCTTCAACTTATACAGAAGGAATCAAACAAGCCCAATCCTTCAAACAGTCGATCGAGTCAACTTTAGGAGCAGAAAATATTGTTATTGATCTGAAAATGATCTCAGATGATGACCTGCAACGGGTTACCTACTTTGCTGAAAATGCATCGCAACAAGACTGGGATTTGAACAATAACTTGGGTTGGGGACCAGACTATACGGACCCATCTTCTTACATTGATATCACTAGTGGTAAATCTGGCGAAAATGCCAATGCCTACTTTGGATTCGATGCTGGTACGGATAATGCGGCCGCAAAAGCAGCTGGTTTTGATGAATACGATCAATTGATCGAAGATGCGCACAATGAAACCAAAGATGTGAACAAGCGTTACGAAAAATATGCTGCCGCTCAAGCTTGGTTGACCGATAGTGCACTCTTGATTCCGATCCATTCAGATGGAGCTTCTCCAGGTGTTCGTAAGACTGTACCATACTCCGCAGCCTTTGCTTGGACAGGCCACAAGGGTCAATCCTTCAACTATAAATATTTGGAAGTTCAAGACAAGGTCGTATCGGCTAAAGACTACGACAAAGCGCGTGATCAATGGAAGAAAGAAAAAGAAAAATCCAATAAAAAAGCGCAAGAAGAACTTGAAAAGCATGTGAAATAGACTTTTCTTGAAGAAAACAGGAGAGACAGGTCCCCGTATGGGACCTGTCTTTTTCTTTGTCTGAACCTTTAAAAATCGCCTAAAAATGGTATAATAGGAGCATCACGAAAATTGGAGAGACGCTATGAGTTTTTACAATCATAAAGAAATCGAGCCTAAGTGGCAAAAATACTGGGCTGACCATCACACCTTTAAGACAGGAACGGATGCTTCAAAACCTAAGTTTTATGCATTGGACATGTTCCCTTATCCATCTGGAGCGGGTCTTCACGTAGGACACCCAGAAGGCTACACAGCGACTGATATCCTCAGCCGTTTCAAACGTGCCCAAGGCTACAATGTCCTTCACCCAATGGGATGGGATGCCTTTGGTTTGCCTGCAGAGCAATACGCTATGGATACAGGAAATGACCCAGCGGAATTTACAGCAGAAAACATTGCCAACTTCAAACGCCAAATCAATGCGCTTGGCTTCTCTTACGACTGGGATCGTGAAGTCAATACGACAGATCCGAACTACTACAAGTGGACGCAATGGATCTTCACTAAGCTTTACGAAAAAGGCTTGGCTTATGAAGCGGAAGTGCCAGTAAACTGGGTTGAGGAACTAGGAACAGCTATCGCCAACGAAGAAGTTCTTCCAGATGGAACCTCTGAGCGTGGGGGCTATCCAGTTGTTCGTAAACCAATGCGCCAATGGATGCTTAAAATCACGGCCTATGCAGAGCGCTTGCTCAACGATTTGGATGAATTGGATTGGCCAGAGTCTATCAAGGACATGCAACGCAACTGGATTGGTAAATCAACTGGTGCCAATGTCACTTTCAAAGTAAAAGGGACAGACAAGGAATTCACCGTCTTTACGACTCGTCCAGACACTCTTTTCGGTGCGACCTTCACTGTTTTGGCGCCTGAACATGAACTAGTAGATGCCATCACGACACCTGAACAAGCTGAGGCTGTAGCGGACTACAAACACCAAGCCAGCCTCAAATCAGACTTAGCTCGTACAGACCTTGCTAAGGAAAAAACAGGGGTTTGGACTGGTGCTTATGCGATCAACCCTGTCAATGGCAAAGAAATTCCAATCTGGATTGCCGACTATGTTCTTGCTAGCTACGGTACAGGTGCTGTTATGGCCGTACCTGCCCACGATGAGCGTGACTGGGAATTTGCTAAACAGTTTGGTCTTCCAATCGTAGAAGTCTTGGAAGGTGGAAACGTTGAAGAGGCTGCTTACACAGAAGATGGCCTTCACGTCAACTCTGACTTCTTGAACGGTCTCAACAAAGAAGAAGCGATTGCTAAAATCGTGTCTTGGCTAGAAGAAAAAGGCTTTGGTCAAGAAAAGGTTACCTACCGTCTCCGCGACTGGCTCTTTAGCCGTCAACGTTACTGGGGTGAACCAATCCCAATCATTCATTGGGAAGATGGAACTTCGACAGCTGTTCCAGAAAGTGAACTCCCACTGGTCTTGCCAGTAACCAAGGATATCCGCCCTTCAGGTACTGGTGAAAGCCCATTGGCTAACTTGACAGACTGGCTGGAAGTGACTCGTGAGGATGGTGTCAAAGGTCGTCGTGAGACGAATACGATGCCACAATGGGCCGGTTCAAGCTGGTACTACCTCCGCTATATCGATCCACACAACACTGAGAAATTGGCTGACGAGTATCTCCTCAAACAATGGTTGCCAGTCGATATCTACGTGGGTGGTGCAGAACACGCTGTGCTTCACTTGCTTTACGCTCGTTTCTGGCACAAATTCCTCTATGACCTTGGTGTTGTACCGACTAAAGAGCCATTCCAAAAACTCTTTAACCAAGGAATGATCTTGGGAACTAGCTACCGTGATCACCGTGGAGCTCTTGTGGCAACTGACAAGGTTGAAAAACGTGACGGTTCATACTTCCATGTGGAAACAGGAGAAGAATTGGAGCAAGCACCAGCCAAGATGTCTAAATCCCTCAAGAACGTGGTGAATCCAGACGATGTGGTGGAACAATACGGTGCGGATACCCTTCGTGTCTATGAAATGTTCATGGGACCACTTGATGCTTCCATCGCTTGGTCTGAAGAAGGTCTGGAAGGAAGCCGTAAATTCCTTGACCGTGTGTACCGTTTGATCACAAGTAAAGAAATCGTTGCGGAAAACAATGGCGCTCTAGACAAAGTTTACAACGAAACTGTTAAGGCCGTTACAGAGCAAATCGAGTCGATGAAATTCAACACAGCCATTGCTCAGCTCATGGTCTTTGTTAATGCAGCTAACAAGGAAGATAAACTTTATGTAGACTACGCTAAAGGCTTTATCCAATTGATCGCTCCATTTGCACCTCACTTGGCAGAAGAACTCTGGGAAACAGTCGCAGCAACCGGTGAGTCTATCTCTTATGTAGCTTGGCCAACATGGGACGAAAGCAAATTGATTGAAGACGAAATTGAAATTGTCGTTCAAATCAAAGGTAAAGTTCGTGCTAAACTCATGGTCGCAAAAGATCTGTCTCGTGAAGAATTGCAAGAAGTCGCTCTGGCTGATGAAAAAGTCAAAGCAGAGATCGATGGCAAAGAAATCGTGAAAGTGATTAGTGTACCTAACAAGCTTGTAAATATTGTAACGAAATAAATTTAAAAATCCTTCAGAGCTAAGTTCTGGAGGATTTTTGAGTGAATTTGGAGGAAAAATAAATATTTCTACATAATTTTATGGAAATAAATCACTATTTAAAGAAATTTTTAGTTTTATCCCTCAAAATGCTTTTATTTTTTGAGCGAATACATTATAATTATATCAAAGAAAAAGTTTAAAGGAGATTTCTTATGTCTAAGAAAATCAAGGATGAAAACGGAAACGTTTATGTGAAAAAGACACCTTTCTACAAGAAATGGTGGTTTATTTTGCTTGTAGTGCTAATTGCTTATGGTGCTGTAACGAAGGGTGGAGGCTCTATAACTTCAAATAATTCAACAAGTAACTCAACAGCAACACAAACAACCAGTTCCACTGATCAAGCAACTAATGATAAAAAAGGGGAAACGGCAGTATCAGAAGAGAGTAAGTCTACCGAGAAGAAATCTGTAGCACAAGCTATGCCCAAAATTGGTGAAGTTACTAAAGTGGGAGATGTTGAATATATTGTAAATTCTAAATCTGTTTCTCAAAATGTTGGGGGAGAGTACGGAAAAACAGCAAATGGTAGTTATTTGATTTTGAATGTAACAGTAAAAAATTCAGGGAAAAAATCAATTACTGTTACGAATGATTTCTTTAAACTGCTAAAAGGTGATACGGAGTATGAAACTGATAGTGTAGCTGGTATGTATGCTAATGAGGAAGGGAAATTCTTTCTTTCAGAGTTAAATCCGGAAAACAGCATTACTGGTAATGTGGTTTTCGACCTGAATGCAGAAACTGCTAATGCATCAGGACTTGTATTACAAGTACAAACAGGTGTTTGGGGTACACAAAAAGGAAAAATAAACTTGGATTGATAAATCGTTTATGTGTAGACATTAACCCTTATCTCTTTCATAAAAAAAGCTTCGGTAGGAAGAACCCTACCGAGGCTTTTTAATAAATTTCATTCTGCATTACAGTGAACAGATGTAAAACTCAGTGTTGTTCTACAAGGAGTTTAAATGTTGCTCTTCTTCCAAGAAAAATTGTGAAAAAGAGAAAAAGTCAGGCAATTTTGAGGTCTTCAAGAATTCTTTGAAGACCATCTTAGAAAAAAATGTTATTTCGATATCGAAATAGTTGACAGATGTAATTTAGGGTGTTACAATAGTTTAAAAAGTTCGATATAGAAATAAAAAGGAGACAAAATGGACAAGATGCAAGGGGGCTATCAAGCTTTACAGATACGCTTGTTAAATGGGCGTATCTTTCAAAAACTGCTGAGTAAGGAACCAGATGCCCTATACCGAAGTGAACAAGGGAAAATTTTAACGATTTTGTGGAAGCAAGAGTTGGAGTGCGCTACTGCGACCGATATCGCTCTTGCGACGGGTCTAGCCAACAATACATTGACCAGCATGGTTAAGAAATTGGAAGAACAAGGCTTGGTTACGATTCAACCTTGTACGCAGGATAAAAGGAAAAAATATATTTCTTTGACAGACCTCGGTTGGGCACAAAAGGAAATTGGGGATCGTGTTAGTAAGGAACTGGGTGAGATTTTCTATCAAGGATTTTCGGATCAAGAAATTCGAGAATTTGAAGCCTATCAAGAGCGGATAATCTCAAATCTAAAAGCTAAAGAGAATGACATCTAGGGAAAGGAGGCAACAGTTATGATTGGAATTACAGGTGTAACAGGGAAATTAGGTTCCTATGTGGCGGATCTTGTCGATAAAAAAGGAATCGCTTCCGTCCATCTGGCAAGAAGCCCAGAGCGTGCAAAAGTTTATGCGTCAGCGGAACTTCGTAAGATGGTGTATGCCAATACTCCAGAGGTGGTTGAGGCCTTAAAGGGTATCGATGTCTTATTGATGGTCTCTGCTCGGGAAAATCCAGAGCGTGTCAAGGAGCACAAGGAGTTTTTAGATGCTGCAAAGCTGGCGGGGGTGCAGCATATTGTTTATACCTCCTTTTATGGGGCAGATGAGAAGGCAACTTTTACCTTGTCTCGAGATCATGCCCAGACGGAAGCCTATATCAAGGAGTTAGGATTCACCTACACTTTTTTGAGAGATAATTTTTACTTGGACTTCTTGATTGATATGGCGCTTGAAAATGGAGAGATTCGTGGTCCGGCTGGCAGTGGGCAGGTGTCAGCTGTTGCCCGTAAGGACACATCTAGGGTTGCAGCAGAAATTCTTTTAAATCCTAAGGAGTGGGAAAATCAAACCTTGAATCTGACAGGGCCAGAGGATCTTTCCATGGAAGAAATCGTAGCGCTTCTCTCAAAAGAGACCGGTAAGACCATCACGTATGTAGACGAATCGGTAGAAGAGGCCTATGAGTCACGGAAAAAATGGCCAGCACAAAACTGGGAGTACGATGCTTGGGTCAGTACCTATACAGCTATCAAAGTTGGGGAACAAGCTGGGGTTTCAACAGATGTCGAAAAAGTCCTAGACCATCCGGCAAGTAGCTTATTGGATATTCTTAGAGACAGAAAACTTATTGAGGAAGAACATGATTGAATACAAACATGTAGCCTTGCGCTACACGGAAAAGGACATTTTGAAAGATGTCAATCTCCGCATTGAAAATGGAGAATTCATGGTGCTAGTGGGTCCTTCAGGATCTGGTAAGACCACCATGATCAAGATGATAAACCGTCTTTTGGAGCCGACAGATGGCAATATCTATATGGATGGGAAACGCATCAAGGACTATGATGAACGGGAGTTACGTCTCAGCACCGGCTATGTCCTTCAAGCTATTGCCCTATTTCCTAACTTGACGGTTGCGGAAAATATTGCTCTCATTCCTGAGATGAAGGGTTGGAGCAAGGAGCAAATCGCTTCTAAAACAGAGGAACTCTTGAACAAGGTTGGCCTGCCTGCTACAGAGTATGCAAAGCGCATGCCTAGTGAATTATCTGGTGGGGAGCAACAGCGGATTGGCATTGTGCGCGCCATCATTGGGGAACCAAAGATTCTATTGATGGACGAACCTTTTTCAGCCTTGGATGCCATCTCTCGCAAGCAGTTGCAAGCTCTTACCAAAGATTTACATAAAGAATTCGGCATGACGACCATCTTCGTAACCCATGATACGGACGAGGCCTTAAAATTAGGGGATCGAATTGCAGTTTTGCAGGATGGAGAAATTCGCCAGGTGGCAGACCCTGAAACAATTTTACAAGCACCTGCGACGGACTTTGTAGCAAACTTGTTTGGAGGTAGCCTTCATGTCTAATTTCATTTCAACTTTTCAAGAACGTTTTGGGGACTGGCTTACAGCCCTTGGACAACACTTACAATTGTCTCTCTTGACCTTATTGGTTGCTATTTTTCTGACGATTCCGCTGGCGGTTTATCTAAATAGCCACAAAAAAGCGGCGAACTGGGTGCTACAAGTTGCGGGTATCTTCCAGACCATTCCCTCAATGGCTTTGTTGGGTCTCTTTATTCCTTTCATGGGGATTGGAACCTTACCGGCCCTTACAGCTCTAGTCATTTATGCTATTTTCCCGATTTTGGAAAATACAATCACAGCCTTGAACGGCATTGATCCTAGTCTTGAGGAGGCAGGGATTGCTTTTGGAATGACCAAGTGGGAGCGACTCAAGAAGTTTGAAATTCCACTGGCCATGCCTGTCATTGTATCGGGGGTTCGTACAGCAACCGTTATGATCATTGGGACAGCGACTTTAGCCGCTCTTGTTGGAGCTGGAGGATTGGGTTCCTTTATCCTTTTGGGGATTGATCGTCGAAATGCTAGTCTCATTTTAATCGGCGCAATCTCATCAGCCATTTTGGCCATTCTATTTAATGTTATTCTCAAATGGTTGGAAAAGGCAAAGTTGCGTACGATTGTTGCGGCCTTTGCGGTGATGCTCCTTGGTTTGGGAGCGAGTTACGCTCCAAGCATGATTCCTCAGAAAGAAAAAGAAAATCTAGTCGTAGCTGGGAAATTGGGGCCTGAGCCTGAAATTCTCATGAATATGTACAAACTTCTCATTGAGGAAAATAGTGACATGACAGTGACGGTTAAGCCTAACTTTGGGAAGACAGATTTCCTTTATCAAGCGCTTAAAAAGGGTGATATCGATATCTATCCAGAATTTACAGGGACCATTACAAGTTCTCTTTTGCAACCAGCTCCTAAAGTCAGCAACGACTCCAAAGAAGTTTTCGAGGTTGCGCGTGATGGTATAAGGAAGCAAGATCATCTAGCCTTGCTCAAACCCATGGCTTATCAAAACACCTATGCGATTGCTGTTCCGAAAAAGATTGCAAAAGAGTATAATCTGAAGACGATTTCTGATCTCAAGAAAGTTCAGGACAAGCTTAAAGCTGGTTTCACGTTGGAATTTAACGACCGTGAGGACGGAAACAAAGGGCTTCAATCAGTTTATGGACTAAATCTTAATGTAGCTACCATGGAGCCGGCCCTTCGCTATGAGGCAATCCAACAAGGCAATATCCAAATAACAGATGCCTATTCAACAGACCCAGAAATTGCTCAATATGATCTAGTTGTTCTAGAGGATGACCAACACCTCTTCCCACCTTACCAAGGAGCACCCCTCATGAAAGAAGCTCTTCTTAAGAAACATCCAGAATTGGAAGGTATTCTTAATAAGTTATCTGGTAAAATCACAGAGAGCCAAATGAGTCAAATGAACTACCAAGTGGGAGTAGAAGGAAAACCTGCTGCCAAAGTAGCGCGTGACTTTTTGGTAAAAGAAGGTTTAATTAAGAACTAAAAACATTCTCAAGTTGATAACTTGAGAATGTTTTGTATAGAACAAAGTTATTCTTACTCTTCCGTTTTATTTATTAGGTTATCTCATATGTTACTCAACAGATTTTAGGGCTTCGAGCATATTGACTTTCTTAAGGTGTTGGTTCACAAAAATACCGAGACCTGTCAGAATGACAATGACGACAAGTGTTGGGATGGCATAGATGAGCCAGCTCAGACCTGGATTGAACATGATATTTTCAGGAGGGATAACCTCTACCATGTATTGATGCAATCCCAAACCAAGTCCGAATCCAACCAAGATACCAATGATAGAGAGATAAATGGTTTCTCGATAGATGTAGAATGTCACTTCTTTGTCAAAGAAGCCTAGAACCTTGATGGTTGATAATTCGCGGATACGTTCTGCCACATTGATATTTGTCAAATTAAAGAGAACAACTAAAGCAAGAAGAACAGAAACCCCAATCAATACTGCCATAACACGGCTAAGGGAGTTGACGATGGTCTTGATTTGTGCCTTTAGAGTAGTATTTTGAATAACCCCTTTGACACCATCAAGCTCCATAAATTGACTGGCTGTTTGCTCAACGTTTTTGTCTGAGTGATTCTTCAGTGTCAGAATAGTAGCATTCTGGCTAGCCTCTTTACCAAAAGCATTTCTGTAAGTAGTTTCATTCATAAAGATGAAGTGACCCATATACATTTCAGAAATACCAGCAACTTTGAGTTTGATATCCTTGTCTTGGCTATTTTGAACGGTTAACTCATCCCCTACAGAAACACCAGCTAAGTCTGCCAACTTCTCAGAAATAATAATCCCTTTGTCGGTCAATTCGAGTTTTTGACCAGTTTCACGATTATTGAGCTTGATGTAATGTTGTAGAGTTTCTTGATCCTTGTCTTTGACCACAAGGGTTGTGATATCTTGACGATCGTTATTAGTTCCTGCCTCTTTTGAGAGCATTTCGTAATGAATAGACAGATGTTCCTTGACCTTGCTATCGTTAATTAATTTTTGGATATTTTCCTTTTCCTGCTCATTCAGGTGATCCTTATTTGCGACAATCATATCATAACGAATGATGTTAGGGAATTGGCGTGTGTTAAGGTCTCCGATAGAAGAACGAATACCGAGTCCAGCAAAGAGAAGTGCGATTGAACCGCAGACACCAAAAATGGTCATGAACATCCGTTGCTTGTAGCGGAAAATATTACGGGCAGTGACTTTTTGTGTAAAGCTCATCCGGTTCCAAAGCGGGGTGATGCGCTCCAGAAGAATTTTAGAACCAGATGTTGGAGGCTTTGGAAGAAGAAGTTGAGCTGGCTTTTCACCTAATTCGCGCTTGGCTACCATGAAGGCAGGAAGAACGGTGGACAAGAGACCAAGCACAATAGCTAGAAGAGTCTTAAACGGATAGAAGTGTAACTCAATCGGTGCGAGCAGGATCCGCTCTTTAAAACTATTGTATATGATGGATGGAAGGAGAATGTGGCCTGCAGCAACCCCAATAGCAGTACCAATCATGCTCGTTACAAATCCATAAATGATAAACTTACGGATGATGTCCTTGTTTTGGTAACCGAGAGCTTTGAATGTCCCTGCCTTAATCCGTTCTTCCTCGACGAAGCGTCCCATCGTGACGAAGGTAACCAAGGCAGCAATAAAGTAGAGGATAACAGGGAAGATATTACTGAGGTTTTGAAAAACAGAAGCGTTGGTCTCATAGGAAACATAACCTTCTGACCAAGGAGCTTCACGACGTGTGTAGACATCGTAGCTTGGTTCAGCAATGCTATCGATTTTTTCTTGAGCTTCCTTTATTTGCTCCTTCTTGTCAGTGATTTCTTGTTGTGCCTGAGTCAATTGTTCCTGGACAAGAGGATTCTTATCCTGACCGCTCGCTTTTGCTTGTTCAAGTTTCTTGTTAAGCTCCGTTTCTGCTTTCTGAAGTTGTCTTGTTTTTTGGTCAATCTCAGCCTGTGGATCAGCTTTTAATTCTTTCAAACGGTTAGCAGGCTGATTTTTTACTAATTTTTCGAGCTCATCCTCGTGTTTGGAAACCTTGTCAGTGTAATCCTGGGTATAAGGGTTAGCACCACGGACGTCTTTGTAAGCTAAGCGTGCAATCATGTAGACATCGGAATCAAAACTAGATTCAGGAACAACCGCATAACCTTTGAGTTCTCCACTACCAGCTGTCGATGAACCGAGGTCAACACTTGATAAGATTTCAGAAGACTGAACAAAGCCAGTGATGGTAAAACTGTGTTCTTTTAAGACATCCTTACCATTGTCACCCTCTTTTTCAGAAAACTCAATTTTGTCACCGATCTTATAGTTATCTTGATAGACTGAAGAAAGAGCAATTTCACCTTGCTTACTTGGAAGTTTTCCTTTTACAACCTCATAAGTTGAGATATCTTTTGGTTTTGAAAATAGTCGAAAGGCATCAGTGGAACCTTTCAGTACTACATCTTTAAAGTAACCATACTCAATGGTTGCCTCTGATGAGACTTGATTTAGGAGGTCTTGATCTGACTGGTTCAGTCCATAGCTACCAGTAACTGTGAGGTCAGCTGTTTGGTGTTTAGTAAAATAGCTTGTTCCCGTGTGTTGCATATCAGGTGTCGTCACCTTTAGACCCACAAGAGCGAAAGAACCTAAGGCCATGAGTGAAGCAATAGAAACCACCCGTCCTTTAGAACTAGAGAAAGACTTTCTCACGTCCTTCCAATAAGTTTTACGATTCATGAGACATCCTTTCTAGTACTCGAGGCTATCAATATCTTGTGGAGTTGCATTGAGTTCAATACTTTGAACACGCGCATCATGCATACGAATCACACGATCAGCAATCGGTGCAAGCGCACCGTTGTGAGTGACGATGATAACGGTAGCTCCTTCATTGCGAGCCTTGTCTTGGAGAATCTTCAAGACCTGTTTTCCAGTATTGTAATCCAGGGCTCCTGTAGGTTCGTCACAGAGGAGAATTTTCGGATTTTTTGCGACGGCGCGAGCGATAGCGACCCGTTGTTGCTCACCACCAGACAATTGTGCAGGGAAGTTGTTGATGCGTTTTCCTAGACCCACATCAATCAAAGTTTGTTCCGCATCTTTAGCATCCGCGACAATTTCAGAAGCCAACTCTACATTTTCTTTGGCCGTTAAGTTTGAGACCAAGTTATAGAATTGAAAGACGAATCCGACATCGTCTCTACGATAAGCTGTTAATTGTTTCGCATTATAATTGGAGATGTCTTTCCCGTCGATGATGACCTTTCCTTCATCATTGGTATCCATACCACCAAGAATATTGAGAACAGTTGATTTTCCTGCCCCAGAAGAACCGAGTATAATCACTAACTCCCCTTTTTCAATTTCGAAAGTGATATCATTGTTTGCGATGATTTCCACATCACCTGTTTTATACCGTTTGTAACTATGTTTCATTTCAATATACGCCATGTGTATTTGTCTCCTTTAAAAATTATCAGCTGCTAAAACAACAACCTGTTGAATAATTACGAAGGTTATTTTATGATTTTTTAAATACGATTGCTACAACAGAAAACAACAATGTGTTGAAATAACGAAGAAAATATGATAATCATAACTGAAAATATCAGATGATAGTTGACATTTTCAAAATTCGAGATATACTTTGATCAACAATATGTAGAAATAAGGGGTTCGTATGCAACAGAGACAAACGACAACTAAGTCAGATATTAAAGAAGCCTTCATTCAGCTTTTGGCTACAAAAAGTTTAGAGGATATAACGATTAGTCAGTTAACTAAAAAAGCGGGTGTCAACCGCTCGACATTTTATCTGCACTACCTAGATAAACAGGATTTTTTAGAGCAATTAAAAGAAGAAACCATAACGACGGTTCGTATGATTTTGAGGAAAGAAACCTTTTATCCCAAAGAAGCCTTAGAAGCCATCTTGTCTTATTTCCAAGAGAACAGTGCTTTTTTTGCTGAAATTGCAAAAAATCCAAGTTTTCGTTTTGCAGACAACATTCGTTCTTTTATCTTGGGGATGATTGAGTCTACGCCACGTTCTCGACCAGTCATTGTGGCAGCTTATCAAATGCCAGAGCGCTATGCTATTACCATGTATGTTTCTGGTTTGACAGGACTTATTGTCGACTGGATTATCAATGGGACTCAGGAAAGCCCCCAACAATTGACCAAGATTATATTGGATTCCCCAGGGATGGAGTGGTTTAAAGAAAAGTAAATACGTAAGAATCCTCAGGGGCTTTGAAACAGAATTGCCTCTTATTGACAGAAGTTAGATGGCTGAGTCCTTTCATTCTAATTGTTGACTTCTCTTCAAAAAAACTCCATTGAGTCTGGCTTAAAATTGTGTTACAATAAGCCTTGAAAATGAATGAAAGTATATGGAAAAAAGTATGAAAAAACAACCAGTGATCGGAATTACAGGAAATGAAAGACCCTTCCCAGATGATCCAGACGCGAACATGAGTTATGCGGCGACTGGTTTTGTCGAAGCGGTCAAAGAGGCAGGAGGGATTCCCTTGATCTTGCCAATTGGAGATGCAGCCTTGGCTAAAGACTATATATCGATGATTGATAAGCTCATCATCACCGGTGGACAAAATGTCTTGCCCAAGTTTTACGGAGAAGAAATCACCATCGACAGTGATGACTACCTCTTGAAACGCGATCTCTTTGAGTTGGCCTTGATTGAAGAAGCGCGTGCGACTAAAAAAGCTATCTTTACCGTCTGCCGTGGGACCCAGCTCTATAATGTCGCTTTAGGGGGAACTCTGCATCAAGACATTGAACACCACTGGCAGGACAATCCAGGTCAGTACACCAGCCAAGAGTTGGTGACCAAGGATCAGACGATCCTGCAAGAGATCTATGGTAAGACCAGTCGCATCAATTCTTTCCATCATCAAAGTATTAAAGACTTGGCAGATGGCCTAGAAGTGATCGCGCGGGATCCTAAAGATGACATCATAGAAGCTGTTCAATCCACAGATGAGAGTCGTTTCCTCGGCGTTCAGTGGCATCCGGAACTGCGTTTTGACAAGAGCCCAGCAGATCGCAAGCTCTTTGAATATGTCGTGACTCAATTGTAAAGAGGACCAGCTCCCTTAGGAATTTTTCCTAAGGGGCTTTTTCTTTAATCTGCGTAAGAAAGACTGTAAATTGTGCCTAGGTTTTGGAGGTGGATTCGTTACAATAGAGCTAGTAGAATGAGGAGGATTAGGACATGTATCAATTTCCAAAGGATTTTTTATGGGGGAGTTCGACCTCGGGCCCTCAAACAGAAGGACGTATAGCCCAGGATGGAAAGGGAGACAATCTCTGGGATTACTGGTATAGGATCGAGCCCAACCGCTTTTATCAAGGGCAAGGACCAGAGAAAACATCGACTTTTTATGAACACTGGGAAGAGGATCTGGACCTCTTGTTAGAAACTGGGCACACCGCCTTTCGAACCTCTATTCAGTGGTCCCGTATTTTCCCAGAAGGACGAGGGGAAATCAATCAAGCAGGTGTTGATTTCTACCGCCGTGTCTTTGAAAAGATTAAAGAAAAAGGGATTCACCTCTTGGTCAACCTCTATCATTTTGATTTACCGATGGCTCTTCAAGAGCAAGGGGATGGTTGGGAAAATAAAGAAACCGCCTATGCTTACCAAGAATATGCGCGTTTTTGTTTCAAGACCTATGGGGATCTGGTTGATCAGTGGATCACCTTTAATGAACCCATTGTCCCTGTGGAGTTTGGTTATTTTTATGATGCCCATTTTCCTCATAAGGTAGACGCAGCAGCAGCTGTTAAAGTAGCCTACCACACCCAGCTAGCAAGCTCTCTAGCGGTCAAGGCCTGTCATGAGGTGGATCCTAACTATCGTATCGGGATTGTACTCAATTTGACACCAGCCTATCCTCGGAGCCAGCATCCAGAAGATGTGAAAGCTGCGCGCATTGCCGAGCTCTTTCAAGCCAAATCCTTCCTAGATCCATCTGTTCTTGGTCATTATCCTGAAGAATTAGTGGAGATCCTACGGGAGCGCGATCTCTTACCGGATTATGATCCCTTTGAATTGCGCTTGATCGAGGAAAATACGGTGGATTACCTAGGGGTTAACTATTACCAACCACTCCGTGTGGCGGCTCCTCGTTATGCTCCAAATCCAGCATCTCCCCTACTCTTTGAGCAATTTTATGAACCTTACGTTATGCCAGGCCGCAAGATCAATCCCCACCGAGGTTGGGAAATCTATGAGCAAGGCTTGTATGACATTGCCCAAAATATCAAAGAAAACTATGGCAATATCGAGTGGATCCTGACTGAAAACGGGATGGGGGTTGAAGGAGAGGAAAAATTCCGCAAGGATGGCGTGATCCAAGACGATTACCGGATTGACTTTGTCAAAGACCATCTTCGTGAGCTCCACCGGGCTATTCAAGATGGTGCCAACTGTAAAGGCTATTTGATCTGGACCTTTATTGACTGCTGGTCATGGCTCAATGGCTACAAGAACCGCTATGGCTTAGTTGAGTTGGACCTCGAAAGTCAAAAACGAACCCTCAAAAAATCCGGCCATTGGTTCCGTAAGTTGAGCCAGCAGAATGGATTTGAAGAGTAGAAAAAGCAACCTATCAACCAAGATGTTGATAGGTTTTTCTTAACCCCTCCTTAACTAGACCAATTTTCTTGAATTTCCTAGTTGACAAACTGGAAGAAGCATTGTATACTGACTCCGCTGGTTGCTTTTTGGTCAAATTAGACTAGACCAATTCCAAAGCAACTGAGAAATCGACCATGGGTCGTTTGACTAAGTAAAGGGGAAAGTATAGCAAGGCTATATCGTAAAAACTATGTGCGGAATCGTTGGTGTTGTAGGAAATACAAATGCTACTGATATTTTGATTCAAGGACTTGAAAAACTCGAATACCGAGGCTATGACTCTGCGGGTGTTTTTCTGGCTAGTGAAGGCAAGAACCAATTGGTAAAGGCTGTTGGCCGCATTGCAGAATTGTCGTCTAAGGCAGAAGGTGTTGAAGGAACAGCTGGGATCGGACATACTCGTTGGGCCACTCACGGAAAACCAACTGAGGATAATGCTCACCCACACCGCTCCGAAACAGGTCGCTTTGTTTTGGTCCACAATGGGGTGATTGAAAACTACCTTGAAATCAAGGAAGAATACCTAGCAGGTCACCATTTCAAGGGGCAAACAGATACAGAAATCGCCGCCCACTTGATCGGAAAATTTGCTGAAGAAGATGGCTTATCTACGCTCGAAGCCTTCAAAAAAGCCCTCCACATCATCCGTGGAGCCTATGCTTTTGCTTTGATGGATGCGGAAGATCCAAGCACCATCTATGTGGCAAAAAATAAATCACCACTCTTGATCGGTCTTGGCGATGGCTACAATATGGTCTGCTCTGATGCCATGGCCATGATTCGTGAAACCAACCAATACATGGAAATCCATGACCAAGAGTTGGTTATTGTCAAGGCTGACAGCGTTGAAGTGCAAGACTATGATGGAAACGTCAAAGAACGGGCTAGCTATACAGCTGAACTCGACCTTTCTGATATTGGAAAAGGGACTTACCCATACTACATGCTCAAGGAAATCGATGAGCAACCAACTGTCATGCGTAAGTTGATCCAAGCCTATACAGATGAATCTGGTCAAGTAGTGGTAGATCCAGCTATTATCAAGGCTGTTCAAGAAGCAGACCGCATCTATATCCTTGCGGCTGGTACCTCTTACCATGCTGGATTTGCGTCTAAAAAAATGTTGGAAGAGTTGACAGATACTCCAGTAGAACTCGGTATTTCCTCTGAGTGGGGGTATGGTATGCCGCTTCTCAGCAAAAAACCACTCTTCATCTTTATCAGCCAATCTGGTGAAACAGCTGATAGCCGCCAAGTATTGGTCAAAGCCAATGAAATGGGCATTCCAAGCTTGACAGTGACCAATGTTCCAGGTTCAACTCTTTCACGTGAAGCAGACATGACCATGTTGCTCCATGCTGGACCTGAAATTGCGGTAGCTTCTACTAAGGCTTATACGGCTCAAATCGCAGCCCTTGCCTTTCTGGCTAAAGCTGTTGGGGAAGCCAATGGCAATGAGAAGGCCAAAGCCTTTGATTTGGTGCACGAATTGTCTATCGTTGCCCAATCGATCGAATCAACCCTTTCAGAAAAAGAAGTGATCGACGAAAAAGTCCGTGGCTTGTTGGAAACAACCCGCAATGCTTTCTATATCGGACGTGGCCAAGACTACTTTGTTGCTATGGAAGCCAGTCTGAAACTAAAAGAAATTTCTTACATCCAATGTGAAGGCTTCGCTGCGGGTGAGTTGAAACACGGTACCATCGCTCTGATCGAAGAGGGTACACCGGTCATCGCCCTCTTGTCAGATCCAGTCCTAGCCAGCCACACACGTGGGAACATCCAAGAAGTGGCAGCACGTGGGGCCCATGTTTTAACCATTGCAGAAGAAAATGTCGCTAAAGAGACAGATGATTTGGTCTTGACAGCGGTTCACCCTTACCTCTCTCCAATCTCAATGGTGGTGCCAACCCAATTGATTGCCTACTTTGCAACCCTTCATCGTGGACTCGATGTTGATAAACCACGGAACCTTGCTAAGTCTGTAACAGTTGAATAAAATTATCTATATAGAAAAAAACATCCTCGTTAGGTTTTTCCTAGCGAGGATGTTTGCTTTATTTATCAAAACCTTGCAAGGCTTTGAGGCGTTCTTCTGTTTGTCCCTTGGCATCTAGTTTTTTACCTTGGTAAACAGCAGATTCCCATGATCCATACATTGGATTTGGGAAGATGATGAATTTTTCACCGAATTCTTTTTGCAATTCGTCCAATTTCTTGTCGCGATCAGCTTCAGAGGTCTTAGAGAAATCTGCAAAGTCGACCAGGTTGTCCCCAAAGAGCAAGACAAGATTGGTCTTTTCTTGCACAGCTTGGCGACGGCCTTCTTTTGATTTGACACCATCTTCTAAGAACATGAGGTGGTCACGTCCTTGAACAGGAATGCCTTCTTTTTCAAGGTTTTTGATGGTATCATCTACTTGAGAGGTTGTACGGTCAGAAATGTAGTAGATTTGAACCCCGTTTTGATCTGCATATTGAAGGAAATCTTTGGCACCTGGCACCGCTTTTGCGGCTGCTTTTTTCACCCAAACATCCCAATCTTTAGGATTGAAGGCCGTACCATCTTTGACGTTTTGAACTTGGTAAGGGCTGTTGTCTAAAACAGTTTCATCCAAGTCTAATACGATTGAGTATGGCTTATCAGAAGGCGTTTGGAGGATCTCTTTCAAACGGTCTGTAGCGACATTGTAGCCTTGTAAATACAAAGCCTTGGTTTCTGCTGCCTTTTGGTACCAGAGAACAGACATGGTATTTTCTTGTGAGCGCTGTTGATCATAGGTCATCGTCACCTGATTTTTAGTGCTGCTTGCTTTTGTCTCTTGCGTTTTGTTGGTGTTGCTTCCACAACTCGTCAGTAAAATGACAGAAGCAAGAGCAGAAACGATGGTAAAGGTGGTTTTTGTTGTTTTCATAAACCGTACACTCCTTAAAATTATTCTATAAAAATTATACTCCTTTCAATCTTGCCTGACAAGAAAGAGGAGAAGGTGTCTAGGAATCGGTGAAAAGAACAAAGGAGAAAAAATGCTGTTATGAAAGGTTTCTTTGCTTTAACATATGCCATTTTTTCCTTTAAAAGAAGGGATATAGTTTTCTGTTATAACCGGATCAAGAAAAGATCAAAGCGGTCCTTTTCTTCTAAAATGAAAGAATAGAGAAAGATACCCGCAAGTCCCTATTTTCAAGGACTTGCGCTTTTTTGATACCTTTTTTAATAAAGAAATTTTAAGGCCTTGATAGGGAAAATATATTAGTCAGCTACTTTTCGAGGTGATATCATGGTTACAAATTCCAGAAGGAAAGCAGTTAGCCTTTCTATTGGAGAAATATTGAGGAGGATGTACAGTATGAGTAAAAAAGAATTGGTTCTTCGTGCCATTCGAGGCGAAACAGTAGAGCGAATCCCTGTAGGATTTTGGCTCCATTATGTGACCCAAGAAGAAAAAGAATTGGGTCTAGACAATCCGGCTGTAGTAGCAAAAAGTATTAAGGGACATCAACACTATGTTGAAGAAATTTCACCTGATTTTGTCAAGATCATGAGTGATGGCTTCTTCCGCTATCCGAGTGCTCTTTATTCGAAAGAGATCAAATCGATCCGAGAATTGAAGGACATTCAACCCATTGGAGAGCATCATCTTTGGATTGAAAAACAGATTGAAGTGGTCAAGGAGATTCGTTCCCATTTCCATGAAGAGATTGCTTCTTTCTACAATATCTTCTCGCCTATTTCTTATTTGAAACGCTGGTTCCGTACGGATCAATCCCGTGGAGACCAAGTGATTGCAGACTTTATCAAGGAAGATCCAGAAACTTTAGCTCATGTCCTTGACGTGATTGCAGGAGACATAGCTACTTTAAGTCGTCGCTTGATCCAAGAAGCGGGAGTCGAAGGGATTTACTACTCAACCCAGCAGGTCCAAGATGAGCGTGTGACAGATGAAGAATACCGCAAGTTCATTGAGCCTAGCAGCATCGCTGTCCTAGAAGCAGCCAATGAAGCTGGAGGAATCAATATCCTTCATATCTGTGGTTTTGAAGGGGCTAGCAATGAAGTGGAGCTCTTCAAGGATTATCCAGCTCAAGTCATTAACTGGGCGACCCATCATGAAGGCCTTAGCCTAGCCGCAGGTCGTAAACTTTTCGGCGATCGTGCCGTTTTGGGTGGCTTTGTCAACGGCAAGAAAGGTTTGCTCTACCAAGGGGAACGAGAAGCTATTGAGCAAGAAACGCGTCGCTTGGTGGCTGAAGCCGGAAGCCGTGGTTTGATCCTTGGAGCAGACTGTACCGTGCCAGATGATTTCCAATTGGAACGCTTAGATTGGGTACGTCAAGCAGCTGTATTGTAAGAAGAAAGGAGAGGGAGATGAAAAAGATCAATGTATGGTGTATCCTGGTAACCGTTTTGTTTTTGCTTCTAGGGCTCAGTAAAGTAGCTCTAGCAAGCAGTCAGGGGAAAGCAAAAAAAGATCCAGATATGGCAAGACTGGAGAAAATTCCAGCTCATAGTTTCTCCCTCATCCGCCCATCTGACCTAGCAGGAATTCTACTCCTTGAAGATCAGTGATAAAAAAAGATGAAGAGCTTGATAAAAAATATATATTAGTCAAACAATTATCGAAGTGATAAGATAACAAACAAGAAAAGATTAGAACGAGGTAAGAACATGTCATCAAAAAGAGAATTAGTCTTAAAAGCTTTTAAAGGAGAATCAGTTGACCGTGTGCCAGTTGGATTTTGGCATCATTTTACAACAGAAGAAGAATGGTTGAAAGGATTTTCTAATCCGGAAATTATTGAAAAAAACCTCAATGGCCATAAAAACTTCCTTCACAAGGTCAAACCAGACTTTGTCAAACTCATGAGTGATGGTTACTTTGCTTATCCAAATCCAGCCATTCACAAAGGCCTTGAAAATATCTCCGACTTAGCAGGGATTGAACCACTCGGAGCAGATCATCCATGGATCACAGAGCAGGTAGAGCTCGTTAAAAAAATCCGTGCCGGTTTTGAAGAAGACATTGTGGCTATCTACAATATCTTTGCTCCAGTGACCTACTTCAAATGGTTGGTCGGAGAAGTTTCAGGAGGAGATGACTTGATCGCAAACTTTATCGATCAAGATGCAGCAACTCTTAAAAAAGTATTGGATACCATTGGCCAAGATATTGCAAGTTTGAGCCAACGAATCATCAAAGAAGCAGGAGCAGACGGGATCTACCTCAGTGTTCAAAGTATCCAAGATGCGCGGGTTACACAAGAAGTTTATAAAAACATTATTGCACCGAGTGAACTCCATGTCTTAGAGGAAGCCAATGAAGCCGGTGGTGTAAATATTCTTCATATCTGTGGCTACGAAGGAGCTCGCAATGATATCCATCTCTTCACAGACTATCCAGCCCAAGTCATTAACTGGGCAGTCGGACCAGAAGGAATCAGCCTAGCAGAAGGACGCGAAATCTTCGGTGGACGTACGGTTCTTGGTGGTTTTGAAAATGGCAAAAATGGTCTTCTCTACACAGGAGACAAGGCTGCGATTCAAGCAGAAACCAAACGCATCATCGCAGAAACAGGAACCACAGGCTTGGTCATCGGTGCCGATTGTACGATTCCAAGTGACATTGATGAAGAACGAATCGAATGGGTTCGTGAAGCTGCAGCAGAATAAGGAAAATAGAAAGAGGGAGAACAAAGTATGAGTAAAAAAACATGGATTATCGGTGGGGTGGCAGTACTTGCCATTGCAGGTGCAACCATTCTTGGACGGAGCTTGAACCATGCAAATGACAGCAAAGGCTCAACAGGATCGAACAAGGTAACAACCTTGAAAGTAGCCCACACGCAAAACTATGTACCGTATGATTTCGTTGATGAAAAAGGAGAATCAGATGGCTATGAAGTAGCCGTTCTCAAAGCCATTGACGAAAAACTACCAGACTACAAGTTTGAGTACACTGGAACAAGTGATGACGATCTCTTGATCGGTCTAGAATCTGGTAAATACGATATCGGAACCAAAGGAGCTTGGTATACCGAAGAACGTGCCAAGAAATTTATCATTCCAAAAGAACCAATCGGAGCAAGTATCATCGGATTTACCGTACGGAAAGAAGATGCGAATAAATACAAGAATATCGATGACTTCGCTAAAGAAAAAGGAAAATTGGTTCCAATTTCACCACAAAATGCACAATGGAATGTTATTAAAGAATACAATGAAAAGCATAAGGACCAACAAATCGAATTAACAGCTGCCGAATCTTTCAAAGTCGCAGATGCTTATGCTTGGGTTCTTGAAGGACGTTACGATGCCTTCTTTGACATCAAACTTTCCTTTGAAAAAGCTGTCACAGATAAAGATGGTTCTTACCACCAATATGCGGACAAACTTAGCTGGTTTGCCTACAAAGGAATTCCAACTTACCCATTGATCCATAAGGATAAGAAAAACGAAAAATTTGCGGAAGCATACAGCAAGGCCATCAAAGAATTAGAAAAAGATGGCACACTTGCTAAATTGTCGAAAAAATATTTCGGTGAAGATGTCTTCAGTTATGTAGATAAGGAGAAATAAGATGGAACTGGGTGCGCATAGCCCCAGCTTCCTTATTTCTATACGGATACAGAAAGGAAAAGAAACATGGTCTCATACGACATTTCCAAGGTCTGGTCATTTCTTCCAACCTTGGTCCAAGCCCTGCCAGCGACCCTAGCCTTGATGGTTTTAACGACGGTTCTCGGTTCTGCATTTGGCTTAGTTTTGACCTGGGCACAGGTATCAGAAGATAAGGTAGGAGCAGGTCTGGCAAAAGGCTATGTCTTTACCTTGCGTTGTACCCCTCCGATTGTCTTACTCTTTTTGGTCTTTTATGGACTCCCCCAATTTTTGAACTGGTGGTTGGGCATTGACATTGACCACTGGTCCAAGTTTGTCTTTGTCCTTGTTGCCATGTTTCTTCTCTTTGCCGCTATGATCTCTGAGGTTTTCAAGGCAGCCTATTTGGCCATTCCAAAAGGTCAGATGGAAGCGGGCTTGAGTATCGGCTTGACGCCGGCTCAAACTATTTGGCGGATTGTCCTTCCCCAAGCCTTTCGCGTGGCTCTTCCAAACATGACGACTGCCATCTTGAACCTCATGCGCGATGCCGCTTTAGCTTATACCATTGGCTTTATCGATATCATGGGAGCAGGCAACAACTTGATCAGCCGCAATCTTGGGAATTATTCCCTCGAAACGTATACAGCTGTAGCAGTAATCTACTGGGCAATTGCCCTTGTGATTTCTTTCTCCGCTCAATTGCTTGAAAAACGACTCAGTGTAACAGAAAGGTAGCTTATGGATTTCAATTTTATTAGTAAAACATTTCTAGCCACCTTGGGTGGTGTTCCAGTGACCCTTCTGATCATGGTCGTATCGATTCTCTTGAGTTTTTTTCCAGCCCTCTTTTTGGCACTCGGTCAGATCTATAAGGTCAAAGGTGTTCGCAGTTTCTCAGTGGTTTACTTAGCCTTTATCCGCGCGACGCCTCCGATTCTCTTGATTCTCTTCTTTTATAGTCTCTTTCCCAGCCTCTTAAATAGCTTTTTTAAGAGTATTGGTAGTCACTTTAATGTCTTTGAGATCAATCCTATTTACTATGCCTTTATCATTTTTAGCTTGATGACAACGGGGAGTCTTGCTGAAATTCTCCGGTCAGCCATTCTGACGGTGGATAAGGGCCAGCTAGAAGCAGCGCAAGCCATTGGTTTGACCAACCGCCAAGCCTACATCCGCATTGTTTTTCCACAAGCCTTGCGTTCAGCCCTTCCCAATTTGTGTAACCTGGTCATCAACTTGGTCAAAGGAACCTCCCTTGTCTTTGTCATGACCATCAAGGATATCACCGCCATTGCCAAGGTCGAAGCCTCTTATGGCTATCAATATTTTGAATCCTATCTAGTGATTTTTATTCTTTATATTGTCATTTGTGGGGTGATTCAGTGGGGATTCAATCGCTTAGAAAAACGCCTGACACTCGCATAGAAGAAGGAGAAATGAGAAGATGTTAGAAGTAGAACACGTATCGAAAAAATTTAAGGATCACCAGGTCCTGGTAGATGTTAATCTCAAGGTCAACCAAGGGGATGTCGTCGT
The DNA here is from genome assembly GCA_027685415.1 of Streptococcaceae bacterium AF13-5-6.0. GTDB lineage: Bacteria > Bacillota > Bacilli > Lactobacillales > Streptococcaceae > Streptococcus. The sequence goes on from JAQCUL010000004.1 coordinate 76,810, forward strand.
TATTTTGGGTCCATCTGGATCAGGAAAAACAACCTTCCTTCGCTGCCTCAATCACTTGGAAAAGGCAGACACAGGCCACCTAACCCTAGGTGGAAAAGAATATGACCTCTCAAAACTTAGCAAAAAAGAGATTCTAGAAATCCGCCAAAAGACGGCCTTTGTTTTCCAGCATTACAATCTCTTTGCCAACAAAACAGCGCTTGAAAATATCTTAGAAGGCCTGGTTGTAGCTCGTAAGATTCCAAAAGAAGAAGCTATCCAACGGGCAGAATCAGCCCTTGAAAAAGTTGGTCTCCTCGCTTACAAGGATTACTATCCTTCTCAATTGTCAGGTGGTCAGCAGCAACGGATCGGAATCGCGCGTGCCATCGCGGTCAAACCAGACGTGATCTTGCTGGACGAGCCGACTTCAGCGCTAGACCCAGAGTTGGTCGGTGATGTCTTAGATGTTATGAAGCAATTGGCCCAAGAAGGAGTGACCATGGTTGTCGTAACCCATGAGATGGGCTTTGCGCGTGATGTGGCCAACCACGTCATCTTTATGGATGGCGGACACATCATCGAAGAAAACGAACCCCATGAATTCTTCAACAGTCCAAAAGAAGAACGAACCAAACAATTCCTTTCACGGATTTTATCCGATGCTACTTATAGCGTCGAATATATGATTTAATAAGAGACGCACCCAGTAAGGGTGTGTTTTTTAGGATCTGGAAAAAATTTTTAAAAATTGGCTCATTTTTTAAAAAACATTACGAATAATATAAGTGAGAGGGAACATATGACTGATAAAAAACAACGATTAATGCTACTATTTTTACTGACTTTGTTTCTAGGAGGTTGCAGTCTTTTTACGGATAAAGCTGCTGAGAGAAGGGAAATGATTCAGATTGCAGAAAGCACGAAAATGGAGCGAGCGATAAAACACTTGTTAATCAGTATCGATCCGAAAGCTTTCACTTCAGAAGGAGTCATTCACTCCTATACCCTGATAAAAGGTGAATTGGAATACAATCCAATGGGAGGGATGAATGTCACTCTTGTTATCAATGGCGATAAAAAGTTAACGATCGATACGACTGTTCAAATGGAAGATTCAGGACAGTTCGAAGCAGGTAGTTACGGTATTTCAGCAAAATTAAGTGATCTGTTAAGTAAAGCAGAAAAGACTGGGAAATAAACTCATTCAGGCAAACACCCCTAATATAGGAAAATAGAAACATTTCTGAATCAAAGTTGGTATGTTACATCAATAGCTAGTGCTTGTAATGATTTAGCAACATTTTTTAACAAAAGTAACATTTCAGACGTTGATGGAATTTTGTATAATAAATTTTAAGAAAACTAGAGAAAGAAATGGGAAGAAATGAAAAAAAGTAAATTAATTGTGTTGATAATGGTAGTATTTAGCTTGAGCTTAGGAGGCTGTAGCTTTTTTAATGGACAATCTGCCAAAAAACAAGAAATGATTCAAATTGCAGAGAGTAAGAAGATGAAAGTGGCGATTGAAAAATATTTTAAAAAACTGGACCCGGAAGCACTGACTCCAAATGGAAAAATAAAGACTTACAGGATTTTAAAAGATAAATTAAAATATAATCCAATGGAAGGGATTAATATTGAGATTGTTATTAATAACGATGATAAGTTGATTGTTGATATGGTAGTAATAGAAAAGGAATCAGGAGCATATCATGTTGCGGCATCCAGTACACCTACAGAGTTGGACGAACTTTTAGAAGGGAAATATTATGGACAATAATTCAATAGATTCAGATTATCTACATAAAGAGGTGGCTTTATTAGAATATATTCCATCAGAAATTGGGAAAAAGCAAACTATTGAAAATGGAAAATATTATATAGGCCATACCGCTCACATCTATGATAATGTAAATGACAATGAGGAGCAGGTCTTCGTTCTTACTAACAATGGTCAAGGCGAAAAACAAAAAGCAGTCCCCTATACTGCTTCAGATGAAGAACGTGCCCAAATCCATGACGTGACTGTCTTGATGAAGGGATCTGAAACTGAAACAAGTACACAAAAATTACTCCATGATACATTCACGGATTGGGTAAAGACAGATTTGCCTGCTGCTTCTAACATTCTTGGTCCCAATGGAGCGGCGAACTATGCGACAGATTATGCGAAAAGATTCACTAGAGATAAGATTAAGGAGAATTTGAAAAAAAGGGATGAAACTGCCGATTCTAATATTTCGGAGCTTATTAGTTATCCGTTTGGTTTACTCGATAAAAATGTTGGAAATAATGTAAAAAGCTTTGTCAAGAGTATTAGAAGTAATCCAATAACAAATGCTTATCGTGAGGCGAAAGCAAATCTATATGGTATGGGAACGGATATTCTAATTGATAGTCAAGCAAAGTTTCCAGTATTTATTGGGGCTACCATTTTAAAAGAGTACAACAAAGATAGAGGTACTTTCCCGCCTCCGCAGTTTAAAGATGCTGCAGCTCATTTGAAAGAGGTGATCCGAAAATACCCCAATGCCAAGATCGATCTATACGGTCACTCTCTGGGGTCTATGAATATTCAGTATGCGCTTGCCTGCTTGACGGAAGAAGAAGCGTCTCATATTGGGACTGTCCATCTATACAATGGCCCTAATGCCTATTCCATCTTAACACCCGAGCAAAAAGCGCGTATAGATTCGCTGAAGTACAAAATCTACAACCACATTGACCATAAAGATTTGGTTAGCTTGGGCTATCAGGATTCTGGAAGCAAGGAATCCAGTGGGATTGTCAAGCACCTCAAAACTAAGAATTTGATAAATACTGGCCTGCAGCACATGATGCATGGTTATATCTATGATAAGGATGGGAATTTGGTTCTTGAAAAGGGAACGGAAGCCATCACTCGGAAGGAAATCATTGAAGAGCGGATGAAGGTTTACTATCGCCTAAAGGATAAATTGCAAAAAACAGGTGGTGGACTGAGCTCAAGTGAACGGATTTATCTTGATGCTTTGCAGGCACGCTTGGCTTCTGATGAGCTGATTCGGGTAGTGGATGAAGGGCTGGAGCAAGCTCAGAAATCTAAGGCACAACTGGATACAGATTTAGAAGCTTTGGAGAAAGTCTTACAGACCGTTCCGAAAGGCTTCATTCTCAATCTTGCGGAAGTAGAAGAGGCTTATGCACAGGCCGGTGCAACAAGGCAAACAGTTGTCACTGAAGTAAGAGAAAGGTTCGACAATCGTTTGGCTGCATATCAGTCCTTATCGAATGAATTTCATACTTTAAACGAGCAAGTGAATGCAGGAATTGAGCTCTTAAAAGCAAAAGATCAAGAAATAGCAGGAGAAATGAACCAGTGGGAACAACTAGCTTATTAATTTCATCTACTCTTTCGAAAAAGGAAAAGAAACTAGATCACTTGGAAAGAGAGTTCCAAAAAGCGCGCTTGGAGCTAGATGAAAAGCGTTGCCTAGTGGAAAGAAAACAGCAGCTCTTCACCCAGATGCTGGAAGAAGAGTATGCGATGGCAGCTTCCTTTTTACAAGAGCAGGAGGTTGATGTCAGTTGTGGATGGGAGTCCCTCCATCGCTGTATCGAAGAGTATGATCTCGAAGCTAGAGAAGCTGCACAAGTAGCCTTAAAACAGATCGAAATCGAGGAAGAGAATTTATGGCAATCCTACCGGAAAGATAGACGCCAACTGGAAGAGGAGTTTGCACAAGATAAAGTTTCATAGTATAGAAGAGGAGGAAGTATGGGTGATAGTCCAGTCAAAGATTTCTTTGATTTAGATATGAAAGATAAGATGAGGATCATCGAAAGCCGAAAGAAACTTGAAAAAGATTTAATCCGGGTTGTCTATGCGCCCGTTTTATTGACCTGCAAGGCAGGAGTTGAGAAACGTTACAATGATGGCTTGACTGCGATTACAACAGTAGCCGAAGAAGACGTCCAGGTCGTTGGAAAGCAACTGGATCAATCCATGGTGGGTCAATTTGCTAAAAATGTACAGACGGTTATTCAAGAAAAAGCTGGTAAATTTAAATCTATCTAGCCAAGAACTTCTATTTAAATATGGAATCTGGAGTGACTCCAGATTTTTTTAATAAATTTAAAAAATTATGTAAAAAAGTGTTGACAAAGAATTCAGTCTGCGCTATAATAATTTATGTAAACAAAAAGAGGTTGAAAAAGCCTACTGGTTTACAAGATCAATAGTGGAAAGGAGATGGTGATATGCTATTTCCAGAATTAAGACAACTAATTGATAAAAGGAAAAATAGAAACTGTTAGCCTGTAGGGCTATTATTAAATAAATGAATTAAAATTATGTAAACAATCAAACAGCAGCCAATTGGTCTGCTAATTTTCAAGAATGAATTAAAATTATGTAAATTAGAGGTATACAATATGAACAACAACTTTAACAATATGGATGATCTTTTCAATCAACTAATGGGAAACATGGGTGGTTTTCGTTCTGAAAGCCGTCGCTACATGATCAACGGTCGTGAAGTGACACCAGAAGAATTCGCTATTTACCGCCAAACTGGTCAACTTCCAAATGAAGGAAGTGAGCAAGTGCAACACCATCAAGGTAAAGGAATGAAACAAGATGGGATCCTTGCAAAACTTGGTCGTAACTTGACCGAAGAAGCTCGTGAAGGAAAATTGGATCCGGTCATCGGACGTAATAAAGAAATTCAAGAAACTGCTGAAATCTTGTCTCGTCGTACCAAGAACAACCCTGTCCTTGTAGGGGATGCCGGTGTTGGTAAAACAGCAGTTGTAGAAGGTTTGGCACAAGCTATTGTGAACGGGGATGTTCCAGCGGCTATCAAAAACAAAGAAATCATCTCGATTGATATTTCTGGTCTAGAAGCTGGTACGCAATACCGTGGTAGCTTTGAAGAAAATATTCAAAATCTGATCCAAGAAGTCAAGGCTATGGGAAATGTCATTCTCTTCTTTGATGAAATCCATCAAATCCTTGGTGCAGGCAGCACAGGTGATGGTCAAGGATCTAAAGGTCTTGCGGATATCATCAAACCTGCTCTTTCACGTGGGGAATTGACTGTCATTGGTGCAACCACTCAAGATGAATATCGTAACACCATCTTGAAGAATGCGGCTCTTGCTCGTCGTTTCAACGAAGTGAAAGTCAATGCTCCATCAGCTGAAGATACTTTCAAGATTCTCCAAGGGATCCGTGATCTTTATGAAAAACACCACAATGTCATCTTGCCAGATGAAGTTTTGAAAGCAGCAGTTGATTATTCGATCCAATACATTCCACAACGTAGCTTGCCTGATAAGGCCATTGACTTGGTCGATGTGACAGCTGCTCACTTGGCAGCCCAACATCCTGTAACAGATGTTCATGCTGTGGAACATGAAATTGAAGAAGAAAAAACCAAACAAGAAGAAGCTGCGGCTAAAGAAGATTACGAAGCAGCTTTGAAAGCAAAAGTTCGTATCGAAGAACTTGAAAAGAAAATTGAAAACCATACGGAAGACCATAAAGTAACAGCAACAATCAACGATGTGGCTGAATCAGTAGAACGGATGACGGGTATTCCAGTGTCTCAAATGGGTGCAACTGATATTGAACGTTTGAAAGATATGGGTCACCGCTTGCAAACTAAGGTTATCGGTCAAGACAAGGCCGTTGAAGCAGTGGCACGTGCTATCCGTCGGAACCGTGCAGGATTTGACGAAGGGAACCGTCCAATCGGTAGCTTCCTCTTTGTAGGTCCTACTGGTGTCGGTAAGACTGAATTGGCTAAACAATTGGCGCTTGATATGTTCGGTACCAAAGATGCCATCATCCGTTTGGATATGTCAGAATACAGCGACCGCACAGCTGTTTCTAAATTGATTGGTACAACAGCTGGTTATGTTGGTTACGATGACAACAGCAATACCTTGACAGAACGTGTTCGCCGTAACCCTTACTCTATCGTCCTTCTTGACGAAATTGAAAAGGCGGATCCTCAAGTGATCACCCTTCTCCTTCAAGTTTTGGATGATGGTCGTTTGACAGATGGTCAAGGGAACACGGTAAACTTCAAGAATACTGTGATTATCGCCACTTCAAACGCTGGATTTGGTTACGAAGCTAACTTGACAGAAGATGCGGATAAACCAGAACTCATGGATCGTTTGAAACCTTACTTCCGTCCAGAATTCCTCAACCGTTTCAACGCTGTCATTGAATTCTCACACTTGAGCAAGGAAGACCTTTCTAAGATTGTTGATTTGATGTTGGTAGATGTCAATAAGACCCTTTCTAAGAAAGAAATCGACTTGGCAGTGAGCGATGCAGCTAAAGAATACATGACTGAAGAAGGTTATGATGAAGTGATGGGTGTTCGTCCACTCCGTCGGGTAGTTGAACAACAAATCCGTGACAAAGTCACAGACTTCCACTTGGATAACTTGGATGCCAAACATCTCGAAGCAGACATGGAAGATGGTGTCCTTGTGATCAGAGAAAAAGACACAAAGAAGGAAGAAAACGCTGATAAACAAGCAGATTAAGGCAAATTAGTTTGTGAAAAATAGAGACTGCTATCATATAGCAGTCTTTATTTTTTCTTCCCACCTGGGGGAAATTATTCGCCGTATAAGGCCAAAATCCTCCTATTTGGGGTAAAAAAACATCAATAATTAGTGAAATTAATCCAATTTGAGCAAAATTATTAATAAATAAAGAAAATAAGTATATAATCTATACAAGAATAAAATTTGAGGAATGGAAGTAAGATGAGCAATACAATTGATATCTACTCAACTCCCGAATACAGAAAAGTGGAAGCCGTTGTTCAACTGATGGTTGACGGTCGCTTGACGAGCTATCGTGTCGCAACTGAAACAAACATCAGCAAAATGAGCCTAGCGACTTTGACGAAGGGAACGAGTAAAATCAAAAATATTACCTATCAAACGGCTTTGGCCTTGATTGATTGGTATGATGAGAATCATGAAAAGTATGGCATTACGATTGACTAGTCAGTAGCCCACTTTTCGTGGTTTTTTTCTTTTTCATCAAAACTTGCCTCTTCTCTGAGACTGGAGTCTGATTTTACTTGAAGAGGATGGGAAAACTTGAAAAGACGGGCGAAATTTGATATAGTATAGCATATATGAAAATTAAAGGAGAAACATATGCAAGGCGGAAGTTTGCTAATTATGCTCGTTCTTATGGTCGGTTTGATGTACTTCATGAGCCGTAGCCAAAAGAAACAGTACCAAAAACGGATGGAAAGTTTGAATAAACTTCAAAAAGGAAATGAAGTCATCACGATTGGTGGCTTGTACGGAACCATCGATGAAGTCGATACAGATCGCAAGACCGTTGTCTTGGATGTTGATGGTGTCTACCTGACCTTTGAATTGGGAGCGATCAAAACAGTTCTTCCTGTATCAGAAGGAATCTCAGCTACTGCTACAGAAGGCGCTAGCTCAGATGCCGATTCAGCCATCGAAGAATAATCATCAAAGAAGAGGCAAAGGCCTCTTTTTTGGTGGGCAAATAGGACGACGTGATGAAGGAAAGTCCTGCTGGTTCAAAAAAGAGGCCAGAGTCCCTATTTTATGGGGATTTATGGTATAATGAAGCGATAAATATTGAAATAGGTAGAAAAACATGTTTCGTTTTAAGAAAAAAGAAAAAATCGAGATACCTTTAGATGTCCCGAAACACATTGGGATCATTATGGATGGTAATGGTCGCTGGGCGAAAAAGCGGATGCAACCGCGCGTCTTCGGTCATAAGGCAGGGATGGAAGCTCTCCAAGAAGTGACGATTGCAGCAAAAAATATGGGGGTTCAGGTCTTGACTGTCTATGCCTTTTCTACGGAAAACTGGACACGCCCTGAAGATGAAGTCAAGTTCATCATGCACTTGCCGGTTGAGTTTTATGATCGTTTTGTCCCCGAATTGCATCGCAACAATGTCAAGATTCAAATGATTGGTGACACCAAGAAATTACCAAAAGAAACGCTGGAGGCTTTGGAAAGAGCAGAAGCGATGACCCACCTCAATACGGGTTTGATCTTGAATTTTGCGCTTAACTATGGTGGACGTGCAGAGATCACCCAGGCTGTGAAGCAGATCGCCCAAGAGGTCTTGGATGCGAAGTTCAGTCCAGAAGATATCACAGAAGAGATGATCGCAGATTCTCTCTATACTGAGAGTTTGCCACGTGTCCTAAGGGATCCGGATTTGATTATCCGTACCAGCGGAGAGATCCGTTTGAGTAATTTCCTTCCTTGGCAGGCTGCTTATAGCGAGTTGTATTTCACAGATGTGATGTGGCCAGATTTTGGAGAGGAAGCACTACGAAGTGCCATAGTAGAATATAGCCATCGCCATCGGAGATTTGGTGGTGTTTAGGAGAAGATGATGACGAAAGATTTACAAAAACGTGTGATTTTTGGAGGAATTGCCCTGCTCTTTTTCATTCCAACAGTAATGGTTGGAGGAGTGTTCTTCCAGATTGTGATTGGCTTGATCGCCATGCTAGGGGTTCATGAATTGCTCAAGATGAAGGGGCTTGAGACAGCGACTTTTGAAGGAGCGCTGGCCATGTTAGCGGCCTTCGTCCTGACTTTGCCGATCGAGGACTACCTCCCTTACCTTCCAGCAGATGGCAATATGATTGCCTATGGTCTGGTTGTCTTGATTCTCATGGGGACAACTGTTCTTGCTCAGAATTATAATTATGAAGATGTGGTCTACCCCATTGCGTCCAGCTTTTATGTTGGACTTGGCTTCCATTCCTTAGTAGATGCGCGAATTGCTGGTATTGATAAGGTTTTGTTAGCCCTCTTTATTGTCTGGGCTACAGATTCAGGTGCTTATCTGGTAGGAAGCCGGTTTGGGAAACGCAAGCTCATGCCAGCGGTTTCTCCTAATAAAACGATTGAAGGCAGTCTTGGGGGAATCTTGTCTGCAGTTGCGGTAACTGTGATCTATATGATCGTGGATCGCTCTGTGGCAGGTGGACATGGTTTTCTTGCGATGATCTTCTTTACCATCCTCTTTAGTATTGCAGGTCAGTTTGGAGATCTGGTAGAGAGTGCGATTAAACGCCACTTCGGTGTGAAAGATTCTGGGAAATTTATTCCAGGACATGGTGGTGTTCTAGACCGCTTTGATAGTTTGATTTTTGTCTTTCCCTTGATGCATTTCTTGGGCTTGTTCTAAGACAGAAGAGATAGAAAGGAAACCACGTATAGAACGATGCAGTTTATTGCCTTTATTGTTATTTTTGGAGTGATCGTTCTCGTTCACGAGTTTGGTCATTTCTATTTTGCAAAAAAATCGGGCATCCTAGTGCGAGAATTCTCGATCGGGATGGGTCCCAAGATCTTTGCCCATATTGGTCAAGATGGAACAGCTTATACGATTCGCATTCTACCTTTAGGTGGCTATGTGCGTATGGCTGGTTGGGGTGAAGATACAACGGAGATTAAAACCGGAACGCCTGTCAGCTTGACGCTAAATGAGGCTGGTAAGGTCGTCCGGATCAATCTTTCAGGAAAGAATCTGGATCAGACAGCCCTTCCCATGAATGTTACCCAGTTTGACTTTGAAGACAAACTGGAAATTACGGGCTTGGTTCTTGATGAGACAAAGACCTATAGTGTTGATCATGATGCGACCATCGTTGAGGAAGATGGGACAGAAGTGCGGATTGCGCCGAGAGATGTTCAGTATCAGAATGCCAGCATTTGGGGACGGTTGATCACCAACTTTGCGGGTCCTATGAACAACTTTATCCTCAGTATTGTCGTCTACTCACTTTTAGCCTTTATGCGCGGTGGTGCGATTGATTACTACAGCAACAATGTTCAGGTGGCACCCGATGGGGCGCTAGCTAAGGTTGGTGTTAAAAGCAATGTTCAGATCCTTCAAGTCAATAACGATACCGTTAGCAACTGGGATGAGCTGACAGATGCTGTCGAGAAAGCAACCAAGGACAGCAAGACGGCTCCTGAATTGACCCTGAAAGTCAAGACAGACGGCCAAGAAAAAGAAGTCAAAGCGAAGCCAACCAAGTCAGGGAATCGTTACTATTTGGGTGTGACAAACGGCCTCAAGACAGGTTTTGTGGATAAACTCTTGTCTGGTTTTACAGATACCTGGAATACAGCGACACGGATTTTGGGTGCTTTGAAAGATATCATTTTCCACTTTAGTCTCAATAAACTAGGTGGACCGGTTGCCATCTACAATGCCAGCTCACAAGCTGCTCAATTAGGGATTCCGGCAGTCTTATCTCTTATGGCTATGCTCTCTATTAATATTGGGATCTTCAATCTAATCCCGATTCCCGCTTTGGATGGCGGTAAAATCTTGATCAATTTGATCGAGGTCGTCCGGAGAAAGCCACTGAAACAAGAAGTAGAAACCTATATGACGCTTGCAGGTGTAGCTGTAATGGTTATTTTGATGATTGCTGTCACCTGGAATGATATTATGAAATTATTTTTGAAATAGAAAAGGATATTGTCCATGAAACAAAGTAAAATGTTGATTCCAACGCTTCGCGAAATGCCAAGCGATGCTCAAGTCATTAGCCATGCTTTGATGTTGCGTGCAGGTTATGTTCGCCAAGTCTCAGCTGGTGTCTATTCTTATCTGCCATTAGCAAATCGAGTGATTGAAAAAGCAAAAGGCATCATGCGCCAAGAATTTGAAAAAATTGGAGCAGTAGAAATGCTTGCTCCAGCCCTTTTGAGTGCGGATCTCTGGCGTGAATCTGGTCGTTACGAAACTTACGGGGAAGACCTCTATAAGTTGAAAAACCGTGAAGGCTCTGACTTTATCTTAGGTCCAACTCACGAAGAAACTTTTACCGCTATTGTGCGCGACTCAGTAAAATCTTACAAACAATTGCCGTTGAATCTCTACCAAATTCAACCAAAATACCGCGATGAAAAACGCCCACGGAACGGTCTTCTTCGGACCCGTGAGTTCATCATGAAAGATGGTTACAGTTTCCATGCTAACTACGATAGCTTGGATGTCACTTATGATGAGTACAAAGCAGCTTATGAGCGGATCTTCACCCGCAGTGGCATCGACTACAAAGCCATCATCGGTGATGGTGGTGCTATGGGCGGAAAAGATAGCCAAGAGTTTATGGCTGTTACACCTGCTCGTACAGACTTGGACCGTTGGGTTGTTTTAGACAAATCAGTGGCTTCCTTTGATGAGATCCCAGCAGAAGTCCAAGAAGAAATCAAGGCAGAATTGCTTAAATGGATGGTCTCTGGGGAAGATACCATTGCCTATTCAAGTGAATCAACCTATGCTGCCAACTTGGAAATGGCGACGAACGAATACAAGCCAAGTAACCGTGTTGTAGCGGAAGAAGAAGTAAAACGCGTGGAAACACCAGGTATCAAATCGATTGATGAAGTAGCTGCATTCTTGAATGTTCCAGAAGAAGCTACTATCAAGACTTTGGTTTACGTCGCAGATGGTGAGCCTGTTGTTGCCCTTCTCGTAGGTAATGATCAGCTCAATGAAGTGAAGTTGAAAAACTACCTCGGAGCAGATTTCTTTGAACCTGCAACCGAAGTGGAAGTGAAAGAATTATTAGGAGCAGATTTTGGCTCTCTCGGTCCAGTTGATCTTCCTGAAAATGTTAAGATTATCGCAGACCGCAAGGTCCAAGACAGCCGCAATGCAGTAGTCGGTGCCAATGAAACAGGCTACCACTTGACTGGTATCAACCCAGGACGTGACTTTACTGCAGAATACGTCGATATTCGTGAAGTTCGTGAAGGCGAGATCTCACCAGATGGGAAAGGGGTCTTGAACTTTGCACGTGGGATCGAAATCGGTCACATTTTCAAACTCGGCACACGCTACTCCGCTAGCATGGGAGCAGATGTCTTGGACGAAAACGGTCGTGCAGTTCCAATCATCATGGGCTGCTACGGTATCGGTGTCAGCCGTCTTCTTTCAGCTGTTATGGAGCAACATGCACGCCTCTTTGTCAATAAGACTCCAAAAGGGGAGTACCGTTACGCTTGGGGAATTAACTTCCCTAAAGAATTGGCGCCATTTGATGTGCATTTGATTCCAGTCAATGTCAAAGATGAAGCGAGTCTTGCTTTGACCGATCGGATCGAAGAAGCTTTGGTGAATAAAGGCTACGAAGTCTTGGTGGATGACCGAAATGAACGCGCTGGTGTCAAATTTAGCGATAGTGATTTGATTGGACTTCCAATCCGCGTAACAGTTGGTAAAAAAGCAGCTGAAGGTATCGTAGAAGTGAAAATCAAAGCGACAGGAGATACCATTGAAGTTCATGCGGACAATCTCCTTGAAACTCTTTCAATCTTGAACAAATAAGAAAAAGCTTTCTGAGCCCTCACCAGTGTGGTGATGAAACTCAGGAAGCTCTTTTTATTTTTCTTCTTTGAGACCTTGATCTTTGAAATAGGTAAAGAGATCTTGAGGTTTGCCATTGAGGTATTTCTTGAACTCGGCTCTTTCTTCCTCCCCTTGATCTCCGTAGATGGTAGCAAACTCATCTTTCTTGATTTTTGAGAAGTCAGCCTGTAAGACTTTAGCATAGGATTGTTTATCTTTTGAAATTTGAATGCGGAAGCTAAGTCCAGGCTTACCATTTAAGGTTTTATAGATATCGCTATGTTCTAATTCTTCTTGGTAGATTTCCTTTAATTCAGGAAGATCCATGTCTTGCAAATCTGAGGAAATGGGTTCAAAACTAAGGAAAGTAAAAGAGACAATTTCCTCATTCTTGTAGCCAATTTGAATTTTGTTTTGGTGGTGATCACCGAGGTCACTAACAAAGGTCTTGGTTTGGACTTGCTCCTTTTTGTTTTGAGTGGCCTCTTGTTTGGAAGAAGCGGCAGTAGTTCCTTTGCCTTGTTGGCCTTGGCTACAAGCGGTAAGAGCTAGTAGACAGACAGAGGCAAGTAGAAATTTTTTCATATATACTCCTTATAGGTTAATGGTGTTCGATCTTGTATGAAACAAGTTTTGAACAGGTTTCATTATACCATAAAAGTTTTAAAAATGAAAAAATATACAAAATTCTTCAAAATTTGCTTTTAAAAACACCTAAAATCAACAATTTTTATCTATGTGTTGAGTTAATATAAAAGGACAGAGTGTCTTCTTTTCTTCTCAGAAATAATACTAGTTGTAGACTACTGGGGCAAGGAATTCAGAAAATATATTACAGATTTATGACAAAATGTTACACAATTGTAACAAAGTTACAATGTTTTATCAGTTAGCCCTCTAAACTTGACATTCTGGCAATATTTCATTAAGATATTTTTAAGTAAATAATACAAACAGGGAGCAAAAGGTAAAATATACAGTTATCTGGCATTTTACTAATTCGTACTAAAATGTATTGTTTATGAAAAAAATATAAGGGTATCAGCCCAAAAGGAGAAACATATGGCTCAAATTAAATTAACTCCAGAAGACCTACGTGCTTCAGCACAACGCTATGCACAAGGTTCTCAAGAAATCGATCAAATCCTTACTACTTTGACTCATGAACAACAAGTCATCGACGCAAACTGGGATGGATCTGCATTTGATAGCTTTGAAGCACAATTCAACGAATTGTCTCCAAAAATCAAACAATTCGCTCAATTGTTGGAAGACATCAACGGTCAATTGATCAAAGTTGCTGATATCGTTGAACAAACTGACCAAGATATCGCTGCACAAATCCACTAAGATAGTCTTGGAGGTGATCTTACTTCTTGTAGGTAGATCACCCTTTTGTCTTTTGATATATAGAAAATAGGGGTTAGATTCTTAATTCCTAACCCCTATTTTGTATCTATGAATTAGAAAAAGGAAAAGGTATGGAAGTTAAAAATAAAAAATGGTTAAAATACATCGGTCAGAGTGCGGTTGTGCTCCTTTTGATGGGATCTGTAGTGGGTCTTTATACGACGGTTCAAAAGGACCAAAAGCAAAACGAAGCCAAGACCGTACAAACGACAGAAAACACCAAGCTCAATATTGCAGTTGTCAACGAAGACAAGGCGGTTAAACTGAATGATAAAGAATACAACCTTGGGGCTAGCTATGTAAAGAATATCGAGCGGGATAATTCGCAAAACTGGTCTGTACTCCCTCGTGGAGCTGCTGAGTCAGGGCTTGCAGATGGCAAGTACCAGTTGATGATCGTTATTCCAAGTGATTTCTCAGAGAAGGTCTTGGAAGTGAACGCGGTTAATGCAGAGAAGACCACGGTGACGTATAAGGTCAATGCGGCTGGAAATTCTCAGGTTGAGAACGAGGCCAATAAAGTCGCTAAAGATATCGTTTCAGACTTGAATAGCCAGTTGGTTGATATGTATATGGTCAGCATTTTGAGCAACCTTTATACAGCTCAAAAGAACGTGGAAACAAGTAACAAAATTCAATCCACCAACATTGGTTCTTACCGAAGCAACTTGCTGGATTCGGCCTTGGATTCCAAGAATATCTTCCCAAGTCTCTATAGCTTGTCTACGTCTTCTGTCGAGTCGAACAATGCCTTGAAGACAGTCCTTGAGTCTTATACACAGGCTTTTGATCAATTGACCCAATCTCAGGATCAGTACGGTCAAAACTTCGACACATTGATCAAGCAACGCTCTGAGGATAAGATCAGCCATGAAGAGTTCATGAACCAGCTGATGTCTATGAACCAGTCTGTTGTCAGTGAAAAGACCCAAGAGTTGTATAAGAATCTACAACAAAACCAAGAAGCAATTACCAAACAATTGAGTCAACCAACTGAAACCGAAGGAGATGCTTCAGGTACCAAGACCTATGCAGGCTTGACAAAAGATGTGAATGATCGTGTGGCAGACCTCGAAAAAGGGATCAAGGCAGAACGCGACAAATTAGATGAGCACGAAAAGAACATCGACTCTTCTGTAAAAGCGAAGATCTTTGACTACTATGGGCTAAAAGAAGGAGACAAAGTCACTCTTCGTACCTTGCTTGGAAAGCCAAAAATCGAAACTATCAGCAAGGCTCGAGATAAAGCGGATGATGACATTCGTCAAGCAATTGAAAAACTTCCGTCTTTAGATCCTGCTAGTCTGAATCTGAATAAGTATGGAAATCTCAACGCAGCGATTGATTTTGATAGTGCTTTTGCTGGTACGAAGGGGCAAGCAAAAGGGAATGCCGATGAATTAAAACGATTGGCTGCAGAAGTGGATGCCAAATCAACGGCAGTTGCGGATGTCCTCAATGCTAAATCTGGAAAACAGAAAGTTAGTATTCATGTCCCTGCAGGGGTCAAGGTTGATACTTGGACCTATGATGGACAGACTTATGCAGGTGGTGGTGAGCAGGAAGTCGAACTGAAAGATGGTAAACAAATTCAAATTCACCTCGTTGAAGATGGAGGAGCTATGCCAAGCGCGATTGATGTTGAAGTTCTTGTGAATGGAGTTTCTTCAACCAGTGTGACCGTATCTGCAGATGATTTGAAAACAGCTGTCGCTAACTATGCGTCGAAAGCTAGTGAAATTGCCTTGGATTATCAACGAGCGGGAGCATTGATCGATGCCTACTATCCAAAAGATGAAAAGGAAAATCGTCATTCGCTCTATGATCCGATCGAAGATATGGATTTGACAGATGCTTTGGTCGATGTCGTGAAGGCTGCCGTTTCAAGTAATATGAAGGACTACCGTAAGAGTATTGAAACGGATGAATCTGGGGATGCAACGAAGAGTGTGAAAGCCCAGTTAGATGGTACACTCCAACAGTTGCAAGACTTGGGACCACAATTGCAGGCCAATCTTCAAGCGATCGAAAACACCAACAAGGATCTAACCCAAAATATCAACGATCAATTGACGCAATATGCAGAGCTTCAAAAACGTTTAGAAGAGATCTCAAAATCACAAGAAACAGTGACACAGGCTCAAACCAAGACCGATGCAGATTTGTCAGCTCTTGGTTCTGAATACACGTCATTATTGAGCTCGACAGAAGGTGTTAAGAGCTCATCTCGTAGCAATGTAGAAGCTGCTAACTCTACCAATGAAATCTTTAGTCAATTGAACAAAGAATTGGAAAAAGCCCAAGGCAATACAGAGAAATTGTCTAGCAATGCAGAGAGCTTGATGGGTGAATTCGACAAGGAATTGTCTGAAAATGGGAACTTCGTCGAAGCCTTCCGTAAGGTCTTCAACAATGCCTATGAAAACGGAGTGCCAAATGAAGTCTTGCTCGACTTCTTGTCAAATCCAGTTGCAGAGAAATCGTCTTCTGTGAAAGCGACCATCAACGTCTACCGTCCATTTATCTGGATCTTTATGTTGGAAGTCTTGAGCCTCTTTACAGCTTATCTCTTTGCGACTCAGCCAATCATCCGTAAGGTTAAGGATCGTTTCAAATTGGATCGTTTGCAAGAATCAGATCTCTTGTCTGTCGGTGTCCTTGTGGGACTATCTCTCATCCTTGGACTGGTGATCGGAATGATTTCAAGTATTCAACTCTCTGTTGGTCGTGAATATGTACCTTCTTGGGTATTCTTAGCGGTTCTAGCAAGCTTTGTCTTGGTACAACTGCAATACCTTCTCTTGAAACACTTCCGTGTGATCGGAATGGGACTGGCCTTCTTCATGTTGATCAGCTATGTCTACCTATCAAGTGCGATCGGAACGACCGCGACCTTATCAGGCCTTCCAGCACTGGTGAAAAATGTCAACCTCCTTTCTATTTTAGAAGGACAGTTTGCGGGTTACTTTGATGGACAAACAGCCGGTATCGGCGTCTTCTTCGGATTGTTGGTCTTCTTCGGCCTTTTGGCGGTTGCCAATATCTTCATTCCAAAGAAGTTTACTCAAACAAAGGAAATTGAATCAAGCTTATGAAAAAAATGATGTATCTTCTCTTTGTCTTTAGTCTCTTGCCAGTAGCTGTTGTTTCTGCAGATGATTTTATTGATAATCGTCTGCAGGTTAACAACTCACGTCTTGAGACAGAGCAGGAAAAGACACTTGGGGGCCAATTGGATGCGACTGAGTCTCTTTTCAATGAGAAGGATCAGAAAAAATTAGCAGATGAAAAACGCAAGCAAGAGAAACAATTGACCGATTCAGACGGCCAGTTGTTTTCTGCTATAAAGGGAAAGAAAAAAACGGGGCCTGAAGCGGACCTGTTCCAGCCTGAAAATCAAAAATTATCTAAATTCGAGTCCAATGTGGAGGACAATTCGGCCAGTTTGTCGGATTTTATTCCAGCCTTGCAAATGCTGGCTTGGAGT
Organism: Streptococcaceae bacterium AF13-5-6.0; assembly: GCA_027685415.1. Taxonomy (GTDB): domain Bacteria; phylum Bacillota; class Bacilli; order Lactobacillales; family Streptococcaceae; genus Streptococcus. The sequence continues at coordinate 94,086 of JAQCUL010000004.1, forward strand.
GCCCTTCTCTTTGGGATTGCTGGCTATATTTCCTATCGAATCTATAGAAAAGAGGCCTAAATGGACCAACATATCAATGTCACCTTCCGTATGAATGGTGCAAGCCATGACCTCCGAATCCCAACACGGATGGAGGTGCGACGCTTGATTCGGGAATTGGATCAGATCTTTGGGTCTGCCATGGAGCCTAGAAGCAAGTATCAGTTGCGCGTGGTAAATAAGGGCATCTTGCTAGATGAAGGCAAGGTGGTACAAGAGTATCCGATCACGAGTGGTGATCTGATCGAGATTGAGGAGTGGTAAGGTGAAAGAAGAACAATTTACACTGGAAGAACAAGTCTTCCGTTTTGAAAAAGAAGAAACAAGCTGGCGGCTGGACCTTAAGCGTTCAGAAGTGGATAGCCAGGATTTACGCAATTTATGGATTTTGGATCTCCATCATCCCTTGTTTTTAGAGCAAAGTATGACAGCGGATCAAGACCAGATTCATCTGACCTATCAGACAGATGCGCTAGGATTGAGTGCTGAAGAAATCCAAGAATTACCGGTTTCAGACCGTCTGCGTCTAGCTATCAATGTCTTGGATTTGGCGCCAGCCTTGGAGCTTCCGGTGACCTTTATGTTGCATCCTATCAATTTGTTTGTGACCAAGGATGCGCAAGTCAAGATCGCTTATCGCGGGGTGCCGGGGATGATGGTGCCACGCAAGTGGGATCAGGTTGAATTCTTGCGTCAGTCCAAGTGCTATGCGGTCACTCTTTTTGGGGACTGGGATTTCATGGAGCTCTATCAAGGGA
>JAQCUL010000040.1:0-17245 GCA_027685415.1 Streptococcaceae bacterium AF13-5-6.0
CATTTCCGAGTAGCTAGTATGAATCTTACTTGGATCTGGCAGAGGCAAGATCACCAAGAGATAGACCGTCATCAAGTAAAGCATAAAAGAATAGAAAATCAGCACCCGCAATTTATTGACCGAACCATATTTTCGATAATTCAAAATCATGTAGGGCAAGGTCAGCAAAAATGCCAGGAAAGGAAAGAGCTGAACAGCCGTTTTAATAGTAGAGATATACCCCATTGTGTCTCCTTTTTTTCGTTATAAAATCACCCTTTGCACAATGACAAAAGGTGATTTCTTCATTGATATAGAATATTATACGGCCTGGTAGAAGAAGAGTCAAGGAAGTACGATGAAAACCTTACTGAGGAGCTGTCTTAATAGTTAGCTTCTCCTCTTCAAGCCTTTACTTCCGATAAAGACCAACAGATAACTAACAATCCCTGAAAGATGCAATAGCGTTGAGATCCATCCGGTGATTACTGGTAAGAGCATGAGGCCAGATAGAAAAATTAAAAATAGATAAAACCATTTTACGGTGCGTGAGAACTCTTTCCACACATTTGGCAGGAGCATAATCCCTCCGGTCACAAAGGCGTATCCTACAGCAGAGATCCCTGTTGCCTGAATGTCCTGCTCCTGGGTTAAAAAGTGAAAAACGATGGAAGAGAGGACTGTCGCCGTCACAAAAACGATTAAGACTTGTCCGGAGCCTCTTTTTCTTTCTAGCAGTCCTCCGAAGGGAAGGATCATGAGTCCATTTAACAACAAATGGACCCATAAAAACCAGATAGGGGCTCCTTTACTACCGTGCATCAGGGTCCCACTGACATATTGCCAAGCATAGGCCGGCTTTGAATGAAAAGCCAATAGGTCATACATAGCATCCCCATAAAAGGAAGTCAATAGACCGAGCGATAAACAGATTAGAGCTAAAGTACTGATAACAGGGTAGGTTGTAAGGATTCTTTTCATATTTATCTTCTCTTTTTCAAAAAACAGCGTTACGATGTCTCCATTCACGACCATTATACCATTTATTTCATTGTAGACAGAAAAGTTTTTGCTTCTTTCGTTTCAAATCTTTGCTGGAAAAACGAAATATCGTGACTTATTAGTCGGTCATTATTCGTGACCGGAAAGCGATCCTGTTTTTTAGCCGTAGCAAAAATTTGACTTTCCATTTTAAAAAGAATATACTCATTCTAATCTGAAACAAATATTTTTTATTTTTTTAAATCAACAGTATTGCATTCAGAGAAATAAACGACTAACTTCATGGAGGTGACGCTATGTCATTAGAAGAAAAATTGAACCAAGTAAAAGGCTCTGTTAAAGAAGGCTTTGGTAAATTAACCGGCGATACAAAAACAGAAGCTGAAGGCACTGCTGAAAAAGTTGCTTCAAAAGCAAAAGAAGTTGCTGAAGATGCAAAAGAAGCTGTTGAAGGAGCTATCAAGGGCGTTAAAAATATCTTTCATAAAGACGACAAATAGTCTTTAACATCCTAGACCCACTCTATTTTCTACAGTCATGTTTGACCGTGGAAGATAGGGTGGGTTTTATTTGCTTCAAATTCAGTTATACAAAAAGAACACCCCGAAGGGTGCTCTTTGTAAGTATAGTAATTCTTTCGAATTAACATTTTGCGTGCAGTGGTTGCCATCCATTCAAATATCGCTTCGCTTGTTTTCTTGGGGCAACTGTGCATAGCATATCTCTATGCGACTAAAGTCGCTAGAGCTATCCTAATTGCGCACCGCCAGTTCTCATACAAAAAACACCTTGCAAGATGCAAAGTGTTTTCGTTTGTATTCTGCTTTCCAGCAACGAATTAACGTTTAGAGAACTGGCTAGCTTTACGAGCTTTCTTAAGACCTGGTTTGACACAGTTGGATTTCAGGTACTTTCAGTTTAGCTTTATATCAACCATCATCAAAATCCAACTATTTTCTTATTTTAAAAAATATGAATAAGTTTGATTGAATGAGGGAATTTCTTTAAATTTTTTCTTAGCACCTATAAGTTAATAATACTATTCTTTAAATTATAGTTTATAATTATCTGATGTTTCAATGACCACAAAACAAAGTACAGCGAATCACTTCCTTTAGTCAAACATATAACTGAACAACATTGTTTATCTTCCTGCACTTTCATATTTATTCAATCCTTTTCTAAAAATTGTACGACTGATAATAATCAAAAAAACTGTAAAAACTATTTGATAGAAAAATAGGTTCAATGTATCTTTCCCTAAAAATATTAATACTGCAGGATTGGCAATTAATAAATTGGGAACAAATAACATAGTGATCAATCTGTTAATACCTGTAAAAATATTATATGGATACTTAGAAATTCCAATATAATTCAAAAATACATCTACTTTTGAAAATTTAGTTGGGAACCAAAATGAACTAATCGTTATTAGAAACCAAATTGAATAATATATAATACAACCACACATTAAAGAAAGGAAATAAAATAATATTTTTAATGAATTTAAATGTACATTTAAATTTCCATAACTTATAAAAATGATCGCAAGACCAAAAAAAGTATTCACGAATTGAACTAAATTAAATGATCTAAAAATATAGAACAACTGAGTATCAAACGGCCTCAATAAAATTTGATCCAAGTTACCACTCAAAATATCTGATTCTAAAATTCCCATACTTCTAATTAACAATCCCATCATAACTCCATCTACAATAGTGTAGGAACCTACCAAAAATAAAATTTGATAATAGTCCCAACCATTAAAAGAGTCTATGTTTAAGAAAATCAATCTAAAAAATACAATAGGTAAACCAATCCACAGTATCGACGAAAATAGACCACAAAAGAAGTCAAAATGAAAATTCATATCAGATTTAAAACCAAAATGAAGTAGCCTAAAAATTACTTTTATTCTAAACATTTTATCCTCCCACATTTGAGAAGTGCTCCACTCCTTTTCTCAATATGAATCTTGATATAATATAAAAAATGATGCACCAAATCAATTGAATACAAATAATTCTCAAATAGTCTATTAATTTATATGTATCATTACTAAACATCTGAAGCGGTTCATATACTAAGTATTTAAAAGGTAATACATCTAAAAACAGACGAAAATTATTTGAAAAAAAACTTAAAGGCAATAATATTCCTGATAAAAACTGAATTACTATTTCTTTAACAGTAAGGACAAAAAATATATTTTCTAACCAAAAAGAAAGCATACCTACACAACATGATATTAAAAACCATAGAACCATAGATAGAATAATTGCAATACTTCCTAAAATAAGAATTTCAATGGTTAATAACTCATTCTTGTAATAAACACTGGAGAATAAAATGACAGGAATGATGATAAATAATAAATGAGCAAGCCTATCTCCAAGCATTTTACAAAAATAATACTTATAAAAAGTAACAGGTTTTATTAATATGCTAAAAAAATTTCCTGAATGAACATCGTCATTGATTTCCCAATCAACTGGATAAAAAACAAAATATGAAAAAATTATAGTCCCCAAATAGTATTGAACCATTGAGGTAAAATCATATCCTGCTATATTTATCTGGTTACTCTGATATATATACGTCCATAAAAATACTGATATCATAATTTGTATACTTGCCTGTAACATTAACAATAGTACACTTGATTTATAGTTCAAAATAGATCGAAATGATATCAGAATAATAGACATTTCTTTTTTCAATTGTGCTCCTTTTTTGTAAAATAGTTTTGTAAAATAATTTCTTCTAAAGAAAGATTTGATATTTCAAAATCTTCTATATCTACAAGCTTATTGATTGATTCTAATGTCTCAAAGACAAAATCTCTAGGTATTTTTAGTATACATTCCGATTTTGTTTGAGAAATGACTACTACTCCTTTAACAGAGCATAACTCTGGTACCAAATCTAATGTCATTTTTATCTTTAAATATTTAAAATCAGAAAATTTAGATAAAATAACATCCATTGACTCCTGCAAAATAATTTTTCCTTTGTCAATGACGATTAATTCGTCACAAACAGACGAAATATCATCCATATCATGACTCGTTAAAATAATAGTAGTATGACATTCTTCATTCATTTTCTTTAAAAATGTTCTGATATCTTTTTTAGACTGTATATCTAACCCTATAGTAGGCTCGTCTAAAAATAATATTTCCGGACTTGTTAAAGATGCCGCGATAAACTCCATTTTCATTTTTTGTCCAAGAGAGAGGGTCCGGACCTGCTGGTAAAGCTGATCTTTTACATTCAACAAATTGCTTAATTCCTGAATTCGTTCTTGTAAAATCGCCGGTTCTACCTCATATAAAGTACCAATCAATTGAAAATAATCCATAGCCGAAACATCTTGAAATAACTGTAATTTATTTCCTACTACTATTGAAATTTTTTTTCTAAAATTTATACTTCTTTTAAATGGAATTTCTCCATTCACTTCTAATTTTCCGGAACTAGGATAAAGAGTCCCAGTCAACATTTTAATCGTTGTGGATTTACCAGCTCCATTACTCCCAATAAAGCCAACTATACTCCCTCTCTTAATCGTAAAACTAATATCTTGAACAGCTCGAATCGTTATTTGATTACGTTTCAAAAATCTCTTGATAAATGGGAGTCTTGAATCAAAATTATAAAAATTTTTAGATAAATTCTGAGCATTAATAACTATTTCACTCATATATCTCTCCTTTCGATAAAATATATTTACTTGTACTTTTTCCATACTTTACCAAAATGCTAAAGATTGAGCTAAAATCTTCGGGATGGGTAAAATAATATTTGTCTTTAAAAAGTTTCTCAAAACCTTCAAGGCGATTATTGAAATCATTAAATTTTGTATTGTCTAGCTGGTTGAATGTCTCTTTAATATCCATAAACTTTCTCCGTGATTCTTTATTTCACTTTATAAATAGAAGAGTGTCTATATATTTATAGATCCTCAAGAACTTGCATTTTATCAAGTATAAGTAGAATAGTATGTAAGGGTTTACATATTCATATTATATGATTACTTAAGGAATCCGTCAATTTTCCACATTATTATATGACAAAATGTATTTTTTAAAAATGCAAAAATCTATGAGCAAGATGTTTGACTTCCTTTTTTAAAGTATATATACTTATATTAACCTTAGAAAAGAAAAAATGTTTGAACAGATATTCAATAATAATTACTTTTTTTAAAATTAAAATTCGAACTTTAAATTTTTATCTTTTTTATATTATTGAGTAACCTAAATTGCCCAATTTGTAAAATTTAGCTAGACAAAAAAAGACATCCAAGAGAAATTTCTTAAATGTCTGTAAACGTTGATAGTATCGTATTGATTAACGTTTTGAGAATTGTGAAGCTTTACGAGCTTTCTTAAGACCTGGTTTGGAAAGTATGGATTTCAGTTGGACTAAAAACAGCGTAATATCAAGGATTTTCTGAACAATATCTACTTTTTAATTTCATAAAATCTGAATCAATATTTTTAAAATAGGGAATAGTTTAGGTCTCTAAGCATTAAAATAATACACCTAACTTTGGTCACCGTTTTTTAGTTATTCACTCTTTTTTCGGATAGTGTTTTTAAAGTTATGATGTAAAATGCCGCAATTAAAACACTATACATCATAATCGGAGGATAGAGAATTAAGGACAGAATCAATCCCACTCCTTTAATTATTAGGTCAGGTATCAATAACTTCCTATATTGTGCGGTAGCTTCAAGTAATTCTTTCTGATCTATATTGGGTTTATCAATTACTTTATGTAAAAACCAGTTTGCTACCGTTGAAACAATAACGATCAGTCCATAAAAGAGCTGTGCCGTATGATTCATGAAATGACTACTAACTATTCCAGTAGCATAGGGCATAAATGAAACAAAAAATAAAAGATACAAATTCTTTCAAATTTCTTCCTTTTCAACTTGGCTAACTTGACCTGCATTACCTAGGTCGCTTTGCTTTAAATTATACTTTTTTCTTAAACATTTGATACGAGTAGGTATTTCTTGTGAGTAATTTTCATCAAAAAATTTCATATATAATCTCCCTATAATCATGGAAAAGTAGTAAAAATAGTTGTTATCCTAGTTGATTAAAAAAATCTCTGATTTCCTCATCCTTTATAAAATAATATATAATTTTCCCCTCTCTTCTAGTGTCCAAGATGTTTTGATTGGCTAGTTTACGAAGATGGTGGGAGGCAGATGCCATACTGAGATTTAGTAAACAGGCTATATCACAGACACAGAGTTCTTCAACAGCAAGGAGATAAAAGATGATATTTATCTGTTTATTATCGGTAAATTTTGATAAAATGCGAAGTGATTTTTGGACTTTTTCCTTTCCAAGGTAGTTCGTTGCGGTTGTAACATTTTGTTGATTAATAACATCCACTTGACAGATACTATCTTTTTTCATAATTTTTTCTCCTAGCCTAACACAGCCCATAGCATGTCAAAGCTGTTGTTTTCAATCAGGATATACATCCCCAATCCTAAATAGACAACGGCAATAAACCATCTGCTATATTTTTCCAAAGTTTCTCCAACAGAAGGGACTTGTGCTAATTTTTGGGCAGAAAAAACCAAGAGATAAATCATGACTAGAAAAGTAAGTAAAGTAACTATCAAATTCGCTAAATTTAAGGTGGTAAAATATGGGACAAAGACACCAATATTGTCAGCGCCACAACTTGCAAAAGTAATCATAGCGACTAGAAAAATCAGGTTTTTATTGTCTTTTCGCAAACCATCTTTTGCAATAGCTTCTCCATCAGAATCTCCTAAAAGCAAAACTTTGAGGCCTAGGAAAATTGGAATCAAACCGAGTAAACCTAAAATCTCTTTACTAGGAATATAATTTAAGACAAATGCAAAAAGCAAACTTAGGAATATTAGACTAACAGAGCCTAGAAATTGTCCTAAATAGATGTTAATGATGTCCTTTCTGCTTTTTCTTTTGGCAAAAAATAACATTAGGATAATAAGTAAGTCTACGGCTGTCCCAGAATACAGGATTATTGAAGTAACAATATTTTGAATCATAAAACACCTCATTCAAATATATTTTTGAATGTATTCTAACATTAACCTTTGTAGATGTCAACTTAAAATCCACCAATTAATAATTGCATGTCAATATTTGTATTGTGAAACTAGTTTCAGAAATATATAGTCTTAAAGTATGTCCACTGCCAATGGTTTTTTCAATATTTAAAAGGAGAGAACCAATTTGGTCCTCTCCAGGGTATAATTTTCCACCAACCCACTACAGTTGACAAAGAGCCGTTATTCTCAAATGAGACAACTCCTTTTAGTTTTTATAACCTCAGCTTCTCGGTCTCTTACCTACTTTTAATAGAAAGACTACGAAGGACGATTCTTAAAGTAGTCAGATTGTGCAATATCGAAAGATTAGATGGGCTTAACCAATTTAACAACCCAAATCCAATTAAACTTCCATTTATTACAACTGTTTCTTGAATATTTCTTTGAATTAATTTCTGCAACGATTCAGATAAAGAATTCAATTCCTCGAAGAAATCTAAACGATTATCTAATAATAAAATATCACTCATCTGCTTAGAAATATCAGCACTTTCATTCATCACAACCCCAATATCTGCAAGCGTCAAGGCAGCAGAGTCGTTTAACCCGTCTCCAACCATCAAAATAGTTCGGCCAGCTTTCTGTAATTCCTGAACCAACTGAAACTTACCATCTGGTTTTAAATCAGTATAAACGTTGTCAAATGGCAGATCTTTAACCAACTCTTCTGTTCTAGCCAACGTATCACCAGTTGCCAGAATCAGTTTTTTCCCTTGGCGCTTTAGCTTTTTCAATGCAACTTTCGCCTCGCTTCTCAAGGGAGTGTGGATACAAAACATCCCAATTAATTCTTTCTTATAAGCCAAAAACAATAAATTGTAATGAGTCTTATATTGCTCAATCAAGGCCAGCTGCTCAGAACTAATTCTTACCTGTTCGTCTTGCATTAGTACATAATTTCCAATGACAACCGATTGACCATCAATTTGCGATTTAATCCCTTTGCTTGCAACATACTGAAGCTTGCCATGCATTTCTTCGTGTTCAATGCCTTCAATTTCAGCTTGTTTAACAATTGCATTGGCAATAGGATGATAGATATGTTCCTCCAAACATGCACTTATTCTTAAAATATCTTTCTCAGTATAATCTCCGAAAGGAAGAACCTTTTCAACCAAAGGATAACTCGTCGTGATGGTACCCGTTTTATCAAACAAGAAAGTATCCACTTCCAGATATTTTTCTAATACATCACCATCTTTAATAACCATTTCTCGATTTAGACCTTCCTTTATGGCCGTAAGGTAGGCTACAGGTGTGGATATTTTTAGAGCACATGAAAAATCCACCAATAAAAAGGAAATGGCTTTTGAAAACGAACCTGTTAACAGATAAGTCAAACCAGCACCTAAGAAGTTATATTTTACAACCTTGTCTGCCATCCTAATAAAATGACGTTGTTTTGTCTTCTTACTCTCTTCAGATTTTTTCATCAGATTGATGAGTTGCAAAATACGACTGTTTATCTGATTATCAGTCACACGAATTCTTAACTCTCCTGTTTCCAAAACAGTATTCGCACATACAGAATCTCCCTCTTTCTTTTCAACAGGGAAGCTCTCTCCAGTCAAGGAACTCTCATTGACCATGCCTAATCCTGAAACCACTTGGCCGTCAAACAAGATTTCATTCCCTTGGGAGACAACTAATACATCACCTACTTGAACATCAGAACTCTTGATGCTGATGACCATGTCTCCCCGCACTAAGAAAACATCACTTTCTTTAGCAAGAAGGCTTTGTTCCAAATCTGTTGCTGTTTTTTTTAAAGACCACTGATCCAGATGATTACCCAAATCAAGCATAAACATGATGTTGCTAGCTGTCTTGGATTGGTTCATAAACAAGGACAACAAAATGGCCGAACAGTCCAAGACCTCCATGGTTAGTTCCTTGCGCGCTAAAGTTTGATAGGCTTCTTTGACATAACCCAAAGCCTGATAACAAGTCCAAATATAACGAATAGGGTAGGGTACAAAACTTCGAAACAGCAAACGCTTAATCGCTGCACCCGATACAATTGAATAAGCACTCTCTTCTCTACGAATGGGAAGAGTCATCAAGTCCGAAACTTTCCCCTTGTCAATTTTTTTTAAAAAGGCCTCTGCATTTTCTAATACAGAGAAGCCTTCTTTCATACGTAGAGTAAAGTGCTGCTGATCCATATAAAACTGAATAGAGTCGATCCCTTTTTCATCTTTAGCCAAGGAACGAAGATAATCTTGAATATCCAAGGTCAGTGAAAACGAGGACGATAATCGGATATGTTGATATCCTCTGTGTAGCACTTTAAAAGACATATTATTCACCTGTCAGGCTATCTAATTGTTCTTCTTTCTTTTCCTGTTCGTATAAATATTTAGCGTCTTGTAAAACATCATCACCGTGTTGTTTTACAACAGAAACAGATGCATCCAGTCCATCTTTCAATTTGTAAGCTTTAGCCAAGGCCTTAGAATAGCCTTTCTTAGCTTCTTTACTTGCTAAGACTTTCAAGCCAAGCGTCCCAAATGCTACCCCTCCTAAGAAGAGAGATGATTTTTTCGCAACTTTTGCGACGTTTAATACTTCTTTTAACATGTTTATTTCCTCCTTGTAACTATTGTAGCGAAAAATGACAGCAAAAGCAATTGCTGATATCTGATATATAGATAAAATTCTCTATACTGATATTTAATTATATTATGATGAAAACAATATACTTTATTTTTTGATACTGTCAATAATTATGTGTAAACACTTAAGTAGAGTTACGGAGTGTTAATTAAATAAGCTTTCAAGTGTATCAGAACATTGACCAAACCCTTTATGGATTCGTTGACTTTGCTTGAAATTATAATCTTCAAACAACGTAACTAAGTAACGTTCCAGAGCCTCCTCATTAGGAAAAAGAACCTTCTTTTTCGTTTGATGTTTGATTTCTTTGTTAAGAGACTCAATGAGGTTTGTCGAATACATGCTGTGCCAAATCTGGTAGGGAAACTGATAAAAAGTTAAAAGATTATCCGTCTTCTCCAGACTTTCCATGACTTTCCTATACTTTGGTTTCCATTCGGCGAGAAAGTCCTCTAAAGCTTGTCCTGCCATTTCTAAATTTTCAGCACGATAAATCATTATAAATTGCCCCAGAATAACCGCTCTATCTGCTCGTTTCACTTTACTAGCTAGATTTCGACTAATATGAATTAAGCAACATTGTTGTTTAGCTAATGGGTGAGCCTGACTGATAATCTGCTCAAGCCCCTTAAAGCCATCTGTAACTACAAGAGAAATCTGTTGGATTCCTTGGTTTTGAAGCTTGTCTAACAGGGTGGACCAAGAAGCATTGTTTTCTTGAGGCAACTGTGCATAGCATATCTCTATGCGACTAAAGTCGCTAGAGCTATCCTAATTGCGCACCGCCAGTTCTCATAGAAAAAAACACCTTGCAAGATGCAAAGTGTTTTCGTTTGTATTCTGCTGTCCAGTAACGAATTAACGTTTACTAAATTGTGATGCTTTACGGGCCTTTTTCAAGCCTGGTTTGGAAAGTATGAATTTCAGTTGGACTAAAAACAGCGTAATATCAAGACTTTTCTCCGCTTTTATAAAAGCGTTTTTCCAATCAAATTCAACTAATTTTATCTAAATGGTGTGGATTTTACCCCCAAAATTACAGAGAATGGAGCTGATAAACACTAAACGTTCACACCATTAGTTAAATGATTTTTTTCATCATTTTTCTTAGATGATAGAACTTCTAATTTATTTCTTATTCAAGCAAAAACAACCTGCTATAAGTAAGAAAGAGGAAGATACAAGAAAAACACGGCGTAAAAACCGATTCAGTTCATTGTCCTCAATCCTTGTCTGCTTCATTTTCTTTTACGAGATCGTTTTGTGAATCTTTTTCAGAGAGTTTTTGATCAATATACTTGTCAATGTTTTCGTAAAATTCCTTGGTCGTCTCACTATCTAATTTTGTCGAATTATGGACTTGATTGACTTTCAATTGAACAGATTGAATACCGTAAGATTCTTGTTTTTGGCGGATGGTTTCTAATTCTTCTTCTGAAATCGGATCTCCAACAACTGTCAAGACCAATTCATTGCTACTTGACTTGTAGACTTGATTAATGATCGTATGATTGGCGAACTCTTTTCCTACAAACTGTTTGATCCCTTCTTTTCGTGCTTGATCCATCGTCAGAGTGACTGCTGAATAGCTGGCTGGAAGAACCAATAATACAATCAAGGAGATCAACCCAATTCTCATTTTAATATTTAGCTCTTTAAATGAACTTAAGGGAGATTGTCTCATCATAATTCTTGTTCCAACAATATTGATTAGCATGATAAAGACACAGTTGATCAAGAAAAGATAGAGAGCCCCAAATAAAAATCGTACATTTCCATTAGCTAAACCATAGCCTGCAGTGCAGATAGGTGGCATCAGAGCTGTTGCAATGGCTACTCCTGGCACGATATTGTTTGCTTCTTTTTTTCTTGAACCAATGACACCTGCTATCCCACCCGCAATAGCAATGAGAACATCCCAAATGGTTGGAGAGGTTCGTGCAATCAATTCGCTACTTGCATAAGATAAGGGAGAAATCCAGAAATATAGAGTCGAGACAAGCAAACTGACCAATACTTGAGTAAATAAAACCCCTAGAGATTGCTTGATTAAACGCGTATCAAAAATAGCTAAACCAAACCCCAGTCCAATAATCGGTGTCATAAGAGGGGAAATCAGCATGGCTCCAATAACGACAGCTGTTGAATTTATATTTAGACCTATAGAGGCAATAAAAATCGAACACATTAAAATCACTGTATCTCTTAATCGAACATGAAGGTCATCGTATAATTTCTCACGGTATTCCCGTGTTGAATAATTGGCAGTCATTTGTCCTCTCCTCTTTCCTTATTTAAATCGGTATAATAATTAATAATAACAGCTGATAAACAGCCAAAAAATATGAGCCCATAAATCGTCAAGAAGACACTGGTAATCCTTCCAATCAAGGTCACAGCTAGGAGATCCCCGTAGCCGACAGTCGTCGAAGTCACAAAAGCATACCAAAGACCGTCTCCGTAATTTGTGATAGCAGGTTCAACTAGGAAAAGCACGCCTCCTGACCCAAAAACAAAGGTCACAAAACTCAGAGCAAACCGAGTAAAACCCGTAACCTGTATAATATGCCATAACATTTTTAAACGTCTCATTTGTTCTCCTTATTCATACTAGCTCCTGACCGAGCCGTTTTTTCCAATAATCAAAGTGAAGATAGGACATGATCTCCATCAGAGAAAGATAGACAAACTGATAGATCTGATTTAAGCTGATTATCAACTGATATTGTTTGAAAAATGACTGGAAGAAAGACCAGATATGACTGTCTTGAATCAGTCCCTTCTTAACATCAGACAGGATATTAGCTAAAGCTCCCAAGGACTGAAACGGTAAATCCTTGACATTTATATAGATCCGGTCCACCACATCATTCAGACTGGTATCTTGGATGGCATGAAATTCTCCAAAGAGAACTCCTGCCGCTCCAAGAGTAGAAACAAATTCCACCAAATAATTTCTGAGGAAATTTTCTCAACCTTTTCCCATAATGTGTTTAGTGCCATCCATAACGATCCCAACCAGAAAAAGGAAAGAAAACAAGCAAAGAAATTTTGCCGTAAATCCCAAAAAGCTTCAAGACTTGGTGTTGTTGGTTTTTCTAACTCTAAAATCAAGATGGTCATAATAATTGCTAGAACAGCATCTGTCAATACAATTAATCTGTCTTTCTTCATCGGATTGCATCCCCTTTCTTTTTTGTAACATTCTATCTTATCGCATAATATTGGATATTCTTTCATAATCCGACTACAAACAAAAATAAACCAAAAAGTCTGTCCCTATTATGCTATATTTAACTCTAGAAGTATTCATCCATCTAATTAATAAATATATCATATTTCACAATAAATGAATACTATCAAAGATTCATCCCCTTTCACTTCATCATTTAGTGTTGCTTAGATTTATCAAAAACAACCAAATTTGTATTAATTTCAAGTATCACCTAGTTACAAAAATTTGGGGTGAACAGAAAAAGCATCCCGTATTTTTGATACGAAATGCTTTCAATAAGTTTAAATAAGTTTTAACGTTTACTAAATTGTGATGCTTTACGAGCTTTTTTCAAGCCTGGTTTCTTACGTTCAACTTTACGTGAGTCACGTGTAAGAAGTCCTGCGCGTTTCAATGAATCGCGGAAGTCTGGGTCTACTTGAAGAAGGGCACGAGCGATACCGTGACGGATAGCTCCTGCTTGACCAGCGTATCCACCACCTACAACGTTAACGAAAACGTCGTATGAACCTGCAGTTGAAGTAACTGCGAATGGTTGGTTGATTACAAGACGAAGGTCAGCGTGTGGGATGTACTCTTCAACATCTTTTTTGTTAACAGTGATTTTACCAGTTCCTGGAACAAGGCGAACGCGTGCAACAGCGTTTTTACGACGTCCAGTACCTGCATATTGTGCTTGTGACATACTTTATTGTTCCTTTCCTTAGATAAGTCCTGAAATATCAAGAACTTCTGGTTGTTGTGCAGCGTGAGTGTGTTCAGCTCCAACGAATACTTTCAATTTCATACCTTGAGCGCGGCCAAGAGTATTGTGTGGAAGCATACCTTTAACTGATTTCTCGATCAAACGTACTGCATTTTTAGAACGAAGTTCACCAGCAGAGATTGATTTCAATCCACCTGGGTGGTTTGAGTGAGTGTAGTAGATCTTATCAGTTGCTTTTTTACCAGTCAATTTAACTTTTTCAGCATTGATAACGATTACGAAGTCACCTGTATCAGTGTGAGGTGTGAAGGTTGGTTTGTTTTTTCCGCGAAGCACGCTTGCAACAACTGCTGAAAGGCGTCCAAGAGGTACATCAGTTGCGTCAACAACGTACCATTTGCGTTCTACTTGGCCTGGTTTAGCCATGAATGTAGTTTTGTTCATGATTTCTCCTATATGAATGTCGTTTTTGTTTACAGGGCGGATGTTCCGGTCCGCAGGGTATTTGAAAGGTTCCGGGGCCTTACAAATGGGGTAAACAATACCGCCTACTATTGTATCAAAATTCTAAGATAAAAGTCAACCGATTTGGAAAATTATTTGCGATTTTCTTTTCCTATGACAAATCCGATCAAGGCATTCGGGCCGACGTGGGCGGAGATGACTGGTCCAAGAGGCATTACAAGGACTTCGTCAATGCCATCAAGCGCAAGCATTTCTGCCTTCAACGCTTCGGCTCCTTCTAGATCGTTTGTATAAGAGACCAAGGCTGTGCTTTCACCGATATCGGTTTTGATCAACTCCAGTAATTCTCGGACGGCTTTTTTGCGTCCACGGACTTTCGTAATGGGCACTAATTTACCTTCTGCATCAATCCAGAGAATAGGCTTGATGCTGGCTAGACTTCCCATGATCGCAGCACTCTTAGAAAGACGACCGCCACGCATGAGGTGGTAGAGATCGTCGACGAGGAAATAGGTCCGCAGTTTTGGAGCTAGAGCCAAGATCTCTTCTTTGGCTTCTGCTAATGAGCGACCCGCATCGCGCGCTGCTACTGCCCGCATGACCAGATAGCCCTCTCCAATCCCAGCAGCCTTCGGATCGACAATCTCAATCACGGCTTCCGGATAGTCTTCTAAAACCAGGTCTCGTGCCATGACTGCACTCTGATAGGTCCCTGATAAGACTGATGAAAAGGCCACATAAAGCAGATCTTTTCCTTCTTTGGCAAATTGTTCAAAGGTTTCCTGAAATTGCCCCACATTGACCTGACTGGTTGTCGGTTTGGCCCCATTTTTCATGGCTTCTAAAAGCTCAGGGCTGGTCAATTGACCTTGGCCAACTGTCTGGTAAACCGTCCCTTCTAACTCAATGGTCAAGCCAAGAATGGTCACCTGATGTTCCTTGGCCCAGTTCTGGTCTAAATCTGCGGTCGAATCGGTCAAAATAGCAAATGTCATTACTTGTCTCCCATCATTTCTTGTAATTGGCGCAATACTTCGTGATCGAGTAGTCGCATGGGTGGTTTTTGATCGTTCACCACTCGCTGCGCTTGATTAAGGTTTCCTTTGACGACTGCGACCCGTTTTTCTAACTCTCTGGCAGATACCCGAAGGGCTCCTTGAGCAAAGACGGTCCATTGCTCATTTAAGTCACTGGTCGCTACCGATACTTGGTGGAGGGGCGTGTTGAGCTCTGCCGCCAAGCGCTCGATATAGTCATCTGCCGTTTCATCCTCACCGGTAAAGACCACCTGAACATTGAACTCCTCATAGGTCTGCCGCACTCCTGGCATATACTGGGCATCAAAGACACAGATGACTTCGATCCCTTCAAAGCTAGCATAGTGGCTCAGTTTTTGCAGGAGGATATTGCGGGCTGCATCGAGTTCACTTTTTTGAAAGAGCTGGCGAGTCTCCTGCCAAAAGGCAATCATATTATAGCCGTCAACCAATAAGATTTTTCGTTTCATATCATTGCCTTTCTAGGATTATAGTCGGTTGCGAAAGACCTCATACATAAGAATAGCTGCTGCCACACTGGCATTGAGGCTTTGAACGTGGCCATTCATAGGAATGGTGATCATCTCATCGACTTGTTTTTTGATGTTGGCTGAGATCCCTTTTCCTTCATTGCCAATAATCAAGGCTAACTTGCCAGCCGTATTCCACTGGTGAGATGGCGTGCCGTTCATGTCGGTTCCAAAGATCCAGAAGCCCTCTTCCTTTAGCTTGTCTAGGGTTTGGCTGAGATTGGTCACACGCGCAATGGGAATGTGTTCCACTGCTCCAGTAGAAGTTTTTGACACCACTGGGGTTACCCCTACTGCCCGATGCTTAGGAATGATGACTCCTGAGACATTGGTTGCATCAGCTGTCCGTAATATAGATCCAAGATTGTGCGGATCTGTTAAACCATCGAGAATCAACAAAAGAGGGTTCTCTTCTTGGGCTGTCTGTTTCAGAATCGCTGCCAAGTCTGTGTAAGCAAAGGCTGCCACTCGAAGAACGAAACCTTGGTGAACAGCTCCTTCCGTCATTTCCTGCAGGGTTTTCTTTGGCGTCCAAGAAATCGACACTTTTTTCTCAGCTGCTAAGGCCTTGATCTTGTCGACATTTTTTCCTCGGAGGTCTTCTTGAATATATAATTTATTGCCTGTATTGGCTTGTAAAGCCTCGGTGACTGCGTGGACACCGTATACGATATCGTTATTTTCCATAGAACTAGTATACCACAAGAAAGGAGGAAGAGGCCAATTCATGATATAATGAAATGAAATCTATCTTAATGAACGAACCAAACTAGAAAGGAAGCCATGCCTCTTTTTCAACGAACCATCAAGCTCACCTTGGCCACCTGTTTAGCAGCGGCCCTTGCTTATGCTCTGGGCTTGACCTATGCCATCTCAGCTGGCGTCATTGCCATCTTGAGTATCTCTGATACACGTCGCAGTACCATCAAGCAGGCCTACCAGCGCTTTATGTCGACCTTGCTGGCCCTTGCTATCGGAAGTCTCGCCTTTTCCTTTTTTGGATTCAACCTTTGGGCACTGGGAGTCTTTATCGCTCTCTATGTTCCTTGCGCCTTTCTATTGGGTTGGCAGATCGGCATCACGCCTAGTACGGTGCTGGTCACCCATCTCTTAATTGAGCAGTCTACTTCCTGGGGACTCTTGCTCAATGAACTTGCCCTCTTTTTAATTGGGACCAGCTTTGCCTTGCTGGCCAATCTCTATATGCCTTCTAATCAGGGAGCGATCGATCACTACCATGATGTTGTTGAAGACCAACTGAAAAAGATCCTTGGTCGTTTTGCGGAATTACTTAGTAAAGGGGATGGTCGCAATGATGCTCGCTTGATCAAGGAGTTGGACAGCATCCTACAGGATGCCTTGAACCTAGTTTATCTGGACCATTCCAACCACCTCTTTCACCAAACCAACTACCATATTCACTACTTCGAAATGCGCAAGCGGCAAAACGATATTCTGCGGGATATGGCAGAAAACGTCAACCGTTGTCAGTTGGCGGCGAGTGAAAGCATAATCCTGGCACAACTATTTAAAAAGACGGC
>JAQCUL010000041.1:0-16062 GCA_027685415.1 Streptococcaceae bacterium AF13-5-6.0
TACAACGAGTCGCGAGTCGGTGACGGCAAGCTAATCTCTTAAAGCCAGTCTCAGTTCGGATTGTAGGCTGCAACTCGCCTACATGAAGTCGGAATCGCTAGTAATCGCGGATCAGCACGCCGCGGTGAATACGTTCCCGGGCCTTGTACACACCGCCCGTCACACCACGAGAGTTTGTAACACCCGAAGTCGGTGAGGTAACCGTAAGGAGCCAGCCGCCTAAGGTGGGATAGATGATTGGGGTGAAGTCGTAACAAGGTAGCCGTATCGGAAGGTGCGGCTGGATCACCTCCTTTCTAAGGAAATGGAAACCTGTACGTTGGTCTTGTTTAGTTTTGAGAGGTCTTGTGGGGCCTTAGCTCAGCTGGGAGAGCGCCTGCTTTGCACGCAGGAGGTCAGCGGTTCGATCCCGCTAGGCTCCATTAACACTGTAAGGGTGTTAAGATTGAACATTGAAAATTGAATATCTATATCAAATAGTAACAAGAAAATAAACCGAAACGCTGTAAATATTTAAAGAGTTTAGGTCGCAAGACCAAAAATAAGGTTAAGTTAATAAGGGCGCACGGTGGATGCCTTGGCACTAGAAGCCGAAGAAGGACGTGACAAACGACGAAATGCTTTGGGGAGCTGTAAGTAAGCGACGATCCAGAGATGTCCGAATGGGGGAACCCACTAGCTGATGGCTAGTACTCCTATCTGTTAAGGATAGGTAGAGGAAGACGCAGTGAACTGAAACATCTAAGTAGCTGCAGGAAGAGAAAGCAAAAGCGATTGCCTGAGTAGCGGCGAGCGAAACGGCAGGAGGGCAAACCGAAGAGTTTACTCTTCGGGGTTGTAGGACTGCAATGTGGACTTAAAGATTATAGAAGAATGACATGGGAAGGTCAGCCAAAGAGAGTAAGAGCCTCGTAATCGAAATAGTCTTTATACCTAGCAGTATCCTGAGTACGGCGGGACACGAGAAATCCCGTCGGAATCTGGGAGGACCATCTCCCAACCCTAAATACTCTCTAGTGACCGATAGTGAACCAGTACCGTGAGGGAAAGGTGAAAAGCACCCCGGGAGGGGAGTGAAATAGAACCTGAAACCGTGTGCCTACAACAAGTTCGAGCCCGTTAATGGGTGAGAGCGTGCCTTTTGTAGAATGAACCGGCGAGTTACGATATGATGCGAGGTTAAGTTGAAGAGACGGAGCCGTAGGGAAACCGAGTCTGAATAGGGCGAGTTAGTATTATGTCGTAGACCCGAAACCATGTGACCTACCCATGAGCAGGTTGAAGGTGAGGTAAAACTCACTGGAGGACCGAACCAGGGCACGTTGAAAAGTGCTTGGATGACTTGTGGGTAGCGGAGAAATTCCAAACGAACTTGGAGATAGCTGGTTCTCTCCGAAATAGCTTTAGGGCTAGCGTCGACATTAAGATTCTTGGAGGTAGAGCACTGTTTGGGTGAGGGGTCCATCCCGGATTACCAATCTCAGATAAACTCCGAATGCCAATGAATTATGGTCGGCAGTCAGACTGCGAGTGCTAAGATCCGTAGTCGAAAGGGAAACAGCCCAGACCACCAGCTAAGGTCCCAAAATAATTGTTAAGTGGAAAAGGATGTGGGGTTGCACAGACAACTAGGATGTTAGCTTAGAAGCAGCTATTCATTCAAAGAGTGCGTAATAGCTCACTAGTCGAGTGACCCTGCGCCGAAAATGTACCGGGGCTAAAACAATTTACCGAAGCTGTGGATACCTTTATAGGTATGGTAGGAGAGCGTTCTATGTGTGGAGAAGGTGTACCGTGAGGAGCGCTGGAACGCATAGAAGTGAGAATGCCGGTATGAGTAGCGAAAGACAGGTGAGAATCCTGTCCACCGTAAGACTAAGGTTTCCAGGGGAAGGCTCGTCCGCCCTGGGTTAGTCGGGACCTAAGGAGAGACCGAAAGGTGTATCCGATGGACAACAGGTTGATATTCCTGTACTAGAGTATGTAGTGAAGGAGGGACGCAGTAGGCTAACTAAAGCGTGCGACTGGAAGTGCACGTCTAAGCAGTGAGGTGTGAATTAAGTTAAATGCTTAATTCTATAACATTGAGCTGTGATGGGGAGCGAAGTTTAGTAGGGAAGTTAGTGACGTCACACTGCCAAGAAAAGCTTCTAGCGTTAATCATACTCTACCCGTCCCGCAAACCGACACAGGTAGTCGAGGCGAGTAGCCTCAGGCGAGCGAGAGAACTCTCGTTAAGGAACTCGGCAAAATGACCCCGTACCTTCGGGAGAAGGGGTGCTGGCTTTCAGTCAGCCGCAGTGAATAGGCCCAAGCAACTGTTTATCAAAAACACAGCTCTCTGCTAAATCGTAAGATGATGTATAGGGGGTGACGCCTGCCCGGTGCTGGAAGGTTAAGAGGAGTGCTTAGCGTAAGCGAAGGTATGAATTGAAGCCCCAGTAAACGGCGGCCGTAACTATAACGGTCCTAAGGTAGCGAAATTCCTTGTCGGGTAAGTTCCGACCCGCACGAAAGGCGTAATGATTTGGGCACTGTCTCAACGAGAGACTCGGTGAAATTTTAGTACCTGTGAAGATGCAGGTTACCCGCGACAGGACGGAAAGACCCCATGGAGCTTTACTGCAGTTTGATATTGAGTGTCTGTGCCACATGTACAGGATAGGTAGGAGCCATAGAGATCGGGACGCCAGTTTCGATGGAGGCGTTGTTGGGATACTACCCTTGTGTTATGGCCACTCTAACCCGGATAGGTGATCCCTATCGGAGACAGTGTCTGACGGGCAGTTTGACTGGGGCGGTCGCCTCCTAAAAGGTAACGGAGGCGCCCAAAGGTTCCCTCAGAATGGTTGGAAATCATTCGCAGAGTGTAAAGGTATAAGGGAGCTTGACTGCGAGAGCTACAACTCGAGCAGGGACGAAAGTCGGGCTTAGTGATCCGGTGGTTCCGTATGGAAGGGCCATCGCTCAACGGATAAAAGCTACCCTGGGGATAACAGGCTTATCTCCCCCAAGAGTTCACATCGACGGGGAGGTTTGGCACCTCGATGTCGGCTCGTCGCATCCTGGGGCTGTAGTCGGTCCCAAGGGTTGGGCTGTTCGCCCATTAAAGCGGCACGCGAGCTGGGTTCAGAACGTCGTGAGACAGTTCGGTCCCTATCCGTCGCGGGCGTAGGAAATTTGAGAGGATCTGCTCCTAGTACGAGAGGACCAGAGTGGACTTACCGCTGGTGTACCAGTTGTCTCGCCAGAGGCATCGCTGGGTAGCTATGTAGGGAAGGGATAAACGCTGAAAGCATCTAAGTGTGAAACCCACCTCAAGATGAGATTTCCCATGATTTTATATCAGTAAGAGCCCTGAGAGAAGATCAGGTAGATAGGTTAGGAGTGGAAGTTGTGTGAGCAATGGAGCGGACTAATACTAATAGCTCGAGGACTTATCCAAAGAGTCAGAAGATATTGACAACGAAAGGTTAACTTGTTAGAATATAGATGTTCAATTTTGAATGTTTAATCATTCAGAGTTAAGTGACGATAGCCTAGGAGATACACCTGTACCCATGCCGAACACAGCAGTTAAGCCCTAGAACGCCGGAAGTAGTTGGGGGTTGCCCCCTGTGAGATAAGGTAGTCGCTTAGCTTGATTCCGCCATAGCTCAGTTGGTAGTAGCGCATGACTGTTAATCATGATGTCGTAGGTTCGAGTCCTACTGGCGGAGTATAGAAAAAAAGAGATCAAGTAATTGATCTCTTTTTTTACTTTTCATTTTAATGTTAATTAAAGCTCCGTTTAGTTAACGGAGCTTTTCTCTATTTAGTTATTTGGGAAAAATGCTTGATATAAGGCTTTAATTGCTTTTTCTTCTTGATCTTTACTTACAACGAACATAATGGAAACTTCACTAGAACCTTGAGAGATCATTTGAATATTCACTTCATTTTCTGATAGTGCTTTGGCTGCAGTGGCAGTAACCCCTACCTGACTCTTCATTTTCTCACCAACAATCATAATGATGGAAAGATCATGTTCAATTTCGGCTGTGTCAACTTCGAGCTTTTGCGTTAATTGTTTTAAAATTTCTTGTTCTTTGATTGGAGTCAGTTCACGTGAACGCAAAATGATGGACAAGTCATCGATTCCTGTTGGCATATGTTCCCAACTGATATTGAGATCTTCTAAAATTTGAAGGACTTTTCGACCAAAACCGACTTCGCGGTTCATAAGGTATTTTGTAGTGTTAATACTAACGAATCCTGAATCACCTGCAATCCCTACAACAGTCACATGATCATTTGAATGTTCCAAAACAATGCGGGTTCCAGGGTGGTCTGGATTATTAGTATTTTTAATGACTAATGGAATTTTACCTCTGTATGCTGGAACGAGTGCTTCATCATGCAATACTGAAAAACCAGCGTAGGCCAATTCACGCATTTCTTTGTAGGTTAATTCAGGAATAGAATGTGGGTGTTTAATAATACCTGGATGTGCTGCAAAGATACCATTTACGTCTGTAAAGTTTTCGTATAAGTCTGCTTTTACACCTGCTGCAATGATCGATCCTGTAATGTCAGATCCACCACGAGAAAATGTACAAATGTCACCATCTTGAGTAACACCAAAGAAACCTGGAATGACAATCACTTCACTTGAGTCTTTTAGTTCTTCAATTTTATCGTAACTAGATGGTAATATACGAGCGTTGGAAGGTTCTGCAGTGACTGTAATTCCTGCCTCTTTTGGATGGATGTATCTTGCTTCTAATCCATTTTGATTGAAATAAGCAGCAATGAGTTTAGCATTGTTATTTTCGCCTGCTGCTAGGAATGCATCGTATGTGAATGGATTCCCTTTTTTAGGTAAATTTGTTAAATCATAGATATCTTCAGCAATTTCTTGAATAATGGAATCTTTGAGACCCAATTCTTCTGTAATGGCACGATAACGTTCAATAATCCACTGTTGTGTTTGTGTGACATCCTTATCTGAAGTAAATTCTTTATAATAGCGGATCAGTGCATCTGTTACTTTTGTATCTTCAGCGTTGCGTTTGCCTGGAGCTGATACAACTACAAATCTTCTTTCTGGATCATCTTTAATGATATTAAGTACTTTTTTTAATTGAGAAGCTGATGCTAGAGAACTTCCACCGAATTTAGTTACTTTCATATTTTCTCCTTAATAGTTTCATTAATACATTATACCAAAGTTCAGTTATTGATACAATGTATTTACAGATAGGGCATAAAATAATTGATTCTGTAGAAGAGAGAAATTGTAATTATTCAAATTTTACAATTTTGTTACATCTTATAGATATATTTTACTATTTTACTTTTTTGTGGTATGATATGTTATAATTCAAAAGTTTTAATATCAAAATATTTTATATTTAAACAAAAGGAGTCTGTGATGTTTGAAACAATTTTGTATTCTGTCGAAAATGACCTCGCGACAATCTCTTTAAATCGTCCTGAAGTATCCAATGGTTTTAACATTCCAATGTGTCAGGAAATTTTAGCTGCCTTGGAAGATGCAGAAAAAAATGAGGAAGTAAAATTCATTATTCTATCAGCAGAAGGGAAAATCTTTTCAGTTGGTGGAGATTTGAGCGAAATGAAACGCGCAGTCGATGCGGATGACATCGAGTCTCTTGTTTTAATTGCCGAATTAGTTAATACAATTTCAAAGAAAATTAAGCAATTACCAAAGCCAGTTATTATGGTGGCAGATGGAGCGGTCGCAGGAGCAGCAGCCAACATTGCAGTAGCTGTTGATTTTTGTATTATTAGTGATCGTACTAAATTTATCCAAGCCTTTGTTGGGGTTGGTTTAGCACCAGATGCGGGTGGGTTATTCTTGTTAGGAAAAGCCATTGGCATGTCACGAGCTACTCATTTAGTAATGACGGGTGAAGCCTTGACTGCTGAAAAGGCATTTGATTATGGTCTAGCTTATCGTGTTTGTGAATCTGAAAAACTCGATAAAACGGTTGAGCAATTGCTTAAAAAATTAAGAAGAGGATCTTCAAATTCTTATGCTGCCATGAAAGAAATGGTTTGGGAAGCATTCTTGAAAGAATGGGACCAATATGCGGGTCTTGAATTGGATTTGCAAAAGAAACTAGCATTTACAGAAGATTTCAAGGAAGGGGTTATTGCCTACTCTGAGAAACGTCGGCCACAATTTAAAGGAAAATAAATTTGTAATTTTTCTATGTTTTGTGAAAAAATGCTTGCAAATTATTTTCATTTTTGATAAAATTTGACTATCAAAGTAAAATTAGGAGGTGGAGTTTTGAATTACCAATTAGTTAACGACTATTTAACATCCATCTTTAATAATGTTTTGGTTATTGAGGAGTCGAGTCTAAGAGCAAGTCGATTCAAAGATGTTTCTATTAAAGAAATGCATACGATCGATGTGATTGGTTCGACACCGAATGCAACCCCGAGTGATATTTCACGGGAGTTGATGGTGACTTTGGGGACTGTCACGACAAGTTTGAATAATCTTGAGCGCAAAGGGTATATCGAAAGAAGAAGATCGGAAGTTGATCGCCGGGTTGTACACTTGAGTTTAACGAAGAACGGTCGTCTACTTTATCGTCTTCATCAGCAATTCCATAAACGGATGGTCAACCAGATTATTGGAGATATGAGTCCCGAAGAGAAGAAAGTGATGCAAAAAGGATTGCAAAATCTGTATCGTTTCTTGGAGGAAATTAAATAATGGTCTTTGCTAAAATTAGTCAAGTTGCTCATTATGCACCTGACCAAGTCGTATCAAATGATGATTTGGCTGAGATCATGGATACAAGTGATGAATGGATCAGTAGTCGGACAGGTATCCTTCGGCGTCACATTTCAAAAGATGAGACGACAAGTGATCTAGCAACAATTGTTGCACAAAGATTATTAGCAAAAGCAAACTTAGATACTGAGGAAATTGATTTCATCGTTGTTGCTACGATTACTCCAGACAGCTTAATGCCATCAACTGCAGCCCGAGTACAAGCTAATATTGGAGCTTCTCGAGCTTTTGCATTTGATCTGACTGCAGCATGTAGCGGATTTGTATTTGCATTAGCCACTGCTGAAAAATACATTTCTTCAGGAATGTATCGGCGAGGAATTGTGATCGGTAGTGAGACGCTTTCAAAAGTATTAGACTGGTCAGACCGTTCCACTTCAGTCCTTTTTGGAGATGGAGCTGGTGGTGTCTTGCTTGAAGCAAGCGATCAAAAATCGTTTTTGGCTGAGAATCTTTTTACAGATGGTAGCCGAGGTGCTAGTCTTGAGTCTTGCTATTTGGGGCTGTCTTCCCCTTATTCAGATGAAGTTTCCGATCGAAGATATCTGACAATGGATGGACGGGCAGTTTTTGATTTTGCCATTCGTGATGTCACGAAAAGTATTCAAAAAATGATAGCAGACGCCTCTATGGAAGCAGAAGAGATTGACTATTTTCTGTTACACCAGGCGAATGACCGAATGTTAGATAAGATGTCAAAAAAACTGGGTGTCTCTAGAGAGAAAATCCCAGCAAATATGATGGAATATGGGAACACTAGTGCTGCTAGTATCCCCATTCTATTATCGGAGTGTGTCGAGAATCATCGAATCAAGATGGATGGAAGTCAAAAAATTCTTCTGACAGGATTCGGTGGAGGTTTGACATGGGGCACACTTCTTGTTACAATCTAGTTAAACATGTGGAAACACATTTTAAAAATTTATATATTATTTTTTAAGGAGGCCTATCATGGCAGTATTTGAAAAAGTACAAGAAATTATCGTTGAAGAACTTGGTAAAGAACCATCAGAAGTAACTCTTGAATCTACATTCGAAGATTTAGAAGCAGATTCATTGGATTTGTTCCAAGTTATCTCTGAAATTGAAGATGCTTTTGACATCCAAATCGAAACTGAAGAAGGATTGTCTACAGTTGGTGACCTTGTCGCTTACGTAGAAGAAAAAACAAAATAATGATAGATGAGAGTATCGAAAGATATTCTCTCTTGTTTAGGTAATAGTTTGAGGCTCAAAGAAACAATCTTTTAAACTCAAACTATTACTTAAGCGAAAAAAGAGGTAGGTATAATGCAAACACGAATTACTGAACTATTGAATATTAAATATCCAATCTTCCAAGGTGGGATGGCATGGGTCGCTGATGGTGACTTGGCTGGAGCAGTATCAAACGCCGGTGGTCTTGGAATCATTGGTGGCGGGAACGCTCCAAAAGAAGTTGTAAAGGCTAACATTGATAAAGTGAAGTCTATTACAGATAAGCCTTTTGGTGTAAATATCATGCTTTTGTCCCCATTCGCGGATGACATTGTTGACCTGGTGATTGAAGAAGGTGTAAAAGTTGTTACAACTGGAGCTGGAAATCCTGGGAAATACATGGATCGTTTCCATGAAGCAGGGATCACTGTCATTCCTGTTGTTCCATCTGTTGCCCTTGCAAAACGGATGGAAAAATTGGGTGCCGATGCAGTGATTGCAGAAGGAATGGAAGCTGGAGGTCACATTGGTAAATTGACGACTATGACCTTGGTTCGTCAAGTGGTTGAAGCTGTTTCTATTCCAGTAATTGGTGCTGGAGGTGTCGCTGATGGTGCTGGTGCTGCAGCTGTCTTTATGTTAGGTGCCGAAGCTGTTCAGGTGGGAACTCGTTTCGTGGTTGCTAAAGAATCTAATGCTCACCAAAACTTTAAGAATAAAATCTTGAAAGCGAAAGATATTGATACGGTAGTTTCAGCATCAGTTGTTGGACACCCTGTTCGTGCGATCAAGAATAAATTGGCTTCTGCCTATAACCAAGCTGAAAAAGATTTCTTGGCAGGTAAGAAGACTCAAGAAGAAATTGAAGAATTAGGAGCAGGTGCCCTTCGCAATGCCGTTGTTGATGGAGATGTTGACAATGGATCTGTAATGGCAGGCCAAATTGCTGGTCTTGTCAGCAAGGAAGAAACCTGTGCTGAAATTCTAGAAGATATCTATTATGGTGCAGCCAAGGTGATTCAAAGAGAGGCTGCTCGTTGGGCAGATGTAAACGTCTAAAAACGTCGAAAGGATTAGGATAGTGACAAAACGTGCGTTCTTATTTGCTGGTCAAGGGGCTCAGAAATTGGGCATGGCGAGCGATTTGTATGCGGCTTATCCCGTTGTTAAAGAGACATTTGATACGGCTAGTCGTATTCTAGGCTATGATTTGCGTGAATTGATTGATTCTAACGAAGAAAAACTGAATCAGACACGCTATACTCAACCAGCTATTTTGACAACGTCAGTAGCCATTTATCGTCTCTTAGTAGAAAATGGTATCACTCCTGATATTGTTGCCGGCCTCTCTTTGGGGGAATATTCTGCCCTGGTTGCGGCTGGAGCTCTTTCGTTTGAAGATGCAGTAGCTTTGGTTGCGAAACGAGGTGAATTCATGGAAACGGCAGCTCCCGCTGGAAGTGGGAAAATGGTTGCTGTTATGAATACAGATCCAAGTTTGATCGAAGAGATTTGTCAACAAGCATCTGAAAAGGGTGTAGTGACACCAGCTAACTACAATACACCAGCACAAATTGTGATTGGTGGTGAGGTTGCAGCTGTGGACTATGCTGTGGAACTATTGAAGGAAGCAGGTGCCAAACGCTTGATCCCTTTGAATGTGTCAGGTCCATTCCACACAGCCTTGCTGGAATCTGCTAGTCAAAAATTGGCGGCTGAACTAGAAAAAGTATCATTTAATGATTTTGATCTTCCTTTAGTTGGGAATACAGAAGCGACTATCATGAAGTCAGAAGATGTGAAAGCACTTTTGGCACGTCAAGTAAAAGAACCGGTTCGTTTCTATGATTCAATTGCTACGATTCAAGAATTTGGTGTAGATGAGGTCATCGAAATTGGACCTGGAAAAGTCTTGTCAGGATTCTTGAAGAAAATTGATAAAACTCTTCCAACTCATAACGTAGAAGATCAGGCTAGTCTAGATGCACTTCTGAATGCTTAAAACGAGGTAAAGATGGAACTTAAAAATAAAAATGTTTTTGTAACAGGTTCAACACGCGGAATTGGATTGGCTGTGGCTCATAAATTTGCGAGTCTCGGTGCCAATGTTGTCCTAAATGGACGTTCTGAAATTTCTGAGGACTTGCTTGCACAGTTTGCTGACTATGGTGTGACTGTTGTTGGTATTTCTGGGGATATTTCTAATGGCGAAGATGCGCAACGTATGGTGGCTGAAGCAATTGAAAAGCTTGGAAGTGTTGATGTTTTGGTCAATAACGCTGGGATCACAAACGACAAGTTGATGTTGAAAATGACTGAAGAAGATTTTGAACGGGTCTTGAAAATCAACTTGACAGGTGCCTTTAATATGACTCAAGCTGTCTTAAAACCGATGTCTAAAGCTCGTCAAGGGGCCATTATCAACATGTCCTCTGTTGTTGGTCTAATGGGGAATATCGGTCAAGCGAACTATGCGGCTTCAAAAGCTGGTTTGATTGGTTTCACTAAATCAGTAGCGCGTGAAGTTGCGGCTCGTGGCGTTCGTGTGAATGCCATTGCACCTGGTTTTATTGAATCAGATATGACTGATGCTATTCCAGAGAAAATGAAAGATGCCATGCTAGCGCAAGTGCCAATGAAACGAATTGGTCAAGCTGAAGAAGTGGCAGAAGTTGCGGCTTTCTTAGCAGGTCAAGAATATTTAACTGGTCAAACAATTGCCATTGATGGCGGCATGACTATGCAATAATGAATGCTCACTGATCGAAAATCACTTACTTAAATATCCATCCGACAAAAGGAGAATATATATGTCTACAAATCGTGTTGTTGTTACAGGTTACGGTGTAACCTCACCAATCGGAAATACACCAGAGGAGTTCTGGAATAGCCTTCATGAAGGAAAAATTGGAATCAAGCCTATTACGAAATTTGATGCTTCTGAAATTCCAGTCTTTAATGCTGGTGAAATTCAAGATTTCCCATTCGATAAATATTTCGTGAAAAAAGATCAAAATCGTATGGATACTTACTCATTGTATGCAATATATGCTGCAATGGAAGCTATTGAAAATTCAGGCTTGAACATGGAAGAAGAAGACCGCGATCGTGTTGGTGTGATTGTATCATCTGGTATCGGTGGTTTGCAAGAATTGGAAGATCAAATTATCCGGATGCATGAACGTGGGATGAAGAGAATCCAACCAATGTTTATTCCAAAAGCTCTTTCAAACATGGGGGCTGGAAACATCGCACTTAAGATTGGGGCTCAAGGGGTATGTAAATCCGTGACAACAGCTTGTGCTTCTGCCAACGATGCCATTGGTGAAGCTTTCCGTGAAATTAAATTTGGTATGCATGATGTTGTTTTGGCAGGTGGTGCTGAAGCTTCGATTACTAAGATTGGTATCGGTGGTTTCAATGCCCTTACGGCCCTTTCAACAACGGAAGACCCAGAACGTTCATCTATCCCATTTGACAAAGACCGTAATGGTTTTGTGATGGGTGAAGGTGCAGGGGTTCTTGTTATTGAAAGCTTGGAACATGCTCAAAAACGTGGTGCTAACATCTTGGCTGAGATTGTTGGTTACGGATCAAACTGTGATGCTTATCATATGACAACACCAACACCAGATGGTTCAGGTGCGGCTAAAGCGATTAAATTGGCGATCAATGAAGCGGGTATCAAACCTGAGGATGTCGATTATGTCAATGCACATGGTACCTCTACACCTGCTAATGAAAAAGGTGAAAGCGGAGCTATTGTTTCTGTACTTGGTAAAGAAGTTCCTGTATCATCTACTAAATCATTTACAGGACACTTGTTAGGTGCTGCTGGTGCGGTTGAAGCGATTGCTACCATCGAAGCGATTCGTCATAGCTTTGTACCAAAAACTGCTGGTACTAAAGAATTGTCTGACTATATCGAAGCAAACGTTGTTTATGGTGAAGGTCAAGAAGCGGATATTCAGTACGCTATCTCAAATACCTTTGGTTTTGGAGGACACAATGCTGTTCTGGCCTTTAAACGTTGGGAGGGTTAATTCATGAATATTTCTGAAATCAAAGATTTGTTGGCTCAATTTGATGCGTCAACTTTGCGTGAATTCTCATATAAAAATAATGGCGAAGAATTGAATTTGAGTAAAAACCAAACGAGTTCAGTTGCGGCTACACCGGTTGCTCCTGCACTTGAAGTGGTAGCAGCTCCTCAAACTCCTGTAGTAGCCCCTGTTGTTGAAGCACCAGCAACTCCAGCTGTAGTGGCTGAACCAGTTGCTGCTCCAGCTCAGGCTGCAGAAGGTGATGTGGTTGAAAGTCCATTGGTTGGGGTAGCTTACTTGTCGCCAGGTCCGGATAAACCAGCCTTTGTATCTGTAGGAGATAAGGTCACTAAGGGTCAAACACTCTTGATTATCGAAGCCATGAAAGTGATGAATGAAGTCCCAGCACCAAAAGATGGGGTAGTCACTGAAATTTTAGTAACGAATGAAGAAATGGTTGAATTTGGAAAAGGATTGGTTCGAATCAAATGACAATTGATATTAATGCTATTCGTGAGGCTTTGCCGCATCGTTACCCAATGCTTTTGGTGGATCGCGTTTTAGAAACAAGCGAAGATACGATTGTTGCCATTAAAAACGTGACAATTAATGAACCATTTTTTAATGGACATTTTCCACAATATCCTGTTATGCCAGGTGTTCTCATCATGGAAGCTTTGGCACAAACAGCAGGTGTACTAGAGTTGTCAAAACCTGAAAATAAAGGGAAATTAGTCTTTTATGCAGGGATGGACAAGGTGAAGTTTAAAAAACAAGTCGTTCCAGGAGATCAACTGGTGATGACAGCTACTTTTGTCAAACGTCGTGGAACCATTGCTGTTGTTGAAGCGAAAGCAGAGGTAGACGGTAAGCTTGCAGCTTCAGGAACACTTACTTTTGCAATTGGAAATTAAGAAAGGCCTATCTATGTTTCGTAAGATCTTAATCGCCAATCGTGGTGAGATTGCAGTGCGCATTATTCGTGCGGCTCGTGAACTTGGCATCGAGACGGTTGCGGTGTATTCTACTGCTGATAAAGAAGCCTTGCATACCTTACTAGCGGATGAGGCAGTCTGTATTGGACCTGCTAAATCAACAGAATCTTATTTGAATATGAGTGCTGTCTTGTCTGCGGCTGTTTTAACAGGTGCAGAAGCTATCCACCCTGGTTTTGGATTTTTAAGTGAAAACTCAAAATTTGCAACCATGTGTGAGGAAGTGGGCATTAAATTTATTGGTCCTTCTGCTAAAGTCATGGATTTGATGGGGGATAAGATTAATGCTCGTAAACAGATGATCAAAGCAGGAGTGCCTGTTATTCCTGGATCAGATGGTGAAGTGTATACTGCTGAAGAAGCCCTCGAGATTGCAGAACGTATTGGTTACCCTGTGATGTTGAAAGCATCTGCAGGAGGCGGTGGTAAGGGAATTCGGAAGGTTGAAAAACCAGAAGATCTGGTTGCTGCTTTTGAATCTGCTTCCTCAGAAGCTCAAGCTGCTTTTGGGAATGGCGCCATGTATATGGAACGGGTGATTTATCCGGCACGCCACATTGAAGTACAGATTTTAGCGGATCAGCATGGACATGTCATTCACTTAGGTGAACGCGATTGCTCTCTTCAACGGAACAATCAAAAAGTTCTAGAAGAATCCCCTTCAATTGCTATCGGAAAAACTCTTCGTAATCAAATTGGTTCTGCTGCTGTTCGGGCTGCTGAATCAGTTGGGTATGAGAATGCTGGAACGATTGAATTCTTGTATGATGAAGGCAAGGGTGAGTTCTACTTTATGGAAATGAATACCCGTGTGCAAGTGGAGCATCCTGTCACAGAATTTGTAACAGGAGTTGATATCGTTAAGGAACAGATTAAAATCGCAGCTGGCCAAGAATTATCCGTTACTCAAGAGGATATTGTCATTAAAGGCCATGCGATTGAATGCCGGATCAATGCGGAAAATCCTTCCTTCAACTTTGCACCAAGCCCAGGTAAGATCACTAATCTTTATCTTCCAAGTGGCGGGGTTGGCTTGCGTGTGGATTCTGCTGTGTATCCTGGTTATACGATTCCGCCATACTATGATAGTATGATTGCCAAGATCATTGTCCATGGTGAAAATCGCTTTGATGCACTGATGAAAATGCAGCGTGCTCTTTATGAGTTGGAAATCGATGGTGTCACAACCAATAGCAGTTTCCAGTTGGATTTGATTTCAGATTCACATGTGATCGCTGGTGATTATGACACTGCATTTTTGATGGAACAATTCCTTCCAAATTATAATAAGGAATGATGAAAAAGCCTGGACTTGTGAGGGAAGTATGAACATCATCTTCACAGTTTCAGGCTTTTATAGTAATGCTGCAGATACTGTAGCATATTATAAGGAGTAAGTAATGGCATTATTTTCTAAAAAAGATAAATATATTCGGATCAATCCGAATAGGTCAGCCTGGAAGGAGCCTCAGCCAAAACCTGAAGTTCCTGATGAACTATTTTCACAATGCCCAGGTTGTAAACATACCATTTACCAAAAGGATTTAGGTAGTGAACGAGTATGCCCGAATTGTGGCTATACCTTCCGTATTTCTGCTAAAGAACGCTTGGCGCTGACAGTGGATCCAGCTAGCTTTGAAGAAATGTTTACAGGAATCGAAACGACTGACCCTTTGAATTTCCCCAATTATAAGAAGAAATTAGCAGCAGTGCGGGAAATGACAGGACTGGATGAAGCTGTCCTGACTGGAACTGCTTTGATTAAAGGGCAAAAAGTTGCGCTTGGGATCATGGATTCCAACTTTATCATGGCTTCAATGGGTTCTGTGGTAGGCGAAAAAATTACTCGTTTATTTGAATTTGCGACAAAAGAAAAATTGCCAGTTGTTCTCTTTACCGCTTCCGGTGGCGCTCGGATGCAAGAAGGAATCGTGAGTTTGATGCAAATGGCAAAAATTTCTGCAGCTGTTCAACGCCATTCCAAAGAAAAATTATTCTATTTGACGGTATTGACAGATCCGACAACTGGTGGGGTGACAGCCTCATTTGCTATGGAAGGTGATATTATCATGGCAGAGAGTCAAGCCTTGGTCGGGTTTGCCGGTCGACGCGTGATCGAATCAACTGTGCGTGAAAAATTGCCAGATGATTTCCAAAAAGCAGAATTTCTACAAGAACATGGATTTGTAGACTTGATCGTGGAGAGAAGCCAAATCCGAGCAACAGTTGGACAATTATTGGCCCTTCATGGAGGTAAACATGAGTAAAATAACACAGATTATTAAAGAGGCACGTGACCAAGGAAGATTGACTGCGCTTGATTTTGCTCAAGGAATCTTTGATGATTTTATCGAATTACATGGAGATCGAAACTTCCGTGATGATGGTGCAGTGATTGGTGGGATTGGACGCTTAGGTGATCAAACAGTTACAGTCGTCGGGATCCAAAAAGGGAAAAATCTACAGGATAACCTAAAACGTAATTTTGGGCAACCACATCCAGAAGGCTATCGAAAAGCTTTGCGCCTCATGAAGCAAGCGGAGAAATTTGGTCGTCCAGTTGTGACCTTTATCAATACAGCGGGTGCTTATCCTGGTGTTGGTGCTGAAGAACGAGGACAAGGTGAAGCCATTGCCCGTAACCTCATGGAAATGAGTGATTTAAAAGTTCCGATTATTGCGATTATCATCGGAGAAGGTGGCTCTGGTGGTGCCTTGGCTCTTGCTGTGGCAGATAAGGTCTGGATGCTTGAGAACTCCATCTATGCGGTCTTGAGTCCAGAAGGTTTTGCCTCTATTCTTTGGAAAGATGGAAGTCGTGCCATGGAAGCAGCAGAGTTGATGAAGATTACTTCTCACGAATTGTTAAATATGGAAATTGTCGATAAGGTGATTCCCGAGCATGGATTTTCAAATGGAGAACTACTGGCTCAAGTGAAGAAGGAATTACAGGAAGAGTTAAAGGTTTTACAAGCTTTACCTCTCGAAGAGCTTCTGGAGCAACGCTACCAAC
>JAQCUL010000042.1:0-15349 GCA_027685415.1 Streptococcaceae bacterium AF13-5-6.0
ACTTGTCTCAATTTTTCCGAGAAATGTAACGAGTTATCGTTACATTTCTTTTTACTACTACTCGGAGGCAAGTAGGTTCCACTAGCAGCATCCCATGATTGTGCGGCTTGGCAGTTCACTCACCTAAGAAGAAATAATATTATTCTTTCTACTAAATTTTCTAAACGTAGTACGGACGGCAGCGACCTCTCTTAGAGTTCCATGCCTAAAAATTGAGCCACTTGTCTCAATTTTTCCGAGAAATGTAACGAGTTATCGTTACATTTCTTTTTACTACTACTCGGAGGCAAGTAGGTTCCACTAGCAGCATCCCATGATTGTGCGGCTTGGCAGTTCACTCACCTAAGAAGAAATAATATTATTCTTTCTACTAAATTTTCTAAACGTAGTACGGACGGCAGCGACCTCTCTTAGAGTTCCATGCCTAAAAATTGAGCCACTTGTCTCAATTTTTCCGAGAAATGTAACGAGTTATCGTTACATTTCTTTTTACTACTTCAGAAAATTCAAGTGAAATTCAACTATTTCTGTCTAATGCTTATCTTACTATGAGTAGGATTTATAAAACGAATTTTTGGAATTACTATGAAATACATTATTAATTATTCAAATGATACTGCTTTTAATATCGCTTTGGAAGAATATGCCTTCAAACACCTTTTAGATGAGGATCAAATCTTCCTTCTTTGGATTAACAAACCTTCGATTATCGTTGGTCGTCACCAAAATACCATCGAAGAAATCAACCGTGACTATGTTCGGGAGCATGGGATTGAAGTGGTTCGCCGGATCAGTGGTGGTGGGGCTGTTTATCACGATTTGAACAACCTCAACTACACCATCATTTCAAAAGAAGATGAAAACAAGGCCTTTGACTTCAAGAGCTTCTCAACTCCTGTGATCAACACCTTAGCTCAACTTGGGGTTAAGGCTGAATTCACGGGTCGTAACGATTTGGAAATTGATGGTAAGAAATTCTGTGGAAATGCCCAAGCTTACATCAACGGACGCATCATGCACCATGGTTGTCTTCTCTTTGACGTTGATTTGTCAGTCCTTGCTAATGCTCTCAAGGTGTCTAAAGACAAGTTTGAGTCTAAAGGGGTTAAATCGGTTCGTGCACGTGTGACCAATATTATCGATGAGTTACCAGAAAAGATCACGGTTGAAGAGTTCCGTGACCTGCTTTTGGACTACATGAAGAAAGAATACCCTGAGATGACAGAATATGTCTTCTCAGATAAAGAATTGGCTGAAATCAACCGTATCAAGGAAACCAAGTTCGGTACCTGGGATTGGAACTATGGGAAGTCCCCTGAATACAATGTCCGTCGTGGCACTAAATTCCCTAGCGGTAAGGTTGAAATCTTTGCCAATGTCATTGAATCAAAGATCCAAGATATCAAGATTTACGGTGACTTCTTTGGTATCGAAGATGTTGCAGCAGTAGAAGATGTTCTTCGTGGCGTTAAATACGAACGTGAAGACGTCCTCAAAGCCCTTCAAACCATTAATCTAGGCCGTTATTTTGCAGGTATCACTGCAGAGGAAATTGCTGAAGCAGTGGTGGAATAAAGTCGTAAGAGATTCGCAGTAGCGGATCTCTTTTTTGAAACTAGTTTCACATAGAAATTATTGTTTTACTAAGGATTTTGTAGTATAGTAAAGGTGGAGAAATGTATTCGTTTACAAAAGTATAAATAAAATTTTAAATACTCAGCAATCACTAAACAAGGAAATTGATTGACTAGCTGAATAATATTTACCTTTGATGCTTTAGAAAGTGTGATGATATGAAACGTGTCTTTATTATTTTTTCAAACCTTTTCATCACGTGCTTTTTGATTTGGATTGCCTTTATTTCTCCAAATACGCTTATCCACCGCAGTCTTCCGGTAGTAGGTGTGGTAAGACAAGATAAGAGCGTCACATATGAAGAGTTATCTTCCAGTTTAGACCGCTTGGCAAGGGAAAATCATAGTATAATTGCCCGTCAGATACAAAGAACAGACTCTAAGGGGCAGGTTGTTTTCACCTATGAAATCTACGGAGAGGGAAAACTTCCTCTTGGGATTAAAAGAGAGAAGAAAGAACTGGCTGCCAAAGAAAGCCTGCTAACGAATTATTATGTATTAACAGGTGAATTGGAAACTGAAAAGCTGGATCAAACTCTTCATACTCTTGGTTTCTCACAAACTTTTATTGAGAAACCGAATCTTCTGCTGACCTTTATTGCCTTTTTTGGCTCAGGTTCACAATCACTTGCCTTAGTCATTTTTATCATTAGTTTTAGCGCTTTGACGATTATTCAAAAAACACAAGAAATGAGAAGTGCTGGGATTCGATATATTTCAGGAATGAGACGCTTGCAACTTTTTGGACATTCCTTAAAAGATGATAGTATAGAGTTGCTTTTTGGATGTATTGGCGCAAGTATAATGGGTGCGGTTTTGATTTATTCTTTCCAATTAACACCTTTTACCTATTCCGTCATCATTTCAAGTAGTATCATTTACAATGGGATGTTACTTATTTTATCTGCTATCTTATCCTTCATTTTTGCATATAGTATTCAAACGATTCATTTAGTCACCCTTTTAAAAGGAAAGGTTCCATTAAAGCGCATTTTGGTTTTCCTCTTTATTTGTCAATTTCTCGCTGTTGCACTAATTGGCCTTGCGGTTCATCGAATCAGTATTTATGGATCGGTCTGGCAAACTTACCAAGAGGGAAGTGAGGCTTGGTCAAAACAGTCGAATTGGGTCCAAATTGGTGAAAATCGGGAGGATTTTTCACAGAAAACAAACAAAGAGACGCAAATTGAGAACAGAGCAAAATGGTCTAAGCTCATCGAGTCTGGTATTGAAAATGGTGGTCTTTTAGCTTATCATCATCTCGTATTTTTTAGTTCAAAAGGAGTTATGACGGATCCTAGTACAGGTAAAGAGTTTTCAATCACAGATTACGATCCACTTGCACGAACTCTCTATGTAACTCCAAATTACCTCGAAATCCAAGGTGTACCAGTTTCTCATGAAGTAAAAGATCACTTAAATCACTTACAAGCAGGAGAATTTGGTCTCTTATTTCCAGAAAAATTAAAAGGTCAAGAAGAGGGGATGATCAAACGATATGAAGATTATCTATCTCCTCGAGATGATCAAGGAAATATCACCTTATCAATGAAGGCGCAGGTAACGTATATTCCGAATCATCAAAAACGCTTTATCTACAACAACACACCAATCAGCTACAAGCAATTCTTTACAGATCCTGTTTTAGTGGTTATTCAACCTGAAAGTTTTGGAGGCTATGTGAATCCATATTTCACCGATCTAAATCCCTACCTTTATTTTAATGGGCTTGAGAATAGTAAGAAGCTAGTCGCTGAGTATGATCTTGAAAAAAGTGTTAGTCAGTACGACTATGCAGTAGACGTTTACCAGCAAATTGCCCAATCCATACAAATAGAAAATCTCATGGCGATTGCAGGAGGAGTCTTTGGTATAGCAACCTCTGTTCTTCTTTTTAACACTATGAATTTCCTATATTTTGAAGAGTTTAGAAAACAAATCTTCTTGAAGAAGATTGCAGGTCTGGGATTTGTAAACATTCACCAAATGATTTTGCTCTCAGAAAGCATCCTCTTACTATTAGGAAGCTTCCTGGTATTTATTCTCACTCAAGAATGGTGGATTGCTCTTGTCACTCTCTTGCTATTTATTACTAATGCTTGGTTCATTCTCTTGTACCGGTCTCATAAAGAAGACCACTTGTTAGCCACTGTATTGAAAGGAGCCTAATATGATTAGCGTAGAACATTTAACCAAATCATTTGGC
Source organism: Streptococcaceae bacterium AF13-5-6.0 (assembly GCA_027685415.1). GTDB lineage: Bacteria > Bacillota > Bacilli > Lactobacillales > Streptococcaceae > Streptococcus. The sequence continues at coordinate 3,841 of JAQCUL010000042.1, forward strand.
CAACGAACGGTCTTTCAAGATTTGAGTTTGCAATTTACAGAAGGTAAGGTCTATGCTCTGATCGGAAATAGTGGGTGTGGTAAAACAACCTTGCTTAATATCTTGGCAAAGTTGGAGCCTTATGAAAAGGGGAGTATAAGCTATCAAGGGAAGGAACTGAAACAAATCAAACAGCATCACTTCTTTAAACATGAATTAGGCTATCTTTTTCAAAACTTTGGCCTACTTGAAAACGAGACGATCGCTAAAAACTTAGATTTGGGATTGATTGGTCAAAAATTAACAAAAAAGGAGAAGAAGCAGCAAGAAGAAGAAGTGCTAAAAAAAGTAGGACTGGCTTACCTTGCTCTGGATCAAAAGATTTACGAATTATCCGGGGGAGAGGCGCAACGTGTCGCATTAGCTAAAGTTATTTTAAAAGATCCACCTTTAATTTTGGCAGATGAACTAACTGCAGCACTGGATCCAGAAACCTCACAAGAGGTGATGGACTTGCTCTTAATGTTAAAGAATCAAGAGCGTATAATCATTATTGCAACCCATAATCCAGCGATTTGGGAAAAAGCTGACGAAGTGGTAAGGCTAAACTAGACCATGGTTGAAGAATGGTAGGATTTTCTGTATTATCTTTTATAGTTAGCTATTCATGAGGTATGGGCTGATGAAGAAAACAGATCATGTCACACAAAAATTTTTAAGATTTTTCATCAAAAGTTAGTTCATGACAAGGCCTCTTTTCTTGATATTCAAAAATAATGAGAGTAGAATATAGAGGAAATCTGAACAAAAAAGGGGACCATATTCGATGATGAAAATTCCAGTTGAAAATCTTGGTCTATTTGAACAGTTAGATCGTATAGTAGTGGCTTTTTTTAGAAAGCAACAATCTTCAAGTCCTTATGATTTGAATGTCAGTATCACACAAGAACACCTTGACCAGAAAAAGCAAGAGCTCGAACCATTAGGCTATCAAGCTGTCCAACTACCATTAGGAATGGCTTTAGATAATATCATCCAGCAACCTCATTATGAAAACTTAATCATTGGTGGTCTTGCTCCTGAGGAAATAATCGTCAGCAAAGAAGAATTAATGCCTTTAAAAGATATTGTGGATAGTTTTTGTATTATGTACGCTGCAGCGAATAACAGACTGGAAAATAGTAAGGCTTATGAATTAATGAAAGATAAGACGGTTTATTTTATTGGTAAACTATTTACAGATTTTCCGAAGGCCGGTGATGAAATTGCTTATTTAGGAATTGATCGAATAGCGAGCGATGGTACACCATATGAAGCAGTTAAATGCTTTCTAACGGAAGAGAGTGCAGAGAAGTTCAATAGTGAAAAAAGACCGGTCACCCCTGCAAACTTGGCCTATCTAAAATCATTCTGGGGAAAACCAGTCATTATTGAGCCACACCGTAACTATTGGATCGAGTTTTTATAGAAAGTATAAAAGAGCGTAAGATTCCATAAAAAATCTTACGCTCTTTTTAAAACTAATATATTACATAATTTACGTTATGTAATTTTATAAACTATCCAAGGCATTTTTCTGCTCATCATTAACGATATGCGTATACAAGTCCGTTACCTGTGTGCTAGCATGTCCCAGCTGGTGGCTGACCAAAACTTGTGATTTTGTTGCATCATAGAGGCGCGTTGCTAATGTATGGCGAAGCTTGTGGGGTGTCACGCGGACTTTGAAGTCTTCTGAATACTTGGCGACCATTTTTTCAACACTTGAAGCATCAATCCGGTTTGGAACACCTCGATACAAGGTCAGAAAGAGAGCTGTATCAGTCTTTTCTGTCTTGTAACGTTTGTCTCGAATAGCGAGATATTGTTCTAGATAAGGCTTAGCAAAGGCAGCAACATTAACAGAGTCTCGTTTTCCACCTTTTCGAGTGACGTCAATGACCATCATCTTAAGATTGAGGTCACGAAGGTCTAGGTTAACGGCTTCAGAGAGACGGACACCAGAGGCAAGAAGGAGTGCGATAATGGCTAAATCTCGCTCTTTATTCTTATTAAAGGAGGATAAGGCGCGATTTGAGAGTGTTTTGGGGTATTCCTCATCGATATAATTCAAAAATCCCTCTGTTTCATCCCCTAAAAAGAGCTTTTGTTTGATATTTTCAGCACGAGCCGCCAAGGTTTCTTTCTTTTTCTTGGTAGCAACCTTCTTCATGACGTTGCGGTAGAAATACGGTTCCCCTTGCTCATTTTCAACTTCCTCGGTCAAATACTTATAGAGACTAGACAGTGCAGAAAGGGTGCGGTTAATGGTTGTTTGGGAAACCCCGTTTTTCGTCGTATTGGCATTGAGCAGTGGACGTTCACGTAAGTAAAGAATGAAAGATTCCATGTCTTTCTTGGTCATGTGCTCCAGAACGTCTAAAGGAATCTCGGCCATGGTGTCAGCATCCGATATACCAGATTCTAAGACCCAGGTGAAAAATCGATCGTATTCCTTTAAGTATTCGTACAAGGTCGTAAAACTGTATGGAACGGCCAGTTTCGATTGGTAATATTCCAATACGTACCAGGGCATGACTTGTTTGAGTTTATCAATACGTTCTAATAAGATCTCGCGTTTCATGTTTTTCTCCAAATCTTTCTATACTAGTAGTATAGCATAGCCAGATATATTTTTCAAGAAAATTATAGTTTTTCGGAAAGATGTTATAGGGGTTCTATAGGTTAACCGGAAAAAATTTTTGAGCAAAAAATGTACTTTATTCCCGCGAAAACTAAATCTTTCGCATACTTAAATTTTGTACATTATCTACTTGAACACTAAAAATACAATCTTTTAAAATAATGTACTTTATAAAAATCTATGATAAAAAAACAAGTTCAAATTTGAACCTGTTTTTAAATTTTCCTATAAGGAACAAAATGTTCCCTTTTTCGTCTGCGCCCTTTACAAAACATACACGGCTCGATAGATCGTTTTACATTTGCAATCTTATCTACGATAGCCATTCTATAACGATGCTCTTGATTATTCTTACAAATCCACCAAAATCTTAATTGAGTATTATTTGGGATTCTTTCTGGATCTCCTAGAATAAGATTATTAAGATAATCCCACTCGTTCATCAAATCTTCAAATGAGATATTATCTTTTCTTTCTTTTAATTCTGCACAAAATGGACACATTTCTTTAAGATCTTTTGTCTCGGAACTTAAATACTTATTTAATATAATGCTGAAGCGCTCATGAAATTCAAAGTTACATTCTTTGCAGCGCCATAAATAAAACCTTTTTTCAGTTAATAATGGAACAAAACTATCTATAAAGACTTTATTATTTGGTGCCCACAATTTTGCTAGTTCAGGGTACAAATAATCAAATTTATTATACCCCTTCAGAGGCTTATCGTTGTTACAGTAAGGACAACACTGAGAAACTTCTCTTCGAATAGTGAACAAGCTTTAATAGTTTCAATAAGAAAAAGTTTGTGAGTGAACAGGATTTAAAGCAAAAAAATAAGAGCCGATGGGCTCTTATAATTATTTCTATAACTTGTAATTTTTTATTTACTTAAAACTTTTCTTTGCCAACTTTTCTCATTACATTTTGGACATTTCATATATCTTGTAGTTCCAGAGTGCATTGCAAAATATACTTTACTGTATTTTGGCACATATTTATTATGGCATTTTTGACATTCATAATAACCTGTTTCTGTTTCTATTTTTAATGCAAATGAAACACCTATTATTAAAAGAACGAATGCTAATATAAACAACAATATTCTTGCTATATTATTCTCTATTAAAAATGATGTAACAAAAATTAGTGTTAAAAAAGATATTGTTGAGCCAAAACCAATAACATTTTCATACATCATTAGTTTTTTATTTTGCATTTCTTCCTTTTTTGCCATTTCTAACAAATTTTTTTCTGCTATCTCATTATAATTATTCATATCAATCATCTCCCCGCTTAATAATTCATTTACACTTATTTTAAGTTCATTACATAAATCTAGCATAATTGATGAATCAGGCATTGCTTTTCCATTTTCCCATTTAGATATAGCCCTATCTGTAATATTTAACTTTTCTGCAAGTTGCATTTGAGTCAAATTATTCTTTTTCCTACTTTCAGCTATAAATTTTCCAATTTTAATCTGATCCATAACTTTTACCTCCTTCAATTTAAGTGTAAATTATTATTATTAAAAAGTACACATACCATTGGTTGAGTGGGATATTTTTTATATCAACTAATGGTTGAATAAGTGTAAATTGTCTTTATAATAGTGATACAACTAAGCCAACAATTAAGCAGACAATTAGTCCAATAAGTTCTCCAATAATTGAGCCTTTTATATGAAACCAATAGTTATGATATTCTTGTATCATATCTTCCGTACCTTCTATTATAAATTGTTTACTATGGCAAAACCATAAAGATAAAAATAATTATTTTTTTCATGATTTATTAATAATACTGACCCTTAGGATACAGTATACTCCTTTCTAGGAAGAATTCCTATTATCCCTATCTTTATTATAGGCCTACAGCAATTTATATTCAATTATTTATATATGAAGGTAATTTCAGAATTTGAACTTTAAATTTTTTATTATACATTGATTATCATTGAAAATAATGTACAAATTAATTTCTCAGATTAGAGGATATTATGTACTAGAAAACATACAAAATACCACTCCAGAATAATGTACAAAACAAAAATAAAGTACACTCCTTAAAGAATGTACTTTATGCTTCTAATTCAGTTGTATCAATGGTTTAGCTCTTGTTAAGTCAATTGTACATAAACTTTTAGTTTATATAGGACTGTTTTGTATCCCTATCTATACTAGATCCCTTTTAACCACAATAAAATCAGCAAACCTCATGGATCTACTGATTATTTTCTTCTCTAACTTATTTTTCTACATATCGAAATGGAATCTTGCTACCACAGAGCCAATTATAGACTCGATCATTGACTTGAACGTTCATGGCTTCATGAGCATATTCTGGCATAATTAAATGCTCTTTTGGACATTCTAATCGATTATAAATGGCAAACTGCGTTTCAGGATAACAGACATCATCATCTAGCCCGGTAATCATGTGAACCTGTCCTTTGATCCGATGAGCAAAATTTTTCACATCAATATAGGCTAAAGTCTGCATCAAACGATCTTCCGTTTCATGAAATGGATCATGGAACTTGAAATAACGGAAAAGCTCGTCATAGGCCTCGCTAGTATTTCCAATCTCTAATACCCGTCTGAAATCTGATAAGAATGGGTAAATGGCTACCGTTCGTTGTATACGAGGATTCAATCCAGCAGCCACAAGAGCCAGGGCACCGCCTTGAGATGCTCCGTAGCTGGCAAGTTTGCTGTCGTCAACTTGAGGAAGGCTGGCTACAATTTCAATTAACCGGTAAAGATCTAAGTAGACATCCTTATAAAAGAGCTGATCCGGACCTTCCACGGCTCCGCGTATAATCTGTCCTTTTACCGTATTTCCAAGTGGTGAGCGATCTCCGTCGGTTGAATAGCCTGACTGCCCTCTCACGTCCATAGACACAACACCATAGCCGGCTACTGTATAAGCCAACATATCAGCCCAATCCCAACAACGTCCCATATAGCCATGAAAATGGAAAATTACTGGAATCTTTTGATCCGTTTTTGGAAGAATCATTCTTGAATAGACAAGGCCATTTCTGGTTCCTTTAAAGGTTAATTCATAACAAATCACATTTGGAATGCTGAAATCTCGTTCTTCAAGCTTGTATTCAGGCAGTTCAGTCATCTTTGCTAGGGTTTGATTCCAAAAATTATCAAAATCATCAGGAACATCATCCCGTCCCTTGTATGCTTTCATTGTCTCTAGTAATTTAGGATCTTTCATAAAATCCTCCTTAGGTATGTGTAATCGCTACCAAAAATGTACCATATTTACCTAAGGATTACAAGAGACAAATAAAAATTACATAACCGAAATTATGTAATTTAATTATAGATTCAAAAATAGACTTAATTGTTTTACTAGATCTGGATTAGTGGGTAAAGCTGAATGATGAGCCTGGCGACCGTTTAATTTCACTTCTGTATAGGTTTGATTGTCAAAAATAGATTTTGCTGCTTGTGCACTAGAGAGAGGAACGATGCCATCTGATTTTCCAGCAAAGCTACCGACAAAATTAAGGACTTCTACTTCTTTTCCCAGGCGATGCTTCCATTTTTGAAAATCGTCAAACATTTCTTGATTGAATTGGTAAGGACTGCCAATAATAGTCAACTTGCTGACGGTTACCTTCTTTTTCTCTAAAAAGCCACTTTCCAATAAACCAGTCAAAACCAATCCTCCATTGGAGTGCCCGACTGCCTTGAACTCTGTAAAATGATAGTGATCAAGAAGGTAGGTTAGAGCAATTTTAAGGGATTCGATTTGCTGCTTGATATTGCTGTAGCCATCACGATTGTTTTCAAATCCAATCACAATCATCGGATTCGGCTCTTTTGTATTCAGCCTTCCCTCCATCTCTATTGTATGATCTTTATTGACCTTTATTTTTAAGAGACTTTGCTTTTTTCTAGAAAAGCGATGGAGCATGCGGATGGTTCCATTGAATCGCTGGATACTAGCTGAACTCCCGGGGACAAAGATAATCGGTCTAATTGGTGGTTTCTTTGACCCTTTAGGAAATTCAAAGGGCTTGCTGTGCGAAGAAAACAATCTTGCAAAGAAACGAATGACTTGTTGAAATAGTTTTTTTAACATCTTTCCTCTAGTAGTAGTTTCTAAAAGAACCCAGAACAGTGTGTTCCAGGCCCTTATTAGAAACGATTATTTCCGTTTTTTCTTATTTTTGCGCATTTGTTTGGCCATCTTGTTCATTGCCCGTTTCATCATAAATTCTCCGGCTTTTCCTTTGAGACCACCACCAAACATTTGGCTCATATCAGGCATTCCAGCGCCTCCACCAAGAGCTGACAAGTCAGGCATGCCACCTTGTCCCATCATGCCTTCGAGGGCAGACATATCAGGCATTCCACCAGGCATATTCTTCGGCATATTATTTGGATTGAGTCCCATTTGTTTCATCATCTTGTTCATATCACCAGAGAGGACACCTTGCATCATCTGTTTGGCTTGGTTAAAGTCCTTGATGAATTTGTTGACTTCGACAAAGGTGTTCCCTGAACCAGCAGCAATCCGACGACGGCGGCTTGGATTCAAGAGATCTGGATTTTCACGTTCAGCTGGGGTCATGGATGATACGATCGCACGTTTGCGAGCAATTTCTCGTTCATCAACCTTAAGGTTCTTCATAGCTGGGTTGTTGGCCATACCTGGAAGCATCTTGAGCAGGTCTTCCATTGGTCCCATATTTTGAACTTGGTCTAATTGATCAATGAAATCGTTGAAGTCAAAGGTATTTTCCCGCATCTTCTCAGCGAGTTCAAGAGAGCGTTTCTCATCGTATTCTTGAGAAGCCTTCTCGATCAACGTCAGCATATCCCCCATACCGAGGATCCGACCAGACATACGGTCTGGGTGGAAGGTTTCGATATCCGTGATTTTTTCACCAGTACCAGTGAACTTGATTGGTTTCCCAGTAATCTGACGGACAGAAAGGGCTGCACCACCACGGGTATCCCCATCGATCTTGGTCAAAATGACCCCGGTTACTTCGAGTTGTTCATTGAACTCACGCGCCACATTGGCCGCTTCTTGACCGATCATGGCATCGACAACCAAGAGGATTTCGTTTGGCTCAGCAAGGGCTTTGACATCGCGCAATTCGCCCATGAGTTTTTCATCGATTTGCAGACGACCAGCCGTATCGATCAAGACATAGTCATTGTGATTGGCTCTCGCCTGTTCCAAACCTTGACGAACGATCTCTACTGCAGGGACTTCTGTACCAAGTGAGAAGACAGGGACATTGATCTGCTGACCAAGAGTCTTTAACTGGTCAATGGCTGCTGGTCGATAGATATCGGCCGCAATCATCAAAGGACGTGCATTTTCTTCCTTGACCAATTTGTTAGCCAATTTCCCCGCAAAGGTTGTTTTACCAGCCCCTTGAAGACCGACCATCATGATAATGGTTGGAATTTTTGGAGATTTGATAATTTCTGCTGTTTCTGAACCTAAAATCGCTGTCAATTCTTCATCAACAATCTTCACGATTTGTTGGGCAGGGTTCAAGGTTTCGATGACTTCATGACCTACAGCCCGCTCGCGGACCCGTTTGATGAAGTCTTTTACAACAGGGAGGGCAACGTCGGCCTCTAAGAGGGCTAGACGAATCTCTTTGGTTGCCTCTTGGACATCCGCTTCAGAGATTTTCCCTTTCTTACGAAGATTTTTAAAGACGTTTTGTAAACGTTCGGTTAAACTTTCAAATGCCATTATTTTCTCCTATTTTTTTCAATTCAGTGGAAATCGTCCGAAATGTTGCAAACATTCTAGTTCTTCGGGTGTGACTTCTTTCATGATTTCATTTGGATATCCCCAACAACTAAAACCTATTTGCATAGCTTTGGAGATATCATTGGGCGAGATAATCTGTAGTCGAGTAGGAAATACTTCCTCTGCGACTAATAGTTTGCAAGGTATTCCTTGATAAATGACCAGACTGCCCATAATCACTCCCGATTGTCAATGCTTGATAAAATTTCAACCTGCTCTTGTAGAAAAGTATCTTCCGGATAGCGTTCTAAAATCTGATCAAAAATCTGGCTGCGTACAATGTAATCGGAATACATATGGAGTTTCATTTCGTAATCTTCCAAAATCTTTTCTGTACGTTTAATATTGTCATAGACCGCTTGACGGCTCACTCCAAACTCTTCTGCAATCTCAGCCAAGCTGTAGTCATCTGCGTAGTAGAGCTCGATGTAGTTCATCTGCTTGTCCGTCAAGAGCGCTGCATAAAACTCAAAGAGCGCATTCATTCGGTTGGTTTTCTCAATTTCCATACCTTTCATTATATCAAAAAAGCCCGCTAAAGACTAGCGGGACTTGATTCTTTTTGAGCTTGAAATAAGAAGATTCATCATTAAAGTTTCAGTGCCAACATATTGACCGTCATCCCTGCTGCAGTTCCCATCAAGAAGATGGTATCTCCTTCCTTCACATAGCCATGATCCAGTGCATAGGCTAGGCCGAAAGGAACAGCAACTGAAACCATATTTCCATAATCGCTGACAATATTGAGATATTTATCTTTGCCAACTCCCAATTTGTCCATGACCAGTGGCAAGGCCCGGCTAGCTTGGTGGGGAATAATATAGTCTACAGCGTCTTTAGAAATGCCTGATTTCTCTTGGAATTCTTGGAACATTTCTGGAATAACACGAGCAGAAAGTAAGAGAATCTTCTTCCCTTTCATGTCAAACATGAAATCGGTCTTGGTTGAGTCAGAGTATAATTTCGGATGATAAGCTGTCAAACCACCACGAATCTCGGTATCATGGGCTCCCTCAGACCAGGTACGTTGCATGCTAGCAATGATTCCTTTGTCTTCCTTTGTTGCTTCAAAGATAAAGGCTGCAGCGCCATCGCTAAACAGTTCAAAGCTTTCTTTTTGTTTGGGATTAAGCCCTAGGCTTCCTACTTCACTAGATACAATCAGCACCCGTTGGTATTCACCGCCTTCAATCAGATAAGAAATGGTGCTTAAGGCTGATACAAAACTGGTACAGGTAGTATTGATATCCATGGCAGGAATCGTCAGTCCCTTGGCCACGCGCTCATGGATCAAAGCAGCTGTACAAGGGATGGGCTGAACACCAACTGCACTAGCCGAAACCAGGCAGTCGATGTCTGCCATTTCAAGACCCGCATGGTTTAAAGCAGCTTCGATCGCACGGGCTGCAAGATCAATCTGTGTTTCTTCTCCTTCTTTCACGCGGTAACGAGTCTGGTCTTTGAAAGTCACTGTATGAGCTGGAAGCGCTGTTCCATAGCCTTTAATTTGCAAATGTCTTTTTACAGTAGTCATAGGATTCTCCTTTTATTGAAGTCGTTGAACACGTTTTAATTTACGTGTTGGGTCCCATTGGTAATCGATAAATTGAATACTTGGGAGAATGAATTGTTTTTGCTGAGCTAAGAGTTCAAATTGAGCAAAGATTGCTTGCTCCATAGACTCTGTCCGGTGACTCAAGGCAATGGTAATGGATCCATCTGCCAACTGAGTTACTTGATAGTCCTGAATATTTTCGACGAATAAAATGCACCGGCGAATAAAATCCGGATAGATCATCTGGCTGCTGCCATCTTCTTTTTTGAAATAGAAGATATCGTCCGATCGTCCTTCAATCTTTGCGATTCGAGTAAAGACGGAACCACAAGGGCAAGGGGACTTTTCTTCCACCAAAATATCATTGAGGCGGTAGCGATAGATGGGTTGGCTCGTTCGTTTGAAATCCGTAATAATCGGATAAAAGCGGTTATCATCTAGATACTCTTTTTCGACATACAAAATATCTTCGTTGAGATGTAGATTGCCTTCTGAACAGGTACAAGCTAAAAACCCTTCTGTCGCTTGGTAGACCTGATCAACCTTGTCTAGTTGAAAAGCTTTGGCGATGGTCTGTGCATCTCGATCTTCTAGGATCTCTGCGACAGAGACAACCTTGACGGGTTGGATCGCAAGTTGCTGATTGCTGACAAAGTTAGCCAACTCAATCAAGGTTGAAGCTGGTGCAACCACAATGGTTGGTTGATAGTCTTTGAGTCGCTCTAAATGCTCCTTGCTATCCTTGAAAATATCAAAATATTCCAAGCGAATAAGGCCTGAATTAATGGTTTGATAGAGTTCATTGTCCGCTCGTAAGAAAAAGGCAATGCGATGACCAAACAGTTTTCCTTTCGGTAGCATCTTGGCTAGAATCGCTGCAGCCCACATACTTCTTTCTTTTTCTGTGGTGACAAAAACTCCTCGGTGGCCTGAAGTCCCAGAAGACAAGCCTACTGCTACTTCTCCATTCATCTCAGTAAAATCTCGCGTCTGTTCTCCGCGAATCGCCATTTCTAAAGCCTGATCTCGATCCACCCCTAGGGTATTGAGTTCATTGAAATGTGTCATCATAAACGATTTATCCATGGTTCCAAAGGATTCGGGAGAATGGGTTTGAAAATAGGGGGATTGAGAAGTGATAAATGCATGGTAGCGTGCCAATTGTTTATCTTGGTATCGCTTCAAGGCCTCTTTTGAACGGAATCGATGACACCATCTAGTTTCAATAAAGGTTTTTAGAAAGACTGTTTTTTTCATTTAAAATCCTTTCAATCCGATCTTGTGGGTCGTGGCTGACCACAACTTGAATACCATCTTGCAAGAGTGTTTCCAGCAAATCAGCTCCTTTTAAATAAGCCTTCTTATCATCCTGAACCAAGGATGGAATGAGACGCATTTGCCGTGTGAAAGGCAAGAGGTCTACTCCCCAAGAAAGATCTGCTCCAATAAAGAGCTTGAGCTCATCCAGATAAAGACAGCCTTGCCCTCTC
>JAQCUL010000043.1:0-12736 GCA_027685415.1 Streptococcaceae bacterium AF13-5-6.0
CTATAGCTAGGTCTTGAAAATGGGAAAACCGCTCTCCTCATAATAGTGATAAAATAGTAATCAGTTAGATTGAATGTTTATCGGAGGGCAATATGAGTAAAGAACGCAATATCAATACGATTTTGGCACAGGCAGGAATCAAGTCGGATAAAGCAACGGGAGCTTTGACGACTCCTTTGCATTTCTCTACGACTTACCAACACCCAGAATTTGGTCAGTCTACAGGTTTTGACTATACCCGTACGAAAAATCCAACACGCGCAACAGCTGAAAAGACTTTGGCAGCTATTGAGAGTGCAGACTATGCTTTGGCGACAAGCTCTGGCATGTCAGCCATCGTGCTTGCTTTTAGCATTTTCCCTGTTGGTTCAAAAGTCTTAGCCGTTCGTGACCTGTATGGAGGTTCTTTCCGCTGGTTTAACCAACAAGAGCAAGAAGGTCGTTTCTCTTTCACCTATGCCAATACAGAAGAAGAATTGATCCACCATCTAGATAATGATCCGGTGGATGTCCTCTATATTGAAACACCAACCAATCCATTGATGTTGGAATTTGATATTGCTCATTTAGCTAAATTGGCCCATGCAAAAGGTGCTAAAGTAGTGGTGGACAATACCTTCTATAGCCCGATCTATCAACGTCCGATTGAAGAGGGAGCGGATATTGTTCTTCATTCAGCAACCAAGTACCTAGCTGGTCACAACGATGTCTTGGCTGGTGTTGTTGTGACAAATGATGCAGACTTGTATGACAAACTCTTTTACAATTTGAACACGACAGGTGCTGTTCTTTCCCCATTTGACAGCTATCTGTTGATCCGTGGTCTCAAGACACTCTCTATCCGGATGGAGCGCTCCACTGAGAATGCCCGCAAGGTAGTCGAGTTTTTGAAAACCTCCCCTCAGGTCAAGGAAGTCCTCTACACTGGAAAAGGTGGAATGGTCTCCTTTAAAATTCAAGATGAGAAAAAAATTCCTAACTTGTTGAATTCCCTTCAAGTCTTTACCTTTGCAGAAAGTCTTGGCGGAGTTGAAAGCTTGATCACTTATCCTACCACTCAGACCCATGCGGACATTCCTGCGGAAGTTCGCCATTCATACGGTTTGACAGATGATCTTCTTCGTTTGTCCATCGGAATCGAAGATGCGGATGATTTGATTGAAGATTTGAAACAAGCATTGGAGGCTTAAGATGACCAAATATGATTTCACGACTTTACCGAATCGCTTGACCCACCATACCTACAAGTGGAAAGAATCAGAGACAGATCCAGAAATCATCCCGGCTTGGATCGCGGACATGGATTTTAATGTCATTCCAGAAGTACGAGAAGCAGTTATCGGCTATGCAGACCAAATGGTCTATGGCTACACCTATGCATCGGATAGCCTCTACCAGTCTATCCTTGATTGGGAAAAAGAAGAGCATGGCTATTCCTTTGATAAGGAAGCTGTCGTCTTTATCGAAGGTGTTGTTCCAGCCATTTCAACAGCTATTCAAGCCTTTACTAAGGAAGGGGATGCTGTCTTAATCAATACGCCGGTCTATCCTCCATTTGCTAGAAGTGTCAAGCTCAATCGGCGAAAATTGATCGAAAATTCATTAGTTGAAAAGGATGGTCTTTTCCAAATTGATTTTGATCAGCTGGAAAAAGACATTGTGGAGCAAGAGGTTAAACTCTATGTTTTGTGTAATCCGCACAATCCTGGAGGCCGTGTATGGGATCGTGAAGTCTTGGAAAAAATCGGCCACCTCTGTCAAAAACATGGTGTCCTTCTCGTTTCAGATGAGATCCACCAAGATTTGGCCTTGTTTGGCCACCGTCATACCAGCTTTAATACGGTTGATCCAAGCTTTAAAGACTTCAGTTTGATCTTAACCAGTGCAACCAAGACGTTCAATATTGCAGGAACAAAAAATTCCTATGTGGTCATTGAAAATCCAAAGCTTCGTACGGCTTTTAAACAACGGCAATTGGCTAATAATCAACATGAAATCTCAGGCTTGGGCTATATTGCAACAGAAGCGGCTTATCGCCATGGTAAACCTTGGTTGACAGAGCTCAAGCAAGTCTTTGAAAAACACATCGACTATGTGGTAGATGAATTGCATGAAAAGACCAAAATCCGTGTCATGAAGCCCCAAGGAACTTATCTTCTTTGGTTGGACTTTTCAGCCTATCCTTATACCGATGATAAGCTGCATGCTAAAATTCATGACCAAGCCAAATTGATTTTGAACCGTGGAACAGATTTCGGAAAAGAAGGAAACTTGCATGCCCGCCTCAATGTGGCTACTCCCTTCACCCTCATTGAAGAAATTACCAAACGCTTGGTGGAAACTTTTCACAAATAAGTGTTGACTTTCTGTATCTGAAGGAGTACAATAAACTCGAAATACGGTAGGTGAGGCTACCACAAGGATACGGATGACTACCGCAAAGCAGTGGAGACACTACTCGTTGGTCAACAGTCCTGATCGAAAAGGTCAAGACTAAGCTCATTTCATTGCCTTGCGGAGCTAAAGCTTGGACGGTCAGTTTTTTGAGAGTTTTGATTGAAAAATAAATGACGAGTTTCATGAGTCCTACCGATCGAAGGTAGGACTCTTTTTTATGCCTTACCAAGAAAAGAGAAAGGAGAGAGCTATGATACAAATCGACGATCATCCCGAACCGCACCGAACCAGCCAATCGCTGATTTGTGTCGTAGGGACTCCAAAAGTGATTGGCTCCTGATTGAAAAAGGAGATACCAATGCAAACAAATAAAGAAAGACTTATTAACGCTCTTCAAGAACCACTTGAAAGCACCTTTGCCAACTACAAAACCAGTGCGCATGGTCTAGTTGACGATCAAGTGGAAGAAAACCGAGATGCTTATGGCGAAAATGTCATCACAAAAGGTCAAGAAGATTCCATGATCAAAAAGATCTACGAATCGATCATCAATCCTTTTACGGTGATTTTGTTGGTCATTGCGCTAGTTTCCTTCATCACCAATGTCTGGCTAGCAAAACCAGGTGAACAGGATCCAACGACCTCCATCATCATTGTGACCTTGGTCCTGATCTCTGGTGGTATCCGCTTCATTCAAGAATTGCGGAGCGACAAAGCAGCTAGCAACTTATCACGTATGATTGTCAATACAGCGACCGTTCTTCGTGATGGATCAGAACAAGAAATTCCGATCGATGAAATCGTCGTAGGAGATGTGATCAAACTGAGTGCCGGCGATATGATTCCAGCAGATGTGGTCTTGATCGATTCCCGTGACTTCTTTGTCCAACAATCTGGCCTCACAGGGGAAAGTGATGCTGTTGAAAAGGTTTGTCTCAGAAAAGCCGACAGTCAAAATCTAGATAGTCTCTTGGAAAGTGAAAGTTTGGCCTTTATGGGGACCAATGTCATCTCCGGACGGGCGACAGCCTTGGTCTTGGTCGTGGGGGATGAAACCATGATGGGAGCTATTGAGCAAACCATCAACACTTATGACGAACCAACCTCATTTGAGAGAGAAATGAATACCATCTCTTGGCTCTTGATTCGGCTCATGTTAGTGATGGTGCCCGTTGTCTTTGTGATCAATGGCCTCACAGATGGTGACTGGTTAGAAGCGGGTGTCTTTGCCCTCAGCGTTGGGGTTGGTTTGACTCCGGAAATGCTGCCGATGATTATTACAGCGAGTCTTGCTAAGGGCTCCATCATCATGGCAAAAGAAAAAGTCGTTATCAAAAAACTCAATGCCATCCAAGACCTCGGCGCTATCGATATTTTGTGTACTGATAAGACAGGAACCTTGACCCAAGATGAAATCGTTTTGGAGTATCCGCTTGATATCCATGGCGAGTTGGATCTATCAGTCCTTCGCCGGGCTTACTTGAATTCCTATTTCCAAACCGGGCTAAAAAATTTGATGGACCGAGCGATTATCAATCGGACCCAGAAAGAAGCCAAGAAACATGAAATTGTTCGCGACCTGGATCAAACCTTCCATAAGATTGATGAATTGCCCTTTGATTTTGAACGTCGTCGCATGAGTGTCATTGTCAAAGACGAAGACGGTGTGGTCAGCATGGTGACCAAGGGTGCCTTGGAAGAAATGCTTTCTGTATCGACTTATGTTGAGTACAAGGGTGAGATTAAACGACTGACAGATGAAGTCCGTCAAGAGGTCCTCGCTGAAGTTGCTCAGTTAAATGAACAAGGTCTTCGTGTTTTGGGCGTCAGCTACAAAACCGACTTGGACGAAAATGACATCTTTAGTGTTGAAGATGAACGAGACATGATCCTAACAGGTTACCTGGCCTTTCTTGATCCACCAAAACCTTCTGCAGCTCCAGCAATCAAAGCTCTTGCAGAATATGGGGTAACCACCAAGATCTTAACTGGGGACAATGAAAAGGTCACCCAAGCTGTCTGTGAAAAAGTAGGACTAGATGTAGAGCGGATTCTTTTGGGAAGCGAAATCGATACGATGACTGACCAAGAGTTAGCACAAGTTGTGGAAACAACAACGGTTTTTGCCAAATTATCACCAGATCAAAAAGCGCGGATCATCCTCTGCCTCAAGAACAATGGCCACAAGGTGGGTTACATGGGAGATGGGATCAACGATGCTCCATCCATGAAGGTCTCAGACGTTGGGATCTCTGTGGATACTGCTGTTGATATCGCCAAAGAAACGGCAGATGTCATCCTTCTGGATAAGGACTTGATGGTCCTTGAAAAAGGTTTGGTTGAAGGCCGCAAGGTCTATGCCAATATGACCAAGTACATCAAGATGACGGTCTCTTCTAACTTCGGGAACATCTTCTCTCTGCTCTTTGCAAGCATCTTTTTGCCTTTCCTTCCAATGGCTCCTGTTCATTTGATTGTGCTCAATCTTATCTATGATCTTTCTTGTATCGCCCTTCCTTTTGACAATGTCGACAAGGAATTCCTCAAGAAACCTCGTATCTGGGAAGCAAACTCCATCATGCGTTTTATGGCCTGGATTGGTCCAATTTCATCAGTATTTGATATTATTACCTACATGCTTCTTTACTTCCTTGTTGTTCCTATGATTTTAGGTCATGGCTACAACCATGGAGCAGCAGATGCAGCAGCCTTTATCATGGTGTTCCAAACCGGATGGTTTATCGAATCTATGTGGTCTCAAACCATGGTTATTCATATGTTGCGTTCACCAAAACTGCCATTTATCCAAAGTCGTCCAGCCTTCTCAGTCGTGGTGACGACCCTAGCAGCAGCCTTCTTTGTAACCTCCCTTCCATATAGTCCTTTGGCTTCTATCTTGAAGTTGAGCCAACTAAATGGATTGTACTTTGTTCTATTGTTTGCCATTATCGTCCTCTATATGCTGAGTGTGACGGTTGTCAAACGTATCTATATTAAGAAATACAAAGAATGGTTGTAATTGATTGATAGAAAGAGTGAGTCCGAACTTAAAAAATTAAGTGTAAGGGCTCTCTTTTTTTTGTAAAATTTGGTATAATAAGAAGAATGTAAAGTTGGAAATGAAGATTTCCATGTGCTGTGAGTATCAAAGAGGGACTGAAAGAAAGAGCAGAGCTTGACTCCACTTTTATCATAGCTCTTTTTTGAATAACAGCTTAGAAAGAAGGATCTCAAAATGGGAAAATTAGAAGTTATTACACATCCACTGATTCAACACAAATTGTCTATTCTTCGTCGTACAGATACCTCTACGAAGGCCTTTCGTGAATTGGTAGATGAAATTGCTATGTTGATGGGCTACGAAGTGTTGCGTGAATTGCCTCTTGAGGATGTTGAAATTGAAACTCCTATTACCAAAACCGTTCAAAAACAAATCGCAGGTAAGAAATTGGCTATTGTCCCAATTCTTCGTGCAGGGATTGGGATGGTTGATGGTCTCTTGAGTTTGGTACCAGCTGCTAAGGTTGGCCATATCGGGATGTACCGTGATGAAGAAACCTTGAAACCAGTTGAATACTTGGTGAAATTGCCAGAAGATATTGATCAACGTCGTATCTTTGTAGTAGACCCGATGCTTGCTACGGGTGGATCCGCTATTCTAGCGATTGATTCCTTAAAAAAACGTGGCGCTAGCCATATTAAATTTGTCTGCCTTGTATCAGCGCCAGAAGGGGTGAAAGCTCTTCAAGAAGCTCACCCAGATGTTGATATCTTTACAGCAGCCCTCGATGATCATTTGAATGAACATGGCTACATTGTTCCTGGTCTTGGAGATGCGGGTGACCGTTTATTCGGTACCAAATAAGAAACCATTTATGATTCGTCCGAAAGGTGCTTAAGATTTGACCTTTTTTGACCATTGGTTTATAATAGCACATATACTTTGAACCTCACGAATCGTGAGAATGAATGGATACTAAAGGAGAAGAATAGATGATTCCAGTAGTTATTGAACAAACCAGTCGTGGAGAACGTTCTTACGATATTTATTCCCGTCTGTTGAAAGATCGAATTATCATGGTAACAGGACCAGTTGAGGACCAAATGGCTAACTCCATTATCGCTCAATTGCTCTTCTTGGATGCCCAAGATAATACAAAAGATATCTATATGTATATCAATACCCCAGGTGGCTCTGTCTCAGCAGGTCTTGCCATTGTAGATACTATGAACTTTATCAAGTCAGATGTCCAAACCATTGTCATGGGGATGGCAGCTTCTATGGGAACTATTATCGCTTCAAGCGGTGCGAAGGGCAAACGTTTCATGTTGCCAAATGCCGAGTACATGATTCACCAACCAATGGGTGGTACTGGTGGTGGTACCCAACAAACCGATATGGCCATTGCAGCAGAACACTTGCTCAAAACACGGAATAACTTGGAAAAAATCCTTGCGGAAAATTCAGGTCAACCGATCGAAAAAGTGCATGCTGATGCTGAACGTGACAATTGGATGAGCGCACAAGAAACACTTGAATATGGCTTTATTGATGAAATCATGGCCAATAATAAATTGGGCTAAACCATTCTATGGGAAGGTCTGTCAAGAGGCTGGGACAAAAGTCCTAGCCTCTCAATTATTTTTGGATTGTCGAGCAAAACGCAGTGGTTGAGTGGGCTCTACTACGCTGATTTCATCAGCTTTTACAGCCCTACTCAACTGTGCGGAGGTGGGACGACGAAATCGAATTCTAACGAATTATCGATTTCTGTCCCACTCTCTTTTTTGCTCTCATAAAAGAGTAGTTCTTTTTCTTGAAATTTGATATACTAGTAACAGAACGAGAAAGGGATTGACCATGTTTGAGAAACAAGAAAGAACAGGCTTAATTGTTAAATTGTATTACAATCGAGACGGGAAAAAATTACAATCTGTCGGAGATGTCTTGTACCATTCTAAGAAATGCCGTTATGTCCAATTGTATGTGGACAGTGACAAGGCGGATCAAGTCATGGAAGACTTAAAGAAAGAACGTTATGTCAAAAAAGTCTTGCCTTGCCATCTCAAAGATTTAGATACAGATTTTGTGGGGAGTTTGCAACGATTGGAGACCCTATCTGTGGTCACAGAAGGTTAGAAAACGCAATCATTTGATGGATTGCGTTTTTTTTATTGACAATTGTCAGATAATTCGGTATATTCTTAATGTATTTAATTTAAGATTCATTTAAGGAGATCATTACAAATGAAGAAAAAATTTGCTCTTTCATTTTTAACCATTGCAAGTGTCGCTCTTCTTGCTGCTTGTGGTGAAGTTTCTACTTCAGGTTCAAACACAACTGGTAACGAAATCGGCAAAGAACTAAAAGTCGGTTTTAACTTTGAAAAAACTGGTGAAGTAGCAGCCTACGGTAGCGCTGAACAAAAAGGTGCTCAATTAGCCGTTGATGAAATCAACGCTAAGGGTGGAGCTGACGGTAAGAAGATCGTTGTCACAGATAAAGATAACAAATCTGAAACAGCTGAAGCAGCTACTATTACAACAAACCTTGTGACCCAATCAAAAGTGAACGCTCTTGTAGGACCTGCAACTTCAGGGGCTACTGCAGCAGCCGTTGCCAATGCTGGTAAAGCAGGTGTTCCATTGGTTACACCATCTGCAACTCAAGATGATTTGACAAAAGGTCAAGATTACCTTTTCCGTGCAACCTTCATCGATAGCTTCCAAGGAAAAATCATTGCTAAATACACAACGGATAACTTGAAAGCGAAGAAAGTCGTTCTTTACTACGATAACTCATCTGACTATGCTAAAGGGATTGCTGAAGCCTTCAAGAAATCTTACAAAGGTGAAATCGTAGCAACAGAAACATTCCAATCTAAGGATACAGACTTCCAAGCTGCCCTTACAAAAATCAAAGATAAAGACTTCGATGCGATTGTTCTTCCAGGTTACTACACTGAAACTGGTAAGATCGTAAACCAAGCGCGTGGTATGGGAATCAAACAACCAATCATTGGTGGTGATGGATTTAGCGATGCTAAATTCGTTGAACAAGCAACGCCTGCTGCAGCTACAGACATCTACTACGTAGCTGGATTCTCTACTGAAGGTGAAATGACTGATAAAGCCAAGAAATTCGTAGAAGCCTACAAAGCGAAATACAACGAAGAACCTTCAATGTTTGCAGCTTTGGCTTACGATTCAGTTTACATGGTTGCTGAAGCATCTAAAGGTGCTAAGAACTCTGTTGAATTGAAAGACAACCTTGCCAAGTTGAAAGACTTGGAAGGTGTAACTGGTACAATGTCAATCGACAAGAACCACAATCCGGTTAAATCAGCTCTGATGATTGGCTTGAATGAAGGTAAAGTTAAATCTGTTGAGTCTGTTAAACCTTAATTATCATTTGTTGTTTGTACAAGAGGCTGGGAGAATGAAAATTCCTGGCCTCGCTCTTTATTGTTAGAAAGGATGGTTCAAATGCTCCAGCAATTAGTGAACGGTCTAATCTTGGGAAGTGTTTATGCGCTCTTGGCCCTTGGTTATACCATGGTGTATGGAATTATCAAATTGATCAACTTTGCCCATGGGGATATCTACATGGTAGGTGCCTTTATGGGATATTTCTTATTGAACTCATTGAAAGTGAACTTCTTTGTAGCCTTGCTTCTAGCTATGGTTGGAACAGCTATTTTAGGAGTTGTGATTGAATACCTGGCTTATCGTCCGCTTCGTCATTCGACTCGGATTGCAGCCTTGATCACAGCCATCGGGGTTTCCTTCTTGCTTGAATATGGGATGGTCTTCTTTGTAGGGGCCAATACCCGTTCCTTCCCGCAAGTCATTGAAACTGTTCGTTACAACTTTGGTCCCATTTCAATCTCCAACATTCAGTTGATGATCTTGGGAGTGTCTATTTTCTTGATGGTCGCTCTTCAATTTATTATCCAAAAGACAAAGATGGGGAAAGCTATGCGTGCCGTTTCTGTCGATAGTGATGCTGCTCAATTGATGGGGATTAACGTAAACCGGACCATCAGCTTTACCTTTGCTTTGGGATCAGCCTTGGCAGGTGCTGGTGGTGTTTTGATCGGTTTGTATTACAACTCGATCGAGCCTTTGATGGGGATGACACCAGGGATCAAAGCCTTTGTCGCAGCCGTTCTTGGAGGGATCGGAATCATTCCAGGTGCTGCCCTAGGTGGATTTGTCATCGGTTTGTTGGAAACCTTCGCTACAGCGATCGGTCTTTCAGACTTCCGTGATGCCATTGTGTATGCCATCTTGATTGTGATCTTGCTCATCCGTCCAGCAGGTATCCTCGGTAAAAATGTGAAAGAGAAGGTGTAAGCCATGAAACAAAATTTAAAAGTGAATTTAGTCTGGCTTGGTCTTTTGGTCGCAGGTTTTGCCTTGATCCAAGTCTTGGTTGCAGCGGGTGTGCTCAACCTCTTCTATATCCAAATTTTAGAACAAATCGGGATTAACATTATCCTGGCAGTTGGCTTGAACCTCATTGTTGGTTTCTCAGGTCAATTCTCACTCGGACATGCCGGATTTATGGCGATTGGTGCCTATTCTGCAGCCATTCTCGGTTCCAAATCACCAACCTACGGTGCTTTCTTTG
Source organism: Streptococcaceae bacterium AF13-5-6.0 (assembly GCA_027685415.1). GTDB lineage: Bacteria > Bacillota > Bacilli > Lactobacillales > Streptococcaceae > Streptococcus. The sequence continues at coordinate 10,032 of JAQCUL010000043.1, forward strand.
GCGCTATGGTTTTAGGTGCTTTGATTGCTGGTGTCGTTGCCTTGATCGTTGGGGTTCCAACCCTTCGTTTGAAAGGGGACTACCTCGCAATTGCAACACTTGGTGTTTCTGAAATTATCCGGATCTTGATCGTCAATGGTGGTACTCTAACAAATGGTGCCGCTGGTATCCTTGGTTTGCCAGCCTTTACAACTTGGCAATTGGTTTACCTCTTTGTCGTGATTACAACGATCTTTACGATTAACTTCTTACGTAGTCCAATTGGACGCTCTACCCTTTCTGTTCGTGAAGATGAAATCGCAGCAGAATCTGTTGGGATCAATACGACCAAAGTCAAAGTCATTGCCTTTGTATTTGGTGCGATCACAGCGGCGATTGCTGGATCTCTCCAAGCTGGCTTTATCGGCTCTGTTGTTCCTAAAGATTACTCTTTCACCAATACCATTAATGTCTTGATCATTGTCGTATTTGGTGGTTTGGGATCAATGTCAGGAACAGTTGTGGCAGCCATCGTCTTGGGTATCTTGAACATGGTGCTTCAAGACTTCTCAAGTGTACGTATGATCATTTACTCATTGGCTTTGATTCTCGTGATGATCTTCCGTCCAGGTGGTCTTCTTGGAACATGGGAATTCAGCTTGAAAAAACTACTCTCAAAAAAGGAGGCTAACTAATGGCACTTCTTGAAGTAAAAAACTTAACAAAAAACTTTGGTGGTTTGACAGCCGTTGGGGATGTGACCATGGAACTCAATGAAGGAGAATTGGTTGGTTTGATCGGCCCCAACGGTGCCGGTAAAACAACCCTCTTCAACCTACTAACAGGGGTATATGAACCAAGTGAAGGGACCATTACCTTAGATGGTCAGCTCCTAAATGGTAAAGCACCTTATAAAATCGCTGCAGGTGGTCTGGGACGTACTTTCCAAAATATTCGTCTCTTTAAAGATTTGAGCGTGTTGGACAATGTTTTGATTGCCTTTGCCAATCACCACAAACCACATGTCTTTGCGAGTCTTTTCCGCTTGCCAAGCTATTACAAGAATGAAGAAGCTTTGAAAGCGAAAGCTCTTGAATTGTTAGCCATTTTTGGTTTGGAAAAAGAAGCAGATACCTTGGCCAAAAACTTAGCTTACGGACAACAACGTCACTTGGAGATCGTTCGTGCCCTTGCTACAGAGCCAAAAATCCTCTTCTTGGATGAACCTGCTGCAGGGATGAACCCTCAAGAAACAGCAGAATTGACCCAATTGATCCGTCGCATTCAAAAAGAATTCAATATTACGATTATGCTGATCGAGCACGATATGAGTTTGGTCATGGAAGTAACGGAACGGATCTATGTATTGGAATATGGTCGCTTGATTGCTCATGGAACGCCAGATGAAATCAAGAACAACAAACGCGTAATCGAAGCATATCTAGGAGGTGAAGCCTAATGTCTATGTTAAAAGTTGAAAATCTTTCTGTACACTATGGCATGATCCAGGCTGTCCGTGATGTCAGTTTCGAGGTAAATGAAGGGGAAGTTGTTTCTCTTATCGGTGCTAACGGTGCTGGGAAAACATCTATTCTTCGTACCATTTCAGGTTTGGTGCGTCCAAGTGCTGGGAAAATCGAGTTTTTGGGTCAGGAGATTCAAAAGGTTCCTGCTCAAAAGATTGTAGCAGCAGGACTCTCTCAAGTTCCAGAAGGCCGCCACGTCTTTCCAGGCTTAACTGTTATGGAAAACTTGGAGATGGGAGCTTTCTTGAAGAAAGATCGAGAAGAAAACCAAGCTAACTTGAAGAAAGTCTTCTCCCGTTTCCCACGTTTGGAAGAACGGAAGAACCAAGATGCAGCAACCCTATCTGGTGGGGAACAACAAATGCTTGCAATGGGTCGTGCACTTATGTCGACGCCAAAACTCTTGCTTCTGGATGAACCTTCAATGGGATTGGCCCCAATCTTTATCCAAGAAATCTTTGATATCATCCAAGATATCCAAAAACAAGGGACAACTGTTCTCTTGATCGAGCAAAATGCCAACAAGGCTCTTGCCATCGCAGACCGCGGTTATGTTTTGGAAACAGGGAAAGTCGTTCTTACTGGAACAGGAAAAGAACTCTTAGCCTCAGAAGAAGTCCGCAAGGCCTACCTTGGTGGATAAGATTTCTAAAGTTCTCTAGAATATTAAAAAGAAAGGTCCTGAAGACCTTTCTTTTTTCATCTCTCTTGTTTGATTTTTCTAAATTTTGAAAACAAGAGAAAACTGCTGAAAGCGTTTGAAATCATTCTTAAAATCAAGTATAATAAAACTAATAAAAGCATAGGAGAACTTGTTATGGCTGTTAAAGATTTTATGACACGTAAAGTGGTTTACATTAGTCCAGATACTACAATTGCCCATGCGGCAGATTTGATGCGCGAACAAGGCTTGCACCGTTTGCCAGTTATTGAAAATGATCAATTAGTTGGTTTAGTGACAGAAGGTACGATTGCAGAAGCAAGTCCATCTAAAGCAACAAGCTTGTCTATTTTCGAGATGAACTATTTGTTGAACAAGACCAAGGTCAAAGATGTCATGCTTCGCGATGTCATTACCGTCTCTAAATTTGCCAGCTTAGAAGATGCGACCTACCTCATGTATAAGAACAAGGTGGGAATCCTTCCAGTCGTGGACAATGATCAAGTATCTGGTGTCATCACAGACCGTGATATTTTCCG
>JAQCUL010000043.1:12746-13529 GCA_027685415.1 Streptococcaceae bacterium AF13-5-6.0
CCTTCCAGTCGTGGACAATGATCAAGTATCTGGTGTCATCACAGACCGTGATATTTTCCGTGCCTTCCTTGAAGTATCCGGTTATGGAGAAGAAGGAGTTCGTGTTCGCTTTGTGACAGAAGATAAGGTTGGCGTTCTCGAACAAATCATTCACTTGATTGTAGAAGAAGGGTATAACATCGCCAATACAGTCAATATCCCAACAAAAGACGATCGTGTGGTTATCGAAGTTCAAATTGATGGGGTGACAGATCTAGAAGGGATCCGTAGTAAATTTGAAGCCAACGGTTTGAAAGTCGATGAAATCACTCGAACAACCGCAAAAGCTATTTAATAAAAAATCAGGCTGGATGACAATCCAGTCTGATTTTTGTATAAAGTAACTTAATAAATTCTGTAAAAATAATTAAGATTTTATTAATTATGACGTGTATTCTAAGATTTTCCGCCGTGAGAAAAGAGCATGAAACATACTTGTTTCATGCTCTCGGAATTTTTGAGATATTAGGCTCAAAAATTAGTCATGGAACTTTGTAAAAGTTCGCTGACGTGTATTCTAAGATTTTCCGCCGTGAGAAAAGAGCATGAAACATACTTGTTTCATGCTCTCGGAATTTTTGAGATATTAGGCTCAAAAATTAGTCATGGAACTTTGTAAAAGTTCGCTGACGTCCGTACTCACCTAAGGAAAATCGTAAATAGAAAAACAAAGCTAGATGAGAATCTAGCCTTATTTTTTCTATTAACGGTTAATGGGTTGTTTTTCTTTATCTAAAGTAAAGC
>JAQCUL010000044.1:0-13223 GCA_027685415.1 Streptococcaceae bacterium AF13-5-6.0
TTTTCAGAGTTGGTAAAGGTTGGGACTTCTGCGTTGGTTGAGTCTGAGAGCAGGCAGAGAACGCCTTCTTCCCCAAGGGCCGCCATCCGATGGAGGTCAGCCGGTTCCCCAACAGGTGTGAAGTCGAATTTGAAGTCTCCGGTACAAACAATCTTTCCTTGAGGGGTGTGAATCACAATCCCTAAAGGTTCTGGAATCGAGTGAGTCGTACGGAAGAAGGTTGCTTTAAGATTTTTAAATTGAAGCTCAGTGTTTTGGTTGATTTCGTAGAGTTTGGCATCACGAAGAAGGCCGTGCTCTTCTAATTTTCCACGGATCAAGGCAAGCGCCAAAGGTCCAGCGTAGATAGGGACATTGGCTTGTTTCAAAAGGAAAGGAATCCCACCGATGTGGTCTTCGTGCCCGTGGGTAATGAGGACCGCTTTGACGCGATCGATATTGTCAACGATATAAGAGTAATCCGGAATGACATAGTCGATCCCAAGGAGGTCATCTTCTGGAAATTTGATCCCGGCATCGACAATGATGATTTCATCTTGGTATTCGATCCCGTAGGTATTTTTACCGATTTCTCCAAGTCCACCAATGGCAAATACACCAACTTCTTCAGGTTTTAAGGTATAAGCCATGGATTAGTACTCCGTTAGTTTAAAAGCACCTGACTCTTTCTCGTAAGCAAGGTGTTGCTCAGAAAGTGGTGTGATAAATTCAATGTTGAAATCTGTGTTTGCTTCAACCAATTGACGAGCTTGGATGCGTCCTTCGCGTTCATTTGGTGCATCAATATCGAGATAAAGTGCATGCGTTGTTTCACGACGAGGGTTGCGGTCTTTTGTTTCCTGATAAAAAACTTTGTAAATCATGAAGTAATTTTCCTTTCATTATTTCGGCCCAATTGTTAGCTACGAAGGAGTGCAATCACTAGAGTTTCCTACTCGCAACTAGTGGACCTGATTCGATACAATTAATTATCATTATATCATAAATTCGCCTGTAAGTAAAAGATAGACTGGAAAAGTCAGAGAGGCAAAGACCTATAATAGAGAAGCTTTTGAGCGGTTTTGGATATGAAAATCCTGCGCTCTAGAGGAGAGTTTCGCTGGGATTTAAAGGGAATTTGTAGTATAATATAATCCAGTTCAAGAGGAGTAGGAAATGAAATTATTAGCATTTGATACCTCGAGTAAGGCTCTTTCTGTAGCGATTTTAGAAGATGAGACTCTACTTGCAGAAACAACATTAACCATTAAAAAAAATCATAGTATCACCTTGATGCCGGTCATCGATTTTTTGATGCAACAAATTGACTTGACACCCAAGGACTTGGATCGTATCGTGGTGGCAGAAGGTCCTGGGAGTTACACTGGACTGCGCATTGCGGTCGCAACCGCAAAGACCTTGGCTCATACCTTAGGGATTGAATTGGTCGGGGTTTCGAGCCTCTTAGCTCTAGTGCCAGATGATCTAGAAGGTTTGGTAGTGCCCGTCATGGATGCCCGTCGGAACAACGTCTATGCAGGTTTTTATCAAGAAGATCAGCTGGTCGCACCAGAAGGGCATTTTCCATTTGAGGAAGTCCTAGAGCGTGCAGCAACGAGTGAGCAGGTCACCTTTGTCGGAGAAGTCACGGCCTTTAAGGAGCAGATTGCCTCTAGCCTGCCAAGTGCTACTTACTATGAAACCTTGCCAGATGCAGTGAAAATCGGACGTCTCGGTCTCAAACAAGCGTCTGTTAGCCTCCATGATTTCGTCCCTCATTATCTCAAACGGGTCGAAGCAGAGGAAAATTGGCTCAAAGACCACACGGAAACAACGACCTCTTACATCAAACGCCTATGATGAAAGGAACAATCAGGAAAGGGAGCGTCCAGGATGCGGCTGCTATTCTCGCTGTGCTGGAAGATGTCTATGAAGCTAGTCCCTGGAAGTTGGAGCAGATTGAAGCTGATTTAGAGCAGGAATCGATCTTCTATTTCCTAGCTGTGGATGAAGGACAAGTCCTTGGGTTTGTTGCCATTCAAGAGACTCTCTATGAAGCAGAGGTCTTACAGATTGCGGTCAAGCGCGCCTTTCAAGGCCAAGGCTTAGCTCAGCAGTTACTTGCGCAGTTGCCGGACCAAAAAGAGATTTTCTTAGAAGTGCGCGTGTCCAATCAACCGGCCCAAGGCCTATACAAAAAAATGCATTTTGAAGAAATTGCACGGAGGAAAAACTACTATCACGATCCCATAGAGGATGCTGTGATCATGAAGAGGAACCCAAATGAAAGATAGATATATTTTGGCTTTTGAGACATCTTGCGATGAGACCAGCGTGGCTGTCTTGAAAAATGATGACCAACTCTTGTCCAATGTCATTGCCAGTCAAATCGAAAGTCACAAGCGTTTTGGTGGGGTGGTGCCTGAGGTAGCCTCTCGTCACCATGTGGAAGTCATCACCGCTTGTATTGAAGAAGCCTTAGAAGAAGCCGGCATTACAGAAGCCGATGTCACAGCTGTGGCTGTTACCTACGGCCCAGGCCTAGTTGGGGCTCTCTTGGTCGGCCTAGCTGCAGCCAAGGCCTTTGCCTGGGCGCATGGACTTCCTTTGATTCCTGTCAATCATATGGCAGGGCACTTGATGGCCGCTCAAAGCGTCGAGCCCTTAGAGTTTCCGCTTTTGGCCTTGTTGGTGAGTGGAGGACATACCGAGCTAGTCTACGTCAGTGAAGCTGGTGATTATAAGATCGTCGGAGAGACCCGTGATGACGCTGTCGGAGAGGCTTATGACAAGGTCGGGCGCGTCATGGGCTTGACCTATCCAGCAGGACGTGAAATTGATCAGCTGGCCCACCAAGGGGATGATATCTATGATTTCCCACGGGCTATGATCAAGGAAGACAATCTGGAATTCTCCTTTTCAGGACTCAAATCGGCCTTTATCAATCTGCACCATAATGCCGAGCAAAAAGGAGAAAGCCTCTCCAATGCGGACTTGTCTGCAAGTTTTCAGGCAGCCGTACTTGACATTCTCATGGCCAAGACCAAGAAGGCTTTAGAAAAATATCCGGTCAAAACCCTAGTCGTTGCTGGTGGGGTCGCAGCCAACCAAGGTCTTCGTGAACGCTTAGCTTCTGATATCACGGATGTTAAGGTCATCATTCCGCCACTGCGCCTCTGCGGGGACAATGCAGGGATGATCGCCTATGCCAGTGTCAGCGAATGGAACAAAGAAAACTTCGCAGGCTGGGACCTCAATGCCAAACCAAGCCTGGCTTTTGAAGGAATTGAATAAGAAAAAGGAGCCAATTGGATGTGCGATTCCAATGGCTTTTTTGCTGGGATCTCACCAACTAGTAGCGGATTTGCGAGTCGAAAGAAAATTCGGTATGATAGAAGGAATGAAAGATCTAGGAGGAAGAGAATAGATATGAAGAAAGAGAAGAGCTCTAAATATAGAATTGGCACGATGCTTGTCTTTGCTGTCTGTTTGCTACTGGTTGCAGGATGCGAATCACAAAAGAAAATTGAAAAAAGTGATAAGAGTAAAGAGGCATACGAATTTTCGGTCTATAATGCAAAATCCGATATTAAAGACTTTCAATTTATCCATGCTAAAAATGGGCTTGTGGTCGAATGGAAGTTTGATGAAAAAGAACGGAAGAAATCTTTACAGTCTCCCGATTCATCAGATTGGGTTGAGGTGAACTCTAATTATTTGGTTAGGAAAAGAAACAGAGTAAGAGATATTATTCCATCGAAAAAAATGAAGTCAGATGAATACGCCCATTTAGAGATTTATGATTTAACAGGGAGTAAGGCGAAACGAAAGGAAGTCGATCTTTGGAAGATGATGGTGGAGTATGTAAAAAATGATGATTTTGAGCTCTATAGTCCTTTCCCGACTCTTCGAAAAATGAATGGGAAGGACTACGCTATCATTGAAATTAGGAAGCAAACTCAGCCACGTTATTTTTTGCTTAATCTTAAAACCCTTAAAATTGATAAAGAAATAACGGAAGAAGAAGTAAATGAGAAAAATAGAGTGTATCTCTCAATTTCTACCCTTGAGGGTTACACTGCTGGAGTTCTTCCGTTTGATAATTATTTTTGGAAGGAAAAATCTTTCAAAGGGGATATCAATTTAAGAGCGTCTTATCCGACAGCATTTAACCTCTTTTCAAAATCAGAAGGTTTTGCGTATAAAGTGATCAATTCTGAGAATGGTGCCATTACGAATGGAAAAGAACTGATAGATCTTGAATCAGAATTTCTTAAATTAGGTTCTTCTGTGTACGATCATGCTTACCTACCTAAAGAACTGAGTATAGAAAATAAGGATACGAAAATCTCTCAGTTCGACGAGATTCAAAAGTATTATAACGGTAAATCTTTTTCATATTGATACTGAGAGAATTTTTAGAAAACATACAAGGAGAGTAAAAAGAGGTTGTTATGCAAACAATGATTAATTTAGGGATATGGGAGAACAAGAATTACCATTTTGATTGGGAGGAAAAAGTCATACTAGAAGAGACATCTTCTCCTAACTACTGGTCTTATGTACTGCTCCCTATTACATTATTTATTATCAACAAAATTTCGGATGGGTTAGCAGAGGCTGGAATATTTGACAATCAGTTGGTTCGACTTGGAACGATTCCAATTTTAGGTGTTATCTCCTACTTCTTAGCTGCGTGGATCATTCGATATTACCATGCGAGCCTGAAATTAGAGACATCCAAGTTGGATGAGGATCAGTGCAAGAAGTTCATCAAGGCATTAAAGAGACGGAAGGTCTACTTTACATTTCTGGTCAATCTTTTTAGACTCCTAACTGTAGCCGCAATTCTTTTGTTTGTCATCGGAAATGAAACCATTGCAGCACTCTTTTTGATGGTTAGTTTTATAGTGATATTTATGTTTAAATTTGATTATCAACTTCATAAATGGCCCGATATGATAGAGATCATATCTCAAGAAGTGGGAAATGGTAATTAAGAAAATCTCTGATGGGCATGAGGCCTTTGAAAAAGTAGGTGGACGTATTGAAAAAAATTTTAAGTTTAAAACTGGTTTTCCTAGCAATTATTGTAGTCGGTTTAGTATTCTATTTTAAACCTTCAGATACTAAGAAAAAACCTATCGAAACGAGACCTAGCTCAACAAAAGTCATTCATGAAGGGAATCTCAAGGATGTTCAATTATTTGGTGAGAAAAATCAATTTGTTTTGAGTAAGGATCTGACATTGGTTGATGGGAAGTATCTGGTTGGTTTTGACTATGTAAAAAGCGATGACAGAATAAAATGGGAGTATGTCGGATTCCGATATTACGAGATTGACAATCATTTTAAAGAAACAACCGTAAATGCTTTAGATGAGATTCGTAAGACAGCACCAAAAGCCTTTATTTATGATTATCAAATAAATGTTAATAGTGGAGTAAGTGTTGTAGATCTAATCTATTTTGATTCTCGTAGTGCAATGGAACGTAGTATTGGAAATGGGAAAAATGTTTATTACAAGTTAGATGAACAGAAATATTACAGTGACTATGCTATCCCAGAGGGCAGTACAGTTAAGGAAAATATTATATACTGTACAAATTTAAAAGAGTTGATTAATAAGAATACCGGTTTAGAACTTCAAGCAGGATTTAAATTTCAGAAACAGGCTAAGAATGTAAATACAGATATCAATTTATTTGTACATTATCCGGAGTTCAAAGAGAAAATGTTGAGTGGTAAGTACTGGATTGAACCTAGATTACAGTTGTTAAGTAGTAAGGAATGGTTTGATACTCTTCTTCATTGGTTTGCACCTAAGGGACAGGACACCTTACCTGGTGTAAAAATTGAAGCTCGGTACTCAATAGATGGTCAAGAACATGAAATTCGTTCTTATGATGAGTTTAAACAATACTACAACGGACAAGGTGGGGAATTGGCTGAGTAAAGCTTCATCTGGAAGATTGGGAGAAAAAAGCTGGATTTGATCGGGTTGGTATCGTCTAGGATGCTATGTTGAAAGTATGTAGGAAATAAATAGGATGTTAGAATATAAAGAAACAAGTATTTTCTGTCACCAACTGGTGGAGTACAATGGCAAAAAATTTCTGTTAGATGCTAGTACAATGAAGCCTAAGCTCTATTATTGGGGGCTGCCAACGGAAGCGATCACTGTTGAGATGATGGAAGTAGATAAAAAAGTTGAAATTCCAGGCACACCCATCCATAAATTAAACGGGGGGACAGCAGCCATTATTGTCCAGCCGTTTGTTGGAGTGGTTTATAGTCTCTTAAAAAAGCTATTCAGTGAGTATGCTATTAGTCAGCAAATTTTTCTAAAGATAGTCTTATTTTTGCTTGCCATGCTTATATCTTTTGTGCTCTTTCGGTTTTCTATAGTAAAGGCTCGTAAAAAAGTTAAGAATCTATTTCCTACAGCGAGGAAGAGATACAGGGTAACTTTCAAGCCGATACCAGAAAGAAAGCAAATTTTTGATGCCCATCTATTAAATCTTGTCTTACTGGCCTGTTTAGCCATGTATTTATTCACCAACAATGGAACAGAAGGGATCTTTTTAGTGATAGGCGGTATTCTTACGGCTTTTCTATTGGTCTTCGAATTTGGTAAAGTTCCAGTTCTTTTAGGAGTAAAAACAGGAAATTTAAGGCTTGATAGTGTAGAAGAGATAGTCATCAAAAAAAGTAACTAGAATTGAATGAATAAGAAAAATGGAGTAGAAATGATGAAAAAAACGATCGTTTTGTTTGTAGCGCTTCTATCATTAACAGCATGCGCTCAGTCTCGACAGAAATCAAAAGATTCTTCACCGAGCAAAACGGAGCAGACTTCAAAAGAGTCCTCATCTGTTAAAAATGAGACAGGTTTGCAATTTGTAGTGCCCCCACAGTATGAAGGGAAAGAATCAAATGTAATTGAACTAGGGAAGAAATTAACCAAGGAATATCCAGATCTTGGAAATCAAGGAAGCTTATCGATCAACTATACGGGTGCAACTTTCTCATCCAATCAACAAGAATATGCCGTTTTTCTATTGATTAACAAAGGTGGATTTCAAATTGATAAGGATTTTGAGTTTTCATTGAGTTGGAAATATGATGGGCAATTCATTTATCAATATCAACGGATTGGCTATAAAATTAGTGACAGTGGAGCATTGCCGGATCAATCTGCTACGATTTTGACCTTGCCAATATCAAGTGATCAAAAACAAATTGTCAAGACCATGACACAAGAAGAAAAGATGACATTAGAGATGTCGGATTTAAAAGTAAATCAGTAGGGGAGAGATAGGAGTATAATGAGGGGTTATCCTTTCTATACCAGATCTTCTTTTTCAACCTTTTTTCTTGTGTTATAATAGAGGTCAATGATTCAGAAAGGAGTGAGAGAGTGGAAAAAGATTTTTGGCAGGGGGTGAAGGACGCGCTACCGACGGCTTTGGGCTATATCAGTATTGGCCTGGCTTGTGGTGTGGTGGCGTCTCCCTATCTTTCTCCTTTAGAGATGGCCTTGATGAGTATCTTGGTCTATGCTGGGGCGGCCCAGTTTGCGATGATCTCTCTGATTGCGGCCCATTCTTCGATATTGAATATGGCCTTGACAGTGTGTTTGATCAATCTCCGGAATATGTTGATGAGTCTGCATACGTCGTCTGACTTTAAAGATGCGAGTCTCGCTCATACCATTGGGATTGGAAGCCTCCTGACCGATGAGAGTTATGGGGTCTACTTGAGTGAGAAGTTAAAGACGGATAGCATTACAGTTCCTTGGATGCATGGGAACAATCTAGTAGGCTATGTGGCTTGGATCAGTGCGACGGTTATCGGAACAGCTCTAGGATCTCTCCTACCTGATCCAAAGGCTTTTGGACTTGATTTTGCTTTAGTGGCTATGTTTATTGGGATTTTTGCAGCCCAGTTTCAAGGAATGCAACTGACAGAAAAGACCAAGACCATGCTCTTGGTGCTGTTAGCAGTAGCAGTGATTTTCTTTCTCTTACTCTTTTTTGTTTCGCAACCGCTAGCTGTGCTAGCTGCGACCTTGATCGGCTGTTTTGTGGGGGTGGTCTGCGATGCGCGTGAATAGTTATATCTTCATGGCCATTCTGGCCTCAGCCCTCGTTACCTGGATTCCTCGGATCTTGCCCTTCCTCTTAGTCAAATACAAGGGACTGCCGGCTCCTGTGACCCGCTTTCTCAAATATCTGCCCATTTCCATTATCTTTGCCTTGGTTTTATCAAGCTTAGTAGATGGGAAAATTGGAAATCTCCCGCAGTTCCACTGGTTGGACCTAGCGGTGACCATTCCCAGTCTCTTTGTAGCCTTTCGTTACAAAAACCTTATGGGAACCGTTTTGTTTGGAATTGTCTTGATCGCCCTGTTACGATTGGCATTCTAGGTAAAATATTACAAAAAGATCACAATTATTACAAAAGACCTTGATTTTTGTAACAGTTGGAGTATAATGGGAGTCAGAAAGATAAAGAGGTGATCGTATGAAAAAATCAATCTTCCGTTGGAGTGCCGCTGTTCTGGTGGCTGCTTCACTTGGTCTAGCTCTCGGTGGTTGTGGTGCTAAGGATAAAAAAACAGCTTCCTCATCCGAAAAAGCATCTACCAGCAAGGTAGAGAAAAAAGCCAAAAGTAATAGCAAAAAGAGTGGAGCATCTTCCTCTCAAGCAAACGATACAGCTAGCTCTTCGACTCAAGCAAGTAGCGCGACAGCTGCAAAAGACTCTGGTAAGACCGAGAATGCGTCTACTACGACGCAAGCTACTGTCCCTGCAGAATTGGTGGGAACTTGGGTAGGATCTAGCCCACAAGCAGATGCGATTAAAATGACAGTAGATGCCAATGGAAATGTGACAACAGTGGTTAGCTTCAAAAATGATAGCGAACCGACTCGGACAGCGACCTATACAGCAAGAGCAGTCCAAGCAACAGGCAATATCTATTATTGGAATGTTGAAGGCTTTGATGGGGCTGATGCCTTGCTTCCTGGGATCACAGGGCTAGGTGGAGCAAACTTCCGATTTGAACCTGGTTTTGTCTTAGAAGAAGGACACTATACACCGATTGTTTTCACAACGGATCTCAATACAGAATTTGACTACACCAAATACAATGATTTCCGTTTTTCATTAACCAAAGAACAATAAAAAGACGAACTCGATGGAAAATCGAGTTCGTTTTTTTAGATAGATTAACGAAGATAGATAACTTTGAACAATAATACAGCTAAGATAGCAGCAAGGATTGGCGCTACGACTGGTACCCATGCATACCACCATTTAGAATCACCCTTGTGTTCTCCCAAAATAGATTTTGGAAGGAAGGCGTGAACCAAACGAGGACCAAGGTCGCGTGCAGGGTTCAAACCAGGTCCAGTAGGACCACCGAGTGAAGTAACGAGAGCCATAACAAGGAAGCCAAGAGCCAAGTGAGCAACACCTAGACCTGGAGCATCTGCTTGTGCCAAAGCCAATTTTGCTGCTGTTGAAGTAGCATTAAAGACTCCTCCTTGTTCAGCCGCAGCTTTTTGAGCTAGACCAGCAACCTCTGCTCCGAAGAAATTCTTGGTTAATCCAAGTGCCGCAAAGAAAAGCACGAATGATCCAGCAAACTCGTTGATAAAGCCATTGATGGTAGCAGCCTTACGTGTTTCAGGAGTTCCTTTATCCAAACTAGAAATCGTTGAGAATGTTCCCAAGATGTTGTTTGGATTCTCAGTCTGGTGATAATATGGACGGTGACACGCAACGACAACCAATTGTCCAAACATAGCTCCAAGAAGTTGAGCAGCGATGTATGGTAAAACATTTGCCCAAGGGAAGAGTCCGCTAACCGCAAGTCCAAGAGTGAAGGCTGGGTTAATGTGGTTCCCTGAAACATTACCGAACATCAAGGCTGGAATCATTACCCCCATCCCATATCCAATCGCAATGACAAGCCATCCGCTTTGATGACCTTTAGTTCCTTTTAATTCAACGTTTGCAACAGCACCGTTTCCGAGGATAAGTAGCAAAGCTGTCCCGAAAAACTCAGTCATGAGTTTAACACTAAAATCAAAATCCATGATTCTAATAATCTCCTTTATAAATTTTATACCAATCCATTCTATCAAGTAAATACTAACTTGTAAAGAATTTTTAAAAATTTTATTTCAATAGATGAGAATGAAGTTAGTGAATTTCTATTAGTAATGAGGGCTCCCTGCTACCCAACCGGTGCAGAGGGCGGATGTGATATTAAAACCGCCTGTATGGGCATTGATATCGAGGACTTCTCCTGCAAAGTGGAGTCCAGGAACGAGCTTGCTTTCTAGGGTTTTAGGATTGATTTCTTTGAGGCTGACACCACCCTTGGTCACAAAGGACTTGGCTAGTGACATCTTCCCAGTGACGGGGATGGGCAGCTCTTTGATCTTTTGAATGAGCTCTTCTGTCTGAGGAGGAGTGAGTTGCTTGGCTTTTTCAGGGAATCCTTGCGCCAAGAAATCAGCTAGGCGCTCAGGAAGCAGGGCTTTGAGGCTATTTTTAATTGCCTTTTCTCGATGCTCTTCTAGAAAGTCTTTTAACTCTTGAGAAGAGGTTGTCGGAAGGAGGTCCAGAGATAAGATTTCCCCGCCTTTAACAAAGCTGGACATCCGAAGGGCTGCAGGTCCAGAAAGTCCAAAATGGGTAAAGAGCAGGTCATGTGTGATGATGTGTTTGCCGTAGCTGAGGGTCACATCTGTCAGAGAGATCCCTTGGAGGGCCTTGTGTGGAAAATCTGTCAAAAGAGGACTTTCTGCCGCTTCGAGATCGGTGATGGTGTGTTTAAAGTGGCGGGCAATTTCGTGTCCATAGCCGGTAGAGCCGGTAGAGGGGTAGGATTTGCCTCCGGTTGTGACGATCAGCTTATCAGCTGTCCAAGTGTTTTCAGATGATTTGACGATGAAGATGTCTTCTGGCTTGGTGACAGAGACCACTTCACAGTTGGTGGCAATACTAGCACCTAGCTCAAGGATCTTATTTTCTAAGGCTTGAATAATGGTGCGAGATTGATCACTAACAGGAAAGACCCGGCCATGATCTTCGACTTTTAACTTGACGCCATTATCGGTAAAAAATTGGATGATATCATGATTATCAAATTGGGAAAACACACTGTAAAGGAAACGGCCATTTCCAGGGATACCGGCCATCAAATCGTCTAAGGTCCCGTTGTTTGTGACATTACAGCGACCTCCTCCGGTACCAGCAAGTTTCTTGCCCAGCTTTTTATTTTTTTCGATCAGTAGCGTAGGTTGGCCATAAGAGGCGCTGGCAATGGTCGCCATCATACCTGCTGGGCCACCACCGATGACAATGGTGTGAAAATGAGTCATGTAGATCCTTTCATGGTAACTTAACCGTTTTTGGTTTCATTGTATCATAAAATGGATGTCATGAATCAAAATAGTAGCTTCAATTTTTGGTAATTTGTTTTATTTTTTTAGAAAAAAGCTTGCAAATTTTCCGAAAAGGAGTAAACTGATAGGGATAAATGGATGTTTACTTCTAAGTAAGCAGAAGCGAGGATACGAATCCTTATTGGAAATGATCCATAAAAAGGGAGATGAAGATGAAATTATATGTACAACTGACGATTATATTCACGATTTCATTAATTGGTGAAATCATTTCTGATGGGTTGCACTTACCAATTCCTGGAAGTATGATCGGGCTGTTGATCCTATTTTTATTATTACAGTTTAAGTTACTACGCATACGCCACGTCAATATGGTAGGAAATTTTTTATTAGCCAACATGACGATTCTGTTTCTTCCACCTGCTGTCGGTATTATGGATAAGTTTCATGTGATTGCACCTTATCTGTTTCCGATTATTTTGATTCTAGTTGGAGCCTTGGTTATCAATGTGGCTTTAATTGCAATCGTGGTTAGTTTTATAAAAAATCGTTTTGAGGGTGATTATCCAGAAGGGGGACACAAGCATGGCTAATTTTGCGAGTAATCCTTTATTTGGGATTGTCTTATCTATTTGGGCTTATTTGATTGGGATGTTAATTTTCCGCAGATATCCCCATCCAATAACAACGCCACTTTTAGTGGCTACAGTAATCGTTATCTTATTCTTAATGATTACAGGAATTTCTTATAAAGATTACTATGTCGGTGGTTCCCTTTTAAATCAGTTGATTGGACCATCGACAGTCGCCTTGGGGATTCCTCTCTATAAAAGTTTCCATTTGATGAAGCATCATGCACGGAGTATTTTGATCGGCTCAACAGTAGCGGTTATTGTGAATACGATTTTTACAGCCTTGATTGCGAAAGCATTTGGAATGAAGTACTTTCTAGCCATTTCGCTCTTTCCAAAATCGGTTACGACTGCAATGGCAGTTGGGATTACTGAAAAAATGCAAGGAATTACGACCATCACTCTTGTGGTAGTTGTAGCAACTGGATTATTAACAAGTGTCTTGGGTCCAACGATATTGAAACTGTTAAAAATAAAAGATCCAGTAGCTATTGGTTTAGCCCTTGGAGGAACTGGACATGCAGTAGGAACAGGGACGGCATTTAAGTATGGTCATGTGGCCGGTGCTATGGCAGGATTGGCAATTGGGATCACAGGAATTTTGTATGTGTTCATTAGTCCAATTGTGGCTTCGATGATTTTATCCTAATACATTTTATTATTTTCTGAGAGAGGCTCAAGAAGGGTCTCTTTCATTTTGTAGTGAAAGCTTAAAAATCAATCTAGAGTGAAAGAAGCTTTTCATGATTACTATCCAAAGCTTTTCCAAGCGTCTAAAAAATGGTATAATGAACTGTAAATTTCAGAAGTTGGAAGGAATGTCATTACTATGATGAACATGCAGAATATGATGAAGCAAGCTCAAAAATTGCAAAAGCAAATGGAGCAAAGCCAAGCGGAATTAGCCGCAACTCAATTTGTAGGGAAA
The DNA here is from genome assembly GCA_027685415.1 of Streptococcaceae bacterium AF13-5-6.0. Taxonomy (GTDB): domain Bacteria; phylum Bacillota; class Bacilli; order Lactobacillales; family Streptococcaceae; genus Streptococcus. The sequence continues at coordinate 12,963 of JAQCUL010000044.1, forward strand.
TCTGCTCAGGATTTGGTTGTTGCAACTCTTACAGGTGATAAGAAGGTTGTCTCCATCGATTTCAACGCCGCAGTGGTCGACCCAGAAGATACAGAAACTCTTTCTGATATGACGGTTCAAGCCATCAATGCTGCCATTGAAGAAATTGATGCGGCAACCAAGAAAAAACTCGGTGCTTTCGCAGGGAAATTACCATTTTAAGCAAAGAAAGTTTTCATTAACTCAAAAGAGGCTCAGTTTTGAGCCTTTTTCAGATTGAAG
>JAQCUL010000045.1:0-13041 GCA_027685415.1 Streptococcaceae bacterium AF13-5-6.0
CTGCATCGCTTGTGAGATGGAGGCGGTATTCTTGTAAGATAGTACCATCTTCTGCTTTGTGGATGACACGGATTGGCTCACCTTCATGGACACTTGGCACAACCGTTGCAAGACCGTGATGGCTAGCTGTCGCTTCCACTTGTGGATAAGCCCGATCACGCGCATCGATGTAGTAATCGGTCACACTTGGGTTGATACCTGGCAATACATCGCCATTGACGCGAATGGTCAACTGGCTCTTCTCTTCTGCCGCAACCTTATTGGCAAAGATCTGAATCTCTGAAATAGAGCTTCCACGCTTGCCTTCTGGCGTCTTCATACGGATACGAACAGCATAGGTGTCGACTTTATCAAAACTGAAATGATTCATCTTACCAGCTGCTACCGGTTCTTCAACGGTTAGGTTGCTGACTTCTTTCCAGTTAGCTGGATTGTTAAATGGATGGTCTGTTTCGTCTTTGACACGATTTGGATTGCTTGGAACTGTTGGGATTTGTTCCCCTGTATAGTACTCAATCACATACTCACTTGGAGCTCCAACGCCGTGGTCTTCGTGGAAACCAACATGGAGGTTGTCCACTGCTCGCTTGGTCAAGATACCAGAATCCCCAAACAAGATACCGACAGAATCTTCCGCATTGTTACGTCCCCAGTTGGTCCAACGGTTGGCTGGAGCATCGGTAAAGGAGATGACCTTGTCATTAACCTTAGCAACTGGATCTGCATCATTGGAGTCACTTGCAAAAGCGAGTGGCAAGACAGATCCTGTCCATTGCTCTGCTACGTTGGCCCCCTTGACTGTGTTTGCGGAAACACGAATATGAAGACGTGTTGGAAGATCCGTTCCTTCTACACGACCGGCTAGGACAACTTCTCCTTCTTGGGCCAAGAGTTGCGGATCGACCGCATCCCAGGCCACCTTGGCAGCATAGGTCTTGCCATTGGAGTGATAAGTCCGCACGCTTTCTGGAAGGGCTGGTTTTTCACCGACTGGCGTTGTCGTGCTGACTTCTTCTACAGCGATAATGCCTTCAACGGTGACTTGAGCTTGGGCTTCTTTTTCCACACCCTCTACATGACCTGTGACTGTAAAGCTATGGTAATCCTTGACTTGATCTGCGGTTACAGCATCCCAGGTCACACGTTTTTCTTTCGGGAATCCCTTATCATACTCGACCAAGACGGTCTCTGGAAGAGCTGGCAAAACGTTTCGATCGGTGCTGATCCGTACAGGACGCACCTTGACAACTGTCTTTTCTTCTGGATTTGGCGTGATGGTAAAGGTTAATTCCCCTGTTTTTCCTTGGAAGCTAGCTTGTAAATGAACCAATCCTGCTTCTCGCAATTCCAAACCTTTATTGGTTGCGACGGCTTTTCCTTGACTTCCCGCTGCTGTTGCCACATCGATTTGATCTGCTTTGAGACTTGCCTGGCTACCATCTTGGTAATGAGCAATGACTTCAAGTGGTACTGTTTGGTCTTCCTTGAGTTCTTGCCCTTCTGGCAGACGCAATTCTAGGCGCTGGATCTGTGGACTTTCTTCTTGGAATTGGACCACATAGGTCTGGACAGCTCCCGTATCCTTAGCGGTAACATAGATTTGAGCTTTCAAACCATTTTCACGGCTAGCTTGTAGGACCGTCACTTGGGCATTTTCTGCACTAGCTGTGACTTGACCTGGCTCTTGACCATAAGCGAGGGAACGGAAAATGGTATGGTTGCCACTACCAAATTTTGGAAGAGCTACTCCATCTAGCTGAACCGTTGGTTTCTTAGCCTTGGCTACATCTCCTCCTGCAACCACTAGCGTCGCTTGGACGGTTTCCCCATTGCTTAGGAGTCCTGTCGCTTTCAAGCGAGCACCTGATGTGGATAATTGCTCCTCTTGACCAGTTTCCAAGGTCCATTGATCAACTTCATAGCTAACTGTTCGGCCATCTGTGAAGACCAATTGCACAGTCTTATCCACTGTCGCTAGATCTGCTCCCTGTGGGATTTGTTTGATGACTGGAAGGACTTGTTCCACGCCGATCACATCGACCAGAGCTTCGACCGTGCGTCCTTGAACATGACCTGTCACACGGACTTGGCCAGCACGGCTATAGTCTGCCGCATCCCATTCAACGGCTTCTTCTTGGGCCTTGCCATCGCTATAGACCACATTGACCTTACTTGGCAAGGTTGGCTCTTCTCCTAGATAAGCACTTTGTCGAACAGGTTCCACACCTAATACAGTGCGTTCTGCTTGGTCCTTCTTACCTGTAAAGAGGCTGACTTGGTCTGATTGCAAGCGATCTGAGTCTGCATACAGAGTAAAGGCACCCGCCTGCTCAGTTGATTTGACAATCACAACCCCTTTGCCGTTGAAGGCTTTGCGTTGCCATGAGCCATCTTCCTGCGCTTTGTAGCGTTCACGGCTGGCTTGTTCCCCATTATCGACACCGACAATTTGGCCTTGTCCATGCAAATGGAAATGCACCAAATTATTGGCAGTTGGGACCACACGACCTGCTTCATCGACGATTTCATAGGTAATATAGGTCAAATCCTTGCCGTCTGCCGCAATCGCGTGTTCTTCTTTCAACAAACGGACACCCGCAGGCTTGCCGGCTGTTTCGACTTGATCTTTCGCGATCACTTCACCCGCTTCGTTGCGCGCAATAGCTTCCACTTTACCTGGTACATAAGGGACCAACCACTCTAGATAGAGTTCATCTGGATTTGCCCCTTCTTGGTAGGTCCGGCCATCAGCTGTGGTCTTCTTGGTAAAAGTCTTCACTCCTTGTGATTCCCCATTGACAATCAATTCCACACTGTGGGCATTGGAGAAGGTCCGAACAGGGATCCGTCCTTCTTCATCCATGACACGATTGGCTAATTCTGGATTTTCCCAGTTCCAATGTGGCAAGAGATGGACCATTGGATGTTTCTCGGCCGATACCCATTGACTTTGGTAAAGGTAAAAATCATTCTTTGGAAGGCCAGCAGTATCGACAATACCAAAATAAGAACTTTTCACAGGTGTGTCATTTTGGTTGTGCCATGGGGTTGGCTCACCGATATAGTCGGTACCTGTCCAGATAAATTGCCCTGCATAGCCGGCATGATCGCGGTCAAAGGTCCAAGAGGCGGTTGCTGTCCGACCCCAACCAACCCGGTCATTGCCGTAGTCTGATTGTTCATAGTGGCGATCTTCTTGGTTGCTGCCGACCCATTCTCTTTCAGGGTGATAGTATGAGCCCCGTGTCCGCGTTGCAGAAGAGGTTTCAGAACCATAAATGAGCCAGTTTGGATGTTTCGCCCGTAAGCTTTCATAGTTGGCTTCTGAATAGTTAAATCCAACCGCATCAAGCTCTGCTGCTACTTTTTCATGGCCTCCTGAACCATCGCCAAAGCGGAATTTATCAGCTCCCATGGTGACATAGCGGGTTGCATCCACGTCCTTGATAGTCTTTACCAACCGACGAACGGTTGCGACAGATTTGTCTGAACCATCTGCTTCACCGACTTCATTACCGATCGACCACATGACAATGGCTGGATTGTTCTTGCCCCGCTCTACCATGGTCCGTAGATCGTAATCGGACCAAGTATCCCCCTTACGAGCTTCTGGGTGAGTGGCATCCTTTTCAAAGAAACGACCGTAATCGTATTGTTTCTTGCCACCATACCAGGTATCAAAAGCTTCTTCTTGGACCATCAAGCCCAACTCAGCCGCAATTTTTAAGGTTTGTTCACTGGCTGGGTTGTGGGTCGTCCGGATGGCATTGACTCCCATGTCCTTCATCTGTTTGAGACGACGGTATTCAGCCTTGTAATTTTCCTCAGCTCCAAGAGCCCCGTGGTCATGGTGAAGGGATACCCCGTGGAATTTCGTCGCCACCCCATTGAGGAAGAAGCCACCTTCTGGTGTCCAGTTGAGATAGCGATAACCAAAGCGTTCCTTTTGCACATCGACCAATTGCGAATCCCGATAAACCCGCGTATACAAGGTATAGAGAGCTGGATGATCCGTTTTCACATCCCAGAGGGTTGGTTTTTCAACATGGAGGGTTTGAGATAGGTTGATCTCTTGACCTGCTAGAACAGCTTGCGCTTCACTGCGCGTTTTTTCGCTCACCACTTGGCCATTTTGATCAACAATTTCATATTCCGCATAAATACTATGGGCTTGATCATCCTGGTTGACAATGCGGCTCTTCACTACTGTATCCACTGCCCCATTTTGCTGTTTTTCCAACTGAGGGGTCGTAATCGTTGTCCCATACTGCGCTAAATGAACCTTATCCGTTACACTCAGCTTAACATCCCGGTAAATCCCACTACCAGAATACCAACGGCTACTTGGTTGTTGATTGACCACATGAACGGCGATGGTATTCTCGCTTCCATCCGCATTCAAATAAGGAGTAATATCATAAGAAAAGGCATTGTAGCCATTTGGATAATGACCAACGAATTGTCCGTTTACATAGACTTTGGAATCCATATAAACCCCGCCAAATTCCAAGCGGACCTTCTTATCTAGATCCTTGTCGTCCAAACGGAAAGTCTTACGATACCAAGCATCCCCTCCGTTTAATTGTCCCCCTTCATTTTGAGCAGGAGAGTTGTGATCGAAATCAAAGAAAATAGACCAGTCATGAGGAAGATCTAATTTTTTCCAATCCTTGACATCCACTTGACGCCCTTCTGCACCAGGAGCCGCATTTAATTTAAAATACCAATCTTTATTAAAATCACGTTCTCGATCTTGCACAATATCCTCCGCTGCACGATTTTGATCTGGAGCAGCTGTTTCTTCCGTTCCTGTAGCACGCTCAGATGAAGCTGAAACGGGCTGGCCTTCGCCTTGAGGCGCTGGCTTTTCCTCAACTCTGGTAGGGGTGATGACAGCTGGAGCTTCTGAAACCCTTGCACCAGCTTCAGGAACTTCTGCTTCTGAATTTTCCGTCACAACACTTGGTGTCTCCATCGAAGTCGGTTCACTTTCGAGGGCTGGCTTTTCTTCCGCATGGACCCTTGAAAGACCCAAGGCAGAAAGCCCAATCACAACAGAACAAGCTCCAACTGAGAGCTTACGAATACTAAAAACAGGACGCTTTTCAAAAAAAGACTTTCCCATAAAAACCTCCTCTTAGGATTAACAATTAAATTTGTAAGCGCTTTCTTATACCTGCGAACGCTTACAGAAAATCACATATTAACTATACCAAAAAAATAGGAGCGATAGGCCTCGATTTCGCTCCAACTATAGTTAGATTAAGAATTCCTTTAATTAGTACAAACAAGCTTTATTTGTTACCTACCCGTAATAAAAATATGATAAAATGGTTCAACTAATGTAAAAAAATGAGGTTTACCTATGAGTGAAAAAATAGAATATAAAAAAGAAAAAATTTCTTATTCCTATTCTATCGTTCCTATAATCGTGATGATTTTAATTTTTCTATTTCAAGCAATCCAATCAGGTTCTCAAGTAAAATCAACTCCCCAAGGGACCTTCTCTAGTTCAAGGCAAGAACTTCACTACTCTTCAACCCAGAATCAAATCACGTCCGCAAGGAATACCGAAGCCTCTCAGCTTTCAAGTTCAAGAAATAATGATGATTTTCTTTTTCTTTTTCTTGTATTCACCGGATTTTCTATCGCTTCCTTCTTACTTATCGCCTGCTACAATGGGATGACAGCAATTGAGCCTCCCCTCCTCACTATCACTGATGATGCTATCTATACTATTGGAAATGCATATCGAAACCAGTTACAGATGAAATATAGCGACATCCATAAAATAGAATACAAAATAAAGACTAGCTCCGCTAACGATGTTACTTATACAGATCGCTTTCTTTATTTTTATGATAAGAAGGACAAACTACTCGACAAGGTGAATTTTTCAAATGCAGAAGGAGCCGATTTTAATACAATACAAAAGCAAATTAAAGAACGCGCACCTCACATCGAATGGATTTATCCTTCCTAAATAAATTTCTACTAATTTTTCCCACTAGAAAAAACACCAAAAAAATAGAAGCCAATGGCTTCTATTTTTTTTATGATCTTATAATCCTGGTTCTTGACCAAGTTCAGCTGCCACCATCCAAATGTTCTTTTCAAGTTCTGCTTTAGCCCCAACAAAGATATCGTTGGTTACATCGTCGCCTTCAGCGTCGGTAACATCCAAAGCTTTTTGGTAAAGGCCATCAAGATAATGGAAGATTTCAAGAACACGTGTCAAGCTTTCTTCTACATTTTTTGTAAATGTTCCACGGCGTTCTTCAATATTGCTGTGTTCCAAAAATTCAGTCATGCTAGAATATGGCGCACCACCAAGAGTGATCAAGCGTTCGCTCACTTCATCCAAGGTTGCATCCAAGCTGTCCATGTATTCGTCCATTTTTGGATGCCAGACCATAAAGCCACGTCCACGCATGTACCAGTGTACTTGGTGAAGGGCAATGTGAGCGACGTAGAGATCTGCTACGACTTGGTTCAAGAGGGCTTTTGTTTCTGGAAGAGTTTCTTTATTAGAAGGTGCAAAAGTTGCTACATCAGTAGCTGCTTCATGTTTCATAGTTGTCATATCGTTTCTCCTTTTTTATAATGATTCTAATTAACTATGTCTTTATTATATGCTTCCTCATTCAGAAAGTCAAGATAAAAGATTTAAAAATATCATAGTTGTCAATTGAAGGAAGATACGATAGAATGAAGAAGACTAATCGAAAGGCTTGACCAATGAAATATATCTTTACCTTCCTGATCTCCATGGTGCCCCTTGTTGAATTGCGCGGGGCCATCCCTTTTGCCATTGCAAATGGCATTCCCTTATGGACAGCGCTCCTGATCGGAGTGATCGGAAATCTTCTCCCTGTCCCTCTGATCTTCTTTTTCGCCCGCCATATTCTTACTTGGGGGGCAAAAAAACTGATCATCGGAGGCTTTTTTAGCTGGTGTCTCAATAAGGGCCATAGAGGCGGACAGAAATTAGAAAAAGCTGCAGGAGACAAGGGAATCTTCTGGGCCCTACTCCTATTCGTCGGCATTCCTTTACCAGGGACTGGTGCCTGGACCGGAGCTCTTGCGGCCTCCATCCTTGACTGGGACTTCAAACGCAGTAGCCTCGCAGTCATGCTCGGAGTGATACTAGCCGGCCTCATCATGGGAACCCTGTCCCTGCTCTTAGGAATTGATACCTTCGCACATTAAGCAAAAGACTGAAGCATCGGCTTCAGTTTTTACATATAAAAAAAAGATTCCCGTTCCTCTAAGAGTATAAACAAACTGTTTTTTTACAAATCTAATAAATTCTATAAAACAAAAAAATTTATTTATTAGAATTACTCAGTCATCTACTAAAACTTTCCGCTGTGAGAAAAGTGCTAGAAACAATCATGTTTCTAGCACTCGGGAGTTTTGGAACCTTAGGTCCAAAACTAAGTCATGGAACTTCTTTGAAGTTCGCTGACGTCCGTACTCACCTAAGGAAAGTTATTTAGATGAATTTATCTTACAAAAAAGAGGTTTCCTTCGAAACCTCTTATTTTTTTATTCTTAGTTGTTAAGAGCTGCTGCCATTGTAGCTGCAACTTCTGCTTCAAAGTCATTTGAAGCTTTTTCAATACCTTCACCAACTTCAAAACGAACGAATTCGATAACTGAAGCATTTACTGATTCAAGGTAAGCTTCCACTGTCTTGCTGTCATCCATGATGTAGACTTGTGCAAGAAGAGTGTAGGCTTGGTCAACTTTTGTGTTGTCCAAGAAGAAGCGATCCATTTTACCTGGGATGATTTTATCCCAGATTTTTTCTGGTTTACCTTCAGCTGCCAATTCAGCTTTGATATCTTCTTCAGCTTGAGCAACCACTTCGTCAGTCAATTGAGCTTTAGAACCAAATTTCAAGTGTGGAAGAGCTGGTTTACCAACCATTGCACGGCTTTCGTTATCTTGGTCGATGACGTGGTTCAATTGTGCCAATTCATCTTTCACGAATTGTTCATCCAATTCTTTGTATGAAAGAACAGTTGGTTTCATTGCAGCGATGTGCATTGAGATTTGTTTAGCAAGTGCTTCGTCTCCACCTTCGATCACAGAGATAACACCGATACGTCCACCGTTGTGTTGGTAAGCACCGAAGTGTTGTGCATCTGTTTTTTCAAGCAAAGCAAAACGACGGAATGAAATTTTTTCACCGATTGTAGCTGTTGCAGATACGTATGCAGCTTCAAGAGTTTCGCCTGAAGGCATTGTCAAAGCAAGAGCTTCTTCGTTGTTAGCTGGTTTACCTTCAGCGATCACTTTCGCTGTTGCGTTTACCAATTCAACGAATTGAGCGTTTTTCGCAACGAAGTCAGTTTCAGCGTTTACTTCAACTACTGCTGCAACGTTACCATTGACATAAACACCAGTCAAACCTTCAGCGGCAACACGGTCAGCTTTCTTAGCTGCTTTAGCCATACCTTTTTCGCGAAGCAATTCGATCGCTTTTTCGATATCACCTTCAACTTCAACCAATGCCTTTTTAGCGTCCATGACACCGGCACCAGATTTTTCACGCAATTCTTTTACAAGCTTAGCTGTAATTTCTGCCATTTTTGTTCTCCTATATTTTTTAATAAAATAAGAGGGTCGGGCTGAGCCCTGCCCTCTTAGGTTCGTTACTTATTGAATGAAATTAAGCGTTGTCGCCTTCTACAACTTCAACGATTTCTTCGATTGAATCAGCTTGACCTTCAGTAGCTGCCAATTCAGCTTCTACTGTAGCAACACTGTCTTCACCTTGACGTCCTTCGATAACAGCGTCAGCCATTTTCGCAGTGATCAATTTAACAGCGCGGATAGCGTCATCGTTCGCTGGGATGATAACATCGATATCATCTGGGTCAGTGTTTGTGTCGACCATCGCTACAACTGGGATACCCAATTTCTTAGCTTCTTTAACAGCGATTTGTTCTTTATGTGGATCCACAACGTACATTACGTCTGGGATACGAGGCATGTCTTCGATACCGCCCAAGAATTTTTCAAGACGAGCGCGTTGTTTGTTCAACAATGCAACTTCTTTCTTAGGAAGAACTTCAAAAGTTCCATCTTCTTCCATGCGTTTGATTTCTTTCAAACGAGCGATACGTTTTTGGATTGTTCCCCAGTTAGTAAGAGTTCCACCCAACCAACGGTGGTTGATGAAGTATTGACCTGCACGAACAGCTTCTTCTGCAACAGCATCAGCAGCTTGTTTCTTAGTACCTACGAACAAGATCACTGCATCGTTTGCAGCTGCATCACGCATGAAGTCGTATGCTTGGTCTGCATATTTTACAGTTTGTTGCAAGTCGATCACGTGGATTCCGTTACGTTCTGTGAAGATGTACTTAGCCATCTTAGGGTTCCAGCGACGAGTTTGGTGACCGAAGTGTACACCAGCCTCAAGAAGTTGTTTCATTGAAATTACTGCCATGAGTAGTTTCTCCTTTTTTTGTTTTTTTCTCCTCTCTCAGACGTCAACTTGCAGCACGACCACAAGGGCAACGGTGCCACAATGGATCCGAGATGAGTATTTGCTGTCTTAGACAACTCTATAAGTATAGCAGAAATCACTAGAATTCGCAAGCTATTTGAGAGATTTTTTCAATCCCTACGATGAAATGGTTTTCTAAAGTTGTTTGACGTAAAAAGTTTTTCTTGACCTATCTTTATTTTTAGGTTACAATATTATATGTTATGGCGGTATAGCCAAGTGGTAAGGCACGGCTCTGCAAAAGCTTGATCGTCGGTTCAAATCCGTCTACCGCCTTGATAATAAAATTTTTTATCATCTTTTATCTTTTAAAAATTCCCCTAGCAATAGGGGGTTTTTTGTTGCCATTTGCTCCTTTCCTTGATTATTGATATAATAAAACCTCGCCTGATTGGCGAAGCACATTAGAAAGGGTATTTATGAAAAACATTCGTTTCTTTGCGATCGGCCTTCTTTCACTAGTGACACTAGCCGCTTGCTCACCTGCCAATTCTGCGCAACAAGCAAAAACAGCTTCTAGCTCTAGAAAACCGATCAAACAATCTTCTACCAAAACATCATCTAGTAAATCGTCGAGCACTTCTTCAGACAGCAGTAGCTCAGATGATTTTTCAGGTCGCTTCAGCTTGGATCCAGATGATGGCGCATCTCTCCAATATGTGCCAGGAGCTGCATCCATTCCTGAGATCGAAAAGCTCAAGAACCTCCACCCTACCACCGGTTTTGTATTAAGAACCGAAGATGGACAAGAGGTTGGTGGGCCAAAAGAAAGAAGCAGTTACGATGACGTAGTTGCAGCCTTTGGTCAACCCGTAAGTAGCACGGACAGTGCGAATCCTGGTGATGGAGTCAATGTTTGGGCAACAGACAATGGCGATATCATGGCTTTCTTCCGCAATAATGTGTTAACAGATATCACCTTCCGACTAAGAGGGGGCGATGCCAACCACCAGTCTACTGGCAGTATTTCTAAATCCGATACACCAAAAACGGCCCTCGAACGTCTCGGAAAACCCTATGCCATTATGCGTTCAGAAAATGGGACCAGCTATGTCTATAAAGATAGCAACGGAGATGAATCTAGCTTTTCTACACAAGGAAATAAGATCTTCAATGTTACGTCTACTGCAGAAACCAAGCAGTTAAAAAAGATCACTGGCCTGGATAAAAATCAATAACGATCCATACAAAGAACCCTCCAAGTTTTTCTTGGAGGGTTCTATTTTTCTTACAATTCAGCAATTTGGTTCAAATTCACTTCTGCAACCGTATCGTTACCGAACATAGAAATGACCATTTTCACCTTGTTGTTATCAATTTCAGTGATCTTACCAGTATAGTCTGTGAAGGCACCGTCGATGATGCGAACTGTGTCGCCCACCTTGACATCCAAATCAAACTCTTGAACGGTTTGACCCATAGAGAGCAAGATGCTGCGGATCTCTTCTTCCAACAATGGAGTTGGTTTTGAACGGTTCCCGTGTGATCCAACGAAACCAGTAACGTTCGGTGTATTCCGAACGACAAACCAAGCTTCATCTGTCATGACCATTTCTACCAAGACATAACCTGGGAAGCGGTTTTCTTCGATTTCTTTTGTTTTACCGTTTTTCTCAACTTGTACGGTTTGAGTTGGAATCTCTACGCGCAAGATGTTTTCTAACATATTGTAAGTTTGCGCACGTTGCAAAAGATTCTCTTTTACCTTATTTTCATATCCTGAATAGGTTTGTAGTACAAACCAGCCTTTATCAAAACTGTCCATTTGGGCATCCTTTCTTTCTGTTTAGCCTGCTCGAGCTTTTGTGAACATACTAAAAAAAGCCTCTTGGCTTTCCTTTTCCTAGCTTCATTATACCACATTTTGCAGGAATGCAAAGAGGTTTGCTGATTTATTTTTAAGAAAAGACTACAAAAAGTGGGACCCTGGGGATCCCACCTGGCTTCTTTTCTTAAAAGAAATTGATCATGTGCAATAGGCCACGTGCAATGACTTTGTCGAACAAATAAATCAATGCCACAAAGAAAGCGGTGTACTCAATCACTGAGATAAAGTTTTTCCATCTTTCCTTGCGATTTGGCCAAGTTGTATCTTTTAGTAAGACGAAAATATCTTTAATGAATTTCACAACTCTCTCCTATCGTGTTTCTTTATGGATGGTATACTTGCTGCAATGCTTGCAGAATTTATTGACTTCTAGACGTGTTGGTTTTGGCGTCCCACTCAACTTAATGGAGTAATTGCGTGACCCACAAACCGTACACGCTAGACTTGCTTTTTTTAATGCCATAACGCCTCCGTTCACCCCATTATAGCAAGTTTTCCACATTTTGACAAGAACAGAAAATCTCCTGTCAAGAAAAAAGCAAATCTAAAGCGTTATCACTCTGGTTTTTGCCTCATTTTTGGTAAAATAAAACAAAAGGAGACGAATATGAAAAGTGATAACCTAAAAGAAAGTAGAAATATCGAAGATCGTCGAGGGCAAAGCTACTCCCAGTCTTCAGGCAATAGTAATCTTGGCGGAGGCATTTTACAGATCTTACTATCGCCGGGGAGCTTCAAGAGTAAGATCGTCCTCATCCTTCTTCTGGTTCTTCTAGGAGGTGGTGGCGCTAGCCTTGGGGGTCTCTTTGGAAATGGGACTTCTTCTCAACCTTACCAATCCACCCAAGTCACACGCACCAACAAGACCCATGTCGACGATGCAGATGCCGAGTTCGTCAGCAAGGTCCTTGGAACAACAGAAGATCATTGGCACAAGGTCTTTCAAGCTGAAGGACGTACTTACCATGAGCCCAAACTAGTCTTCTATACCGGACGGACACAGACAGGCTGTGGGGTTGGGCAAGCATCGGCTGGTCCTTTCTACTGTCCAACCGACAAAAAGATTTATTTGGATATGAGCTTCTACAAGGAATTAACAACCAAATACAAGGCTAGCGGTGACTTTGCCATGGCTTACGTGATCGCCCACGAAGTCGGCCACCACGTACAAAACGAGCTGGGAATCCTTGGCAAATACCATCGGATGCAACAAGGTCTTTCTGAAAAGGAACGAAATGCCATCAGTGTCCGCATCGAGCTACAAGCCGATTACCTAGCAGGTGTCTGGGCCCGCTCCATTCAAGACCGAAATCTTCTAGATATCGGCGATATCGAAGAAGCCATGAATGCAGCCCATGCCGTCGGTGACGACACACTCCAGGAGCAAGCTTACGGCTACTCGGTACCAGATAGCTTTACCCACGGAACTTCAGAGCAACGCATGCGCTGGTTCAAACGGGGCTACCAGTACGGAGATCTCCAACACGGCGATACCTTTAGCTTGTCAGATAGTGAACTTTAAACAAAGGTCTATTCAGAAATCCTTCTGAATAGATCTTTTAGAATATAGATAAATTGCATTTTACATAAAACAACTTAAGTGACGTTGAAAAATTAAAATAATTAATACTATTAGGATCATTTCAACAGAAACTTTCCGCCGTGAGAAAAGTGCTAGAAACACTAGTGTTTC
>JAQCUL010000046.1:0-12318 GCA_027685415.1 Streptococcaceae bacterium AF13-5-6.0
ATAGGTAGAGCTGTTTTTTGTCCCAGTAGAAAGGAATCTTATGCTAAAACTATCCCACCTCACCATTCGCCATACAAAAGATTTACGCGATCTGGTTCGAGATCTTTCCCTGACCATTCTTGAAGGAGAAAAAGTTGCTATTATTGGCGAAGAAGGGAATGGAAAATCTTCCTTACTTCAGGTCCTTATGTCCCCAAAATCTCTACCAGATTATCTGACCATAGAAGGAGAAATCACCACTTCCTTTCACTCCTATGCCTATATTCCCCAAACTTTACCGGAAGCTTTGAAGGGAAAAACCTTGGAAGAATATTTTTTTGGAGAGGACGAGCTAGACTATGCCTCCCTTTACAGACTGGCAGATCAATTGCATTTTAATAGCGAGCGCTTTGCAAGCGATCAAGCTATCGGAAGTCTATCTGGAGGAGAAGCCCTCAAAGTCCAACTGCTTCACGAACTTTGTTGTCCTCATGAATTACTATTTTTAGATGAACCTTCAAATGATTTGGATTTGGAGACCTTGGACTGGCTCCAGCAGATGATCCAAACTAGTCCTCAAACCATAATATTTATTTCCCATCATGAGGATTTTTTGACTCAGACGGCGGATACCATCATTCACCTCAGACAGATCAAACACCGCAAAGAAGCTGAAACCATCGTAGAGCACCTAGGCTATCAAGACTACAGTAGCCAGAGGGAACAACAATTTAAGCAACAGTCTCAGCAAGCGGCCAACGATCAACGAGCCTACCGAAAAACAATGGAGAAGCATCATCGCGTCCGTCAGCAAGTCGAAACCTCCTTACGAAATACCAAAGATAGCACTGCTGGACGTCTTCTGGCAAAGAAAATGAAGTCCCTCCTCTCACAAGAAAAGCGCTACGAGCGAGAATTCCAATCCATGACTCCCCAACCCTATGATGAGGAAATCATCAATCTGCATTTCCCTTCCCTCATTCCCTTGTCTCCTCAAAAACGTGTCCTTCTCTTAGATCAAGAAGAGCTCGCAATTGGGGATCGTTTGCTAGTCAAGAACCTCTCCCTCACACTTCAAGGGCAGGATAAGATAGGGATTATCGGTTCCAACGGTGTTGGGAAATCCACTTTTCTAAAAAAGATCTGGGAGATTTTACAGAATAATGAGAGTATCCGCACTGCCTATATGCCTCAAGATTACACTGAAGGCCTCCCTTTGACTCAGACACCCGTTCAATTTCTACAGCATTCAGGTGATCGCGAAGAAATCAACACCATTCAATTGCATTTAGCCTCCCTCAACTTTACTTATTCTGAAATGCATCATCCTATCTCTGAACTTTCTGGTGGCCAGCAAGGAAAACTCTTCCTCCTTCAATTAGTACTCACAAGTCCCCAGTTTCTGCTCTTGGACGAGCCTACTCGTAATTTTTCCCCCACTTCCCAACCAGAAATTCGTCGCCTATTCGCAGACTACCCAGGAGGACTGGTTACAGTCTCCCACGACCGGACCTTCCTCAAAGAAGTCTGCCAAAAAATCTATCGTCTGACTGAAAGTGGCTTCGTAGAGATAGAGTCGCTCTAACGTAAAAAAAGATCGGCCAAAAAACCAATCTTGTAGAACGAAGAAAAAATGTTCTATTATACAAATCTAACAAATCCAGAGTTATCCAAGCCTCTATTGAAACTTTTCCGCCGTGAGAAAAGTGCCTGAAACGTAATAGTTTCAGGCACTCGGAATTATTGAGACCTTAGGTTCAATAATTAGTCATGGAACTTCGAAGAAGTTCGCTGACGTTCGTTCTCGCCTAAGGAAAGTTTCTAAGAGGACTTTGTCTTCAATTTGAAAGATTGGCAAAAACCAATCTTTTTTCTAATTCTTCCCTGCCTCTTGTCCCATTTCTTGGGTGCGTTTGTAGGCAGCTTCCACACCTGCAATGATGTCGCCCCGTAGGCCGACTTGTTCCAGGCGGTTGACTCCTGCAATAGTAGAGCCACCTGGGCTACAAACTGCATCTCGCAAGCGGGCTGGGTGCTCGCCTATCTCTAGGACCATTTGACTTGCGCCTTGGAAGGTCTGTGCAGCCATCTGCAAGGCTTGCTCTCGTGTAAGTCCTAATCCTACTCCTGCATCTGCCATGGCTTCAATCATCTGATAGACAAAGGCTGGCCCACAGCCTGCGACAGCCGTTGCAGGATCCATCAATTTTTCTTCGATTTCATAGAGAACTCCGGCTCCTGCTAAGAGCTGCTTGACTTTGGCTACTTGCTGGTCTGTCACTGCTTGGGAGCGGGCCAGACTGATAACACCTTGACCAATGGCCACAGGCGTATTGGGCATGATGCGGATGATACCCATCTGGTCGTTCTGGAACACGTCAGCCATCTTTTCTAATTCCAGGCCTGCGGCCATGGACACTAGCAGGAGATTAGAGCGTTGAGCCAAGATGCCTTTATACTCTTCTAAAAGTGGACAAATCTGATAGGGTTTGACCCCTAAAAAGATTACTTTAGCCTCTTGAAAGACTTGTTCAAGATCAGATGCCGTTCCCCCATACTGGCTGATAAACTCTTGCACCTTTTGAGGAGAACGATTGACCAAGAGCAGGTCTTGCGCGTCCACTTCTTTTGCGACTGCTTTGGCTAAACTAGCCCCCATGTTTCCAAGACCAATAAATGCAACTTTCATTTCTTACCTCACTTGACCATTTCCACTGACGATATATTTGTAGCTGGTCATTTCCCGGAGTCCCATGGGTCCACGCGCATGGAGTTTTTGGGTCGAGATCCCCATTTCACAACCTAGACCAAATTGACCTCCATCTGTAAAGCGTGTAGAAGCATTGACATAAACCGCTGCTGAATCTACTTGCTTGGTGAAATAAGCCGCTGTCTCAGAATTTTCTGTCACAATGGCATCCGAATGATGGGTGCTGTGAGCTTCAATGTGGTCCACTGCTTCCTCAACCCCATCAACGACCTTGACTGCTAAAATATAATCTAAAAATTCGGTATCAAAATCCTGTTCCTGCGCTGCTGTTCCAGAAATGATAGCCTGTGCTTGCTCATCAAGGCGCAACTCAACGGATCTTTCCCGTGCATCCACTAAACGCTCTTTGACCAAAGGCAAAAAGTCAGACGCGATCGCTCGATCGATCAACAAGACCTCCATGGCATTGCAGACGGATGGGCGACTGGTCTTAGCATTTTCAATAATGGCGAGGGCTTTCTGGAAGTCAGCATCCTTGTCCACATAGACATGGACGATCCCTGTACCTGTCTCGATCACAGGGACAATAGCATTTTCAACCACCGCTTGGATCAATCCAGCACCACCACGTGGAATAAGCAAGTCCAGATATCCCTTAGCCTTCATCATAGCTAGGCTAGAAGCCCGACTCGTATCTTGGATCAGTTGGAGAAGATCTGAATTGAGTCCGGCTTCTTCCAATCCAGCCTTGAGGGCTGTCACGATCGCTTGGGCAGAATGAAAAGCATCCTTTCCAGTACGAAGGACCACTGCATTTCCACTCTTGATGGCAAGTGCTGCAGCGTCCGACGTCACATTTGGTCGACTTTCATAAATGATCCCAATTACGCCCATAGAGACTCGAACTTTCTGGATTTCAAGACCATTTTCCAAGACTTCCGTATCCAGCATTTCCCCAATCGGATCTGGCAGGTCTATTAAAGCACGAATTCCTTGTGCCATCCCGGCAATCCGCTCTTGATCAAGAAATAGGCGATCCAGCATGACTTCAGAGATCTTCCCGCGTGCTGCTTCCATATCGATCTGATTGGCTACTAAAATGGCTTCCGTCGCTTTCAGAAGCTGACTAGCCATGGCCTCCAAGGCTTGATTTTTAAGAGCTGTACAGGCTGTATTGATACTTTTCTTAGCTGATCTCGCTAAGGCTAATTGTTCTTGTGTTGTTCCCATACATTTTCCTCTAGAATTCTGTGAAGAGTAGGTCAATCTCAGGAGTTACTGAGATCCAGTCATCCCGGTGGATAAGGATTCCCTTAGCTTTTTTAGATTGGAGCAGATCGCGCACAGCTGATTGGCCGAGACGGACCTTACCTTTTCCTAGTAATTGACCAGTCTCTTGATGATAAACGCTGACAATGTCGTGATAAGAAAAATCTCCTTCTGCCTTGGTCACACCAGAAATCAATAGACTCTTTCCATAATCCAACAGGGCTTCCGCTGCTCCAGCATCCACCCAAACAGCACCTTTTCTTTCTGCATAAAAGGCTAGCCATTGCTTCTGGGTTTTTAAGCCCTTATTCTCTGCAAGGAAGTAACTGCCATCTGCTTGCTCTTCTGCTGCTTCAATCAAGGCATCAGACTTGAGAGACGAGCAAATATAGACAGGAACCCCTGACTCGGTCGCAAGGGTTGCTGCCTTAAGTTTGGTCAGCATTCCACCAGTTCCGTTGCTACTGCCAGCACCACCCGCCATCTCGATCATCTCGCGAGAAATGTGTTCGATTCGATCCAAGCGCTTAGCTGTTGGATCCTGAGAAGGATTGGCTGTATAGAGACCATCTACATCTGTTAAAAGCACCAAAAGATCAGCTTGAACCATAGCTGCAACTTGCGCACTCAAGGTATCATTGTCTCCTACTTTTAACTCGGCAATCGAGACCGTATCGTTTTCATTGATAATCGGGATGGCCCCACGATTGAGCAAGACAGAAAGGGCCTGGTGGGCATTCTTATAGCGGCGTTGATCCGCAAAGTCATCCTGGGTCAACAAAATCTGCGCAGAAACAATGTTGCGCAAGAGCAGGTTAGCTGTGTATTCTTCCATCAGTAAGCCTTGCCCAACTGCCGCAGAAGCTTGCTTGTCTGCCACCTTGGTCGGCCGTTTCTTAAAACCAAGGGCACCAAATCCAGCAGCAACTGCCCCTGATGAGACCAAGATCAACTCATGACCTGATTCATGTAAGAGAGCCAACTGCTGGGTAATGATCTTGACCTTCTGTCTAGAGAGACTCCCATCGGGATTGGTCAAAGACGAGGTCCCAACTTTAAAGACGATTCGTTTTGCTTTCATCGCTATGATTCTTTCTAATACTATTTATTTCGTATCTAATGAAAGTGACTGAATCTCCATTCAGCCATCTTCATTATCCTTTTCGAAGGTCTTCCAGCGTTTTCTCAAAGATCGCTGGCACTTCTGCTGTAAATTCCAAGGTCTCGCCTGTACGAGGGTGGGTAAAACCTAGTGTCCGTGCATGCAGAAACTGTCCTTGTCCCTTAAGGGTCTTCTTAGGACCATAAGCAGGATCTCCAGCCACGGGATGGCCAATATAGGCCATGTGCACCCGAATTTGGTGGGTCCGACCAGTCTCCAGTTGCAACTCTACCAAGGTGTAATTCCCAAAGCGTTCCAAAACTTGAAAACGGGTCACTGCAGGTTTTCCTTTTGCCGTCACCGCCTGTTTTTTCCGGTCCTTTTCACTGCGACCAATTGGTGCTTCAATCATCCCACGATCGTTGGGAAGGTTGCCATGAACAATGGCCCAATACTTCCGTAGAGATTTTTTGTCTTTTAGTTCCTCTGCTAAAGCGACGTGGGCTTGGTCATTTTTTGCGACCATCAAGAGGCCTGACGTGTCTTTATCGATCCGATGAACGATCCCTGGACGCAATTCTCCATTGATCCCTGAAAGATCCTTGACATGGTATAACAGCGCATTGACCAAGGTTCCACTGGTATGACCCGCACTAGGGTGAACAACCATGCCTTGAGGTTTATTAACCACCACAACATCCTGGTCTTCATAAACGATGTCTAAGGGCAGATCTTCTGCTTCATAGCTGACCTCTTCCACTTCTGGTACTTCATACTGGATGACGTCTCCTTCTTTGACCGTGTACTTGGCTTTTTTCACAGTCCCATTGACCAGAACTTTTCCTTCTTTGACCTGCTCATTAGCCACAGCTCGTGACAAGGGGGTCAAATCCGCCAAAGCTTTATCCAGTCGCGCACCGGCTACTTCGATTTTAATTTCCATGCGTTTCCTCTTTCAACATCAGGATCAGGAGCAAGAAAACTCCAACTGTCAAATAGCTATCTGCTACATTAAAAATGGCAAAATTCATAAAGTCCAGGTGGAACATATCGACTACAAATCCCTGACGCAGGCGATCGATAAAATTCCCCAAGCCACCTGCAATAACCAAGGTCAAGCCTGTCACCATCCAAAGCGAACCTTTGAGGTGCTTATAAAGATAGTAAAAGGCCCCTACCATCACGACTAGAGTGATGAGTGTAAAGAACCATTGCTGATTTTCAAGAAGCGAAAAAGCTGCACCTGTGTTTTGAAGATAAGTCAGACTGACCACATGGGGAATAAAAGACTTGACGACACCCAGTGGAATGTTCTTCACCACATACCATTTGACCAGCTGATCCAGTAGGACCAAAAGGACAATCGCTACCGGGACCATTGTTTTTCTCTTCATTTCTTACCTCTTTTGATCAAAATATTCTACCATGACCTCGACAAACTTCTCTGCTACAGGAGAGAGATCCATCTCTTCGCGTTTGACATAGACCATTTTATTGTCTAAATTATCTTCTAAAGGAATCACGGTAATGCCATTCACGGACTGGCTATCTAAAAAGCCTGATCCCGTCGCATAAGCATCCGTCCGCTCCAAGATTCCATTCAAGGTTGCCCGGTCGGTCACATTGAACATTTGTGAGCTCGAGCTGGTATCGACAAAGTTCTCTGAATAATAGAGGTACTCATCTTTTTCTTGGGTAAAACGAACAGTTGGCAACTGAGCTAGATCTTCCATAACCAGTTTTTTCTTCTTAGCCAGAGGGTGTCCCTTACGAAGGTAAATATGAGTCTGAAAAGGAATCAAATCCACTACTTCAAGTCCTAATTTATCAACCCGTTGCATAATCCCCTTGGTATTTTGACGGTTGAGATAAATAATCCCCAACTCACTATGCCCTTGAGCCACTTCATCCAAAATTTGTACCGTCGTTGACTCAAAGATGCGGAAGTTTTTATTTTCCGGATAACGAATCGAGAATTCCGTCATCAAAGGCGGCAAAAAGTCATAGTGTTGACTAGAAATAGAGAATTCTTTCTTCTCTTCTTCAGGACTGGCATATTGATTTTGAAAGACATCAAACCCTTTGACCACGTCTTGCGCTTTTTCATAAAATTCCATTCCCCGACGGGTCAAAAAAGTCCCAGAACTGGTCCGACGAAAAATCTTAAAACCCAGTTCTTTTTCCAGATCTCTGACGGAGATGGACAGGCTAGGCTGACTCACATACATTTTTTCAGCAGCCTCACGAAAAGTACCACTATTGGCAATCGCCACTACATATCGTAATTGTTGTATATTCATTCCATTTTCCTTATTACAGTATCGATCTATTATACCATAAATTAGGGGCTGAAAGAAGAGATGCGTTTAAGAGACCTTCTTCTCGTGAAAATAAAAAAACTGGAACTAAAACAGTTCCAGTTGATACTTATTCAATCACTTGAGTTTCAGCTAATTTCTTGTACCAATGTGCCGATTTCTTCGGATAGCGCTCTTGGGTTTCAAAGTCTACATAGAAGAGACCATAGCGTTTTTCATAACCATTTGACCATGAGAAGACATCCATCAGGGACCAAATGAAGTAGCCCTTGACGTTTGCTCCATAGGCAATCGCATCAGACAATACTTCCAAGTGTTGTTTCACATAATCAATTCGACCATCATCGTAAACAGTGTTGTCCACAAATTCATCTTTGTATCCCAGTCCGTTTTCAGTGATGTAGATCTTCTTGTAGTTTGGATAATCTTTCTTAACGCGCATGATTTGATCATACAAGCCTTGCGGATAGATGATCCAGTCCCAATCCGTCCGAGGGACATAGTCAGGAGCCACACGACGTCCAACACCTTTGATTTGGTATTTAGAGCTACCTTTCTCCCCTTTACCATTATGAATGATTTCGGTTTCGCCATCAAAAGCTTCCATCCAGTCACTCATGTAGTAGTTAATTCCAAGGAAGTCGTTTAGATCTTTAGCTGCTTCAAGCGCTGCAAAGTCTTCGTCACGAAGATCCAAGCTACCACCGTTAACTGAAAGAATGTGGTTTACCCCTTCCATGGTTGCATCTGAATAGTGTCCAAGGTAGGTTGCATCTAGAATAAACTTGTTATGGATGATATCTTCCAACTCAGCAGCCCGAACGTCTGCAGGATTTTTAGGATCCAATGGATACTTAGTTGGAAGAGCATGAACAACCCCGATTTCACCTGTATAACCTTTGTCTTTGTACAATTTCACAGCACGCGCATGTGAAACCATCATATTGTGGTGAGATTGGAAGACTTTGGCAAGGTCATATTGAATACCTGGTGGGAATTTACCTACTAAGTATTGACCATCACCGATTGGGCCGATTTCATTGAAGGTTGTCCAATAGTTGACTTCTGGGAATTCTTCAAAACAGAAAGCAGCATAATCTACAAAGTGTTCGATATTTTCACGATTCAAGAAGTCTCCATTTGAGTGAAGAGCTTCAGGAGTATCAAAGTGGTGAAGAGTTACGAATGGTTCTACATGACGTTTGTGGCATTCCGCAAATAACTTATGATAGAATTCTACCCCTTTTGGATTAACTTCACCATAACCAGTTGGGAAAATACGTGACCAAGCAATAGAAATACGAATTCCGTTTACGCCATATTCTTCAGCCAACTGTAAGTCTACTGGATATTTATGGTAGAAATCACTTGCTGGTTCAGCAGTATACCAATAGTTGTCTGCTAAGTATTTGTCCCATGCAACAGGGCCTTTACCATCTGTATGAGTCGCACCTTCTGCCTGGTAGGCAGCTGTCGCCCCACCAAAAATAAAATCTTTAGGAAGTGTTTTTTTCATTTTTTCACCTATTTCTTAATTGAAGCAAATGAAAAGTGAGGGGAGAGGAGTTAGTGAGCCATCCATCTCCATCTCACTTCTTGTTCCAAGCCACCGAATTGTGACATGAGGAGGTAAAAACGATATATTTTTACCGACGAATTAACAAGTCGATTAGGAAAATCGCCATAGCGATTTCCGTTACGATAGGAGACTGTTTCACAGTCCCTATCGTTAATCGAATTGCGCTTGAACAAAGGCTAGAGCACCTTTTCCATCACGGGTTAACTTGATGTACTGAGCACCTTCTGTCTTCGCCAATTTGATGCCTAGTTTATCTGTTTCAGCCTTCATATCTTCGAAGTTGGAAGCAACCTGAGGCGCCAAGATAACAAGGTCAAATTCTGGCAACATTTCACGGTGGGCTCCATAGCCACCTGCTGCAGCTTTAACTGGAACTTTATACTCTTCTGCGGCTTTATTCAAAGCATTGGCAAGAAGACCACTTGTTCCTCCACCAGCACAAAGAACGAGGACGTTTGTTTCTTCAGTAATTGTATTTTGTGCTGAATCTACTCCAGCTTTTTCAAGAATAGCATCTGCTTTTGCAGTGTTAAAGTTTGCAGCTACCTTTTCTTTTAATTCATCATTAGTTTTACCTGAACGTTCTTCTTCAAGAATTTGTTCATCATAAACCTTGAGGAATGGATAGTAGATAACAATATCTACTACAATTAACAATGCTGCAAGAGCGAATGATAAGAACTGGAAGTTTGTACCAAGAACAATACCAAGAGGTCCTGGTGTAGTCCATGGAAGGTTGGCAGTAAATGAGTTCATGCCAAGTGTTTCAATAAAGAACTTAAAGATCCATACGTTTGCAATTGGTGCAAAGATGAATGGGATAAAGAAGATTGGGTTCAAAACAAGTGGTGCACCAAACAAGATTGGTTCGTTTACACCAAAGAATGTAGGAACTACTGAAGCGCGTCCAATAGCACGATTTCGTTTCGATTTACATAACCACATAAACATGAACGGAACAACAAGAGTTGCACCAGTACCACCCATAGTGACGATGAACATTTGTGTACCAGATGTAAGGATCTTATCAGCGTGCATACCTTGTTGAAGGAGGTTCAAGTTGACTTCGGCATTTGCATAAGTGATCGCTGCAATCGCAGGCTCAACGATAGATGGGCCGTGAATACCAATAAACCAGAAGAATGCAAAGGCACCGAAAATAATCGTAATACCAACATAACCGTCTGCTGCTGAGAATAGTGGAGCAAGAAGGGTACCGATTGATTCAGCAACCGTTACATGAAGGCTTGCTTTCACAACTAATTCAAGTGCATACAAGAGTACAACTGACAATGTAAATGGAATCAGGTCTTTAAATACTTGTGAAATATTTGGTGGAACCTCGTCTGGCATGCGAATCGTCACATTATTTTTCACACAGACCTTATAAACATTAACGGTAACA
Source organism: Streptococcaceae bacterium AF13-5-6.0 (assembly GCA_027685415.1). GTDB lineage: Bacteria > Bacillota > Bacilli > Lactobacillales > Streptococcaceae > Streptococcus. The sequence continues at coordinate 10,363 of JAQCUL010000046.1, forward strand.
AAGGCTGCAATGAAGGCTGTCAACAGACCTTTTGTACCCATGAAGGCTGTTAAGAATCCACCTTCTTTAGCAGGTTCGGCAGCCATGAGCAAGAAGCCAACCATAGAAGCCAACATTGTAGAAATGAAGTTGATTTGGTTAGTTGCTGGAAGGTCGCGGTTCATTGAATCAGTCAAAGCCTTAGCCGTTGTACCACCAACGAAGAAGGCCAAGATGCCCATAGAATAGCTATATGGAGTCATCAAGAAAGTTTCAATATCTTTAGACCAATGGAATCCCCAAGCGTTTGGTACATACGCAATTAGGATGAAGATAGATGAGAAAAGGATAACAGGCATCCCTGCAATAAAGCCATCCCGAATCGCTCGCAAATATTTGTTTCGAGAAATCTTTTCAAAGAAAGGTTTCCCTTTTTCAATCAGTTCAATCAGTTTATTCATTATTTCGCTCCTCTTTTATATAGTTCAATCAGATGGTGAATCACGTCTTTTAATAGGATTGTTGTCATGAGATGGTCTTGACCATGCATCATGGTAATGCTATAGGGGATTTCTTCTCCTGCTGCTTCATGCGCTAGCATGGTCGTTTGAGATTTGTGAGCCTCAGCGATACAAGACCCCGCTTCTTCTACTAAGGATTCTGCTTTAGCAAAATCACCATTTTCAGCAGCTTTTAAGGCTTCCACTAATTTTGATCGAGCGTCACCGGCATAAGCGACAATTTCAAAGCCAAGTAATTGGACTTCTTCTTTATTCATGTTGGTTCCTCCTTATGATACCTTTTGAAAATTTTTATAATAGACGTTGAATATGAAGGGCTAAATAGACTTTTTCATTAGGAGATATCTTGGCTCCTGTCTGTTCAGCGATGGTTTGGTAGATTTGATGACTAATCTCATAAGCCTTTGGATAACTTAGCTGAATCAGTTGTTCCATCTCGCTCAAACCTTCTGGATCTTCTCTTCCCTTATCTAGCGAATCTAGGAAATAATTGAGATGGATCATAAAGCGATCATAGAAATGACTGTTTTCTTCTTTCCGTTTCAATCCATTTTGAGCTAGTTTTTCTTCTACAGCTTTCAAAATAACTTGTCGGTCCTGAACATCTGGATCTTGCTCATGAATCATTTCCCCTTGTGCATTAATGAAATGATAAGCGATGCGATTCACTTCATCGTCAGGAAATTGATCCAAGAGCCGCTTTCGAAAGATCTCAATCGCTTCTTTTGCGATTTTATAGGGAATCGGATGCATAGCAGACACATCAGGAAGGTCACTGTATTTATATCTTCCCTGTTGAACTGCCTGGTAAGAACAAAAGATGTGATCTGTTAATGTCACATAGATATATTCTTGAACAGGATAGGCATATTTCTTAGACAAGGTATCAATCACTTCATAAGTGGTTGTAATGAAATCAAGAGGAACATTCTTTAGAAGGGCCATAAAGTTTTCTCTTGACTCATCCGTGTTTAAACGAAATACTTTTTCGACCTTATCATCAGCTACTAGATCATTTTTCTTCTTCCCAAATGCAATCCCACTCCCAATAACAATCAACTCTTGTTGTAGTTCATTTTGAACCAAAGCAACATTATTGTTCATTGGATGGATAATACGATACATGAGGCTCTCCTTTGTAAAATTTGTTAAAAGCAAATAAAAATGACCACGAAGCAACTGAAAAAACTAGCATACACTAATTGTTCAGTCTACTTGTGGTCACGCCTAATCTAACTTAGTAACGCTCACTGCTATTCAACTTATAAACTTATTCTATCATAAACTTTTTGTTTTGTAAACCCTTACAGCGAAAATTTTTAAACATTTTTTTATAAAAAATAAACAAGACCTTGAAATAATGAAGAGGCTGGGATAAAAGTCCTAGCCTCTCAATCATCTTTGGATTGTCGAGCAAGACGCAGTGGTTGAGTGGGCTCTACTACGCTGATTTCAT
>JAQCUL010000047.1:0-11935 GCA_027685415.1 Streptococcaceae bacterium AF13-5-6.0
TGCTTGATTAGCTGGACTGGACTATGGTAGTTGACCTGCCAGAGGTCTTGCTCACTGGCTGAATCAAGGACACATCCTAGGGAAAAATAGGCTAGTCCCGCACAATTGACGATAAGATCAGCATCTAGACTCTCTACAAAAGCTTCTAGAGCCACTTGATCTAGCATATCTAATGTTAGGATTGAAAGCTGCGCCTTACTCCCAGTTAGTTCTTTTTGGACTTGGGAGAGTTTGTCAGCATCGCGACCCACTAAAATCAGATGCTCCAAACGTTGTGCCAATTCTTTCGCTAATTGCCGGCCAATCCCTCCTGTAGCGCCTAAAATGATTGCTTTTTTTATAGTATCTTCTATCTTCATAGCTCTAGTGTACCAAATTTCAAGCAGTTAGAAAACTCTTACTACCATTTCTCCAGCTTTACAGTTCAACCCCTACTTGTCAAAAAGGTCTCTAACGTAAAAATAGAGTCCTTTTGTCTTTTGTCTATTTCCCAACCGGACTTCGATAACTACTAGCTATTAGGCGATCAAATAGGAAAGGTCGGTTCAATAAAACTACTGGAGCTGTGACGATTACAAATAGTAGCAACATAAAAAAGCAAGAGCAAACAAGCAGAGGAACAAGAGTCTACCTGTAGCTTTATTAAACTCATTCATTATAGTCACTAGGCCCAATGGAATCAAGAAGAAATAGGTATCTCATAAGATTTCTCTTAGATCGGCATCCACTATAAAGCATCGACTAGGTCCATCAGTATTTCCATAGGTGTTTTTTTCCTACGACCATTAACAGTTTCGATCATGTGATAAACTTTTAAACGATTGTCATTGCTAAAGACAAACTCAAAGCGGAATTCGCGTCCATTCGGTGCCACTGTATCAAATTTTGTTTTATATTTATCATGAACAGGACTAACTGGAAATTTATTGAAGAGCAAGCGTCGTGTCTCCCCTGCTTCTTTCAAACAGTTTTCTAGCTCCTGACAATAGTTATAAAACAGCTGATAGAGGTCTTCTTCCGAAATTCTTCTTCTCCGAACTAATGATGTAAAATCCGAAAAACTTCTGCGAGGAATTTCAATGCTAAATGAGAAGCCCTCCTGATTGATTCTTTCTAAAAATGCATCTCTTGAAATCATAGAACCACTCTTTCTTTTGTCAATTTGTAGTGAACCCTTATTGTTTCTATACACAGTCAATCCATTATGTAATCAAGCAGGTCCATCAGGGTGAGTTTCTTGCGACCATTGACTGTCTCAAAGAGATTATAAACTCTTAGTTCTTGGTTCTTTTTAAAAGCAAACTCAAAGCGAAATTCGCGACCATTGCATGCAGCTACATAAAATCCGGTCTGATACTTTCTCTTATCCGCTACAGCTTGCATTTGCCGGTCTTCTACCTCTCTACAAAGTAAAAGAAAGATCTGATAGACTTGCTCCTCAGAGAGCCTTTTTCTCCAAACTAATGACTTGAAGTTATTGTACGTCCACCATGGGATTTGGATGTTGAAGGAAAAACCTTCCTGATTGGCTTTATCAATAAATGCTTTTCTGGAGACCATACCACTTCCCCTTTTATTGGAACATTGTTTGACTCTATTATACCATCTTTTATCCTTTCACAAAAAAAGCATTCCAAGTGGAATGCTTTTTCTGTTTCTTAATAGTATTCCCCTTGGCGGTAGTTCCAAGAGTTGAAATGATCAGATAAGTGCATCATGATCTTATCGATATCCAATCCTTTACGGATGACGACTGGACAAGTATTTACAGAACGGCTACCTGCTCCTTGTTCTGGGATGAGTTTTCCTTCGGCATCAACCATAGAGACCATCACACCTTGTTCATAGCGAGTTTCAATGGTCTTGTCAGGTTGGATAGAAGCTACATAATCATCGGCTTCGATGACCAAGTCCACAGCACCTTCGATACGCTCACCGATTCCTTCGACCTTCCCGCGGTTTCCTTTACCGGAAGGGTTGGCTGAAGAAGCGTAAACCATCTTGCCTTCTTTTTCCCACATTTCTTTGGCGATTTGCTCACCAGCTTTACCAAATTTGATGACAAAGCATGAAGTTCCACGAACGTCTGTCATGAGTTCTTCACGTCCATCTCCGAAAGCCTGCAATTTTGCATAAGCATCTTCACGCCAAGGAAGGATACAACCAAGCAAGATATCTTCATCCCAATGTTTTTGGTAGAAGGCTTCAATTTCAGGATTCAATTGCGCAAGGGCACGAAGTTCATCCATGCTTCCGCAAAGAACCACACCTGGTTTGTTGCGGTTGCGTTCTTTGGCTTCGAATTTACGTTCCAAGCCAGCCTTGTCACTGGTCATGATGATGTAGCCAACTTTGGTAGGGCAGACGATACAGCCCCCTTCTCCTTTAAGAATGTCAAATCCTTCTTGTGAAAGTTGTCCGTCCCATTGAATGTGTTTTGTCATAAGTCTCTTTCCTTTTCTATTCTTTTTAGTATTGTATCAAAAAATAGTCTCAAATTCAATATATTTTCAGAAAATTCGTAATTCGATATACAATTTTATCATTGCCAGTAGGCTGGCCGATTCTTCTCATAAGCTGCGATCAAGTCTTCGTACTGAAGCGTAATCCCGATATCATCCAAACCATTGAGCAATTTGTGCTTCCAATCTTGATCGATCTCAAAGCGAAACTCTCCAACAGGCGAGATGATCTTCTGCTCTTCCAAATCCACCGTCACTGGATCTGTCGGCTTCAAACTTGCCAACTGTTGACGAACCTCTAGTGGTTGGACAATCGGCAGCATGCCATTATTGAGCTCATTATTGTAATGGATATCTCCGAAAGAGCCGGCGATAACGACTTTAAAACCATAGTCAGCTAAAGCCCAGGCTGCGTGCTCCCGAGAGGAACCAGCCCCAAAATTGTCACCAGTGATCAAAATGGTTGCCTTGCGGTATTCTGGCTTGTTAAAGATAAAATCTGGATCCTCAGTATATTGGTCATCCAAATAGCGCCAAGCATACATGAGGTATTTCCCAAAACCTTTTTTATCAATCAACTTTAAGAATTGCTTGGGGAGGATTTGGTCGGTATCAATATTATCGTTCATCAAAGGAACCGTTGTTCCTGTATAAATGGTAAATTTCTCCATGCTTCCTCCTTTTACTCGACTTCTGGCATTTGGCGCACATCGACAAAGCGACCGGCGATTGCTGCTGCAGCGGCCATTGCTGGGCTACAGAGATGGGTCTTGGCTCCAAATCCTTGACGATCTTCAAAGTTCCGGTTGCTAGTAGAAGCACAGTGGACCCCATCTGGAACCTTGTCTGGGTTCATTCCTAGACACATGGAACATCCTGGATCACGCCATTCAAAGCCCGCATCCATGAAGATCTTGTCTAAGCCTAATTTTTCGGCGGCTTGCTTAACCGGACGAGAGCCAGGTACAACAATAGCAGTTAAGTTGGGCGCAATTTTTTTGCCTTTCACAAACTTAGCTGCCAACTCCAAATCGCTGAGACGCGCATTGGTACAAGAACCGATAAAGATATAGCCTAATTCAATGTCTGCTGGTTTTTGGCCAGGTTCGAGATCCATATAATGATAAGCCCGTTCATCATTCATGTCTCGAATCTCTGGAAAAGGAGTCTCGAAGTCCACTCCCATAGAAGGATTGGTCCCCCAAGTCACCATCGGAGCAAGATCAGATACATCCATACGGATTACTTTGTCATAAACGGCATCGTCATCACTAACCAGAGTCTTCCAATCAGCTACTGCAGTCTCAAAATCATCTGGCACACATTCACGTCCCCGGAGGTAGTCAAAGGTCGTCTCATCTGGATTCATGATCCCCATTTTGGATCCAAACTCGATAGACATGTTACAGATGGTCATGCGTTCTTCCATGGTCAAGCGATCAATTGCTTCTCCCCGATACTCTACGACATAGCCAACTCCACAAGCAACGCCATAGCGCGCTATCAAAGCTAGGATGTAATCCTTTGAATAGATCCCTTTTTGTGGGGTTCCGGTGAATTCAACCAACATTTTCTTTGGTTTGACTTGCCAAATAGTCTGGGTAGCAAAGACATGCTCCACTTCACTGGTTCCAATCCCAAAGGCAATGGCACCAAAGGCTCCGTGGGTAGCGGTATGGCTGTCTCCACAGACAATAAATTTCCCAGGCTGGGTCCGACCGGTTTCAGGGCCCACCATATGAACAATTCCTTGCTTAGCAGAACCATGGGCAGCATGATCAATCCCAAAGTCCACCACATTCTCAGCTAATTTATCAATCTGGGCTTTTGAAATCACATCTCGAATATCAAAAATATTGACCGTTGGAACATTGTGATCAAAGGTTCCAAAGGTTAAATCAGGTCGTCGAACCTTGCGTCCTGCATCCCTTAATCCTTGAAAGGCTTGCGGACTCGTCACTTCGTGGATATAGTGTTGGTCCACATACATGAGTTGGGGTTGCCCTTCCACTCCTGTAATCACGTGGCGGTCCCAAAGTTTATCAAAGATAGATTTTCCACTCATCGTCTTTCTCCATTTATCTTCTTGTTAGGAAATCCATTGAAGGATTAGAAAGAGGGCACCTGCTAAAAGAAGGCTACTCCCCCACCAGGTAGCTTGAAAATACCATTTCCGCACCTTGTGGTGAAAGAGATATCCACCTAGTAGAGCTCCGAATCCACCAAGTAGCCAGCTCTCGAGTAACAGGACCTTTTCAGGAATCCGCCACCTGTTTTGGATAGCTTTTCGTTTATCTAAACCATAGGTCAGAAATACGATACTATTCCAAATAGCAATAACAACTAAACAGCGGTCTCTCCAAGTCATCTTAGAGATTCCCAATAATGGCTGCAGTCATCTCTGCAGTAGAAGCCTGTCCACCTAGATCTCGCGTCAAGATTCCTTGATTCAAGGTTTGATTAACGGCTTCTTCGATCATTTCTGCACCTGCTGTTTCTCCAAAACTGTCTCGGAGCATCATGGCAACGGACAGGATCATGGAAATCGGATTGGCAATGCCTTGACCTGCAATATCAGGTGCTGAACCATGAATTGGTTCGTACATACTTGGTCCTTGGTCAGAATGACTGGCAGACGGCATCACGCCTAGTGTTCCAGGAAGGACGCTGGATTCGTCAGATAAGATATCTCCGAATAGATTCTCTGTCACTACAACATCAAAGCGGGCTGGATTGGTAATCATGATCATAGCCGCACTATCGACAAGCTGGTGCTCTAAGGTCACATCTGGAAATTCTTTGGCAACTTCTTCTGCCACTTGGCGCCACAATTTAGAAGTTGCAAGGACATTTTGCTTATCGATACTGGTCACTTTCTTACCACGTCCTTGCGCAATCTTAAAGGCCTGGCGCATAATCCGACGGATTTCTTCTGCACTGTAATCATTGATATCGCGTGCTGTATCTTCTTTCAAGATATGCTCTCCAAAGTAAATCCCACCTGTCAATTCACGCACGACCACGAAGTCGACACCCTCGATACGCTCGGGTTTCAAAGGAGACAAGTGTTTCAAGGCGTCAAAAATCCGTACAGGACGAATATTGGCAAAGAGATTTAATTCCTTGCGAATAGCGAGCAAGCCTTGTTCTGGACGAACAGGAGCATTATCATACTCAGGACTTCCGATAGCTGCGAGAAGAATAGCATCCGCTCCTTTAGCTGCTTTTAGAGTATCTTGGGGAAGTGGGTGGCCAGCGGCATCAATTCCAGCACCCCCAAAAGGTTTGTCTTCTAGACTATAATCAAAGCCAATTTTGGGAGCAACGGCTGCAAGGACCTCTAGTCCAGCTGCCATGATCTCAGGGCCAATCCCATCTCCTGCAAGTGTTACAATTTTCTTTGTCATGTTCATTTCCTCTTAGGCTTGTGGAAGATCACGGTAGGAGACAGCTCGTCCCATCTCACCCGCATTCTCTTTTTGAACCAGCGTGTTGGCATTGATATAAGCGATGGCAGAGGCTTTCAATACGTCAAAGTCCAAACCAGAGGCATTGAAAATCGTATCAGTATCAACATTTTCCACGGATACCAAGACACGGGCTTGGGCATCGATCCCATCTGTCACTGCATCGATATTATAAGATGTCAAGCGAACGGTTTGGTTGAAGAATTTATCAATCGCATTAAAGATGGCTTCAACCGACCCTTGACCATTGGCAATGAACTCAAGTACTTCCCCTTCTTCATTGCGGAGGCTAACCGCCGCTGTAATCGTTTCGTCTGCATTGGTGGTTAAGCGGAGATCGTTAAATTGGAATCCTTCTGGATTTTCCACTGCTGTACCGGCAACAAGGGCTCGGATATCGGCATCTGTGATCTCGTGTTTCTTGTCTGCAAGAGATTTGAACTTCGCAAACAATGGCTTGATGTCTTCTTCTGTGAAATCCAGTCCCAACTCATGCAATTTTTCGACAAAGGCATGGCGACCAGACAATTTTCCAAGAGGGAGGCTATTGCTCTTAACACCCACCAACTCAGGGGTGATGATTTCATAGGTAAGAGGATTTTTAAGAACTCCGTCTTGGTGGATCCCAGACTCGTGTGAGAAGGCATTACCACCAACAACCGACTTGTTTTTAGGAATTGGAATACCAGAGTAACGAGAAACCAACTCAGAGGTGTTGATGGTTTCATTAAGGACAATGGGACTCTCCACTTGGAAATAGTCTTCGCGAATATTAAGAGCGACCGCTACTTCTTCAAGTGCCGCATTGCCTGCCCGTTCCCCGATGCCATTGATGGTTCCTTCGACACGACGGGCACCATTTTTAACAGCAGCGAGGCTATTAGCCACCGCCATTCCTAGGTCATCATGGCAATGAGGTGAATAGATAATCTCGCGATCTGTCTTGACATGGTCAATCAAGTATTTGAAAATGGCACCGTACTCCGCTGGTGTCGTGAAACCGACTGTATCAGGAATGTTGATATAGCTAGCACCAGCATCGACTGCAGTCTGTACGACTTGCAAGAGGAAATCCAATTCTGTCCGAGTCGCATCTTCTGGCGAGAATTCCACAATCTCAAATTTTGAGCGAGCGTAAGAAACGTGCTCTTTGATCGTTTCAAGGATTTCTTCCTTTGTCTTGTTGAGTTTAAACTCCCGGTGAATCGGACTGGTTGCGATAAAGACGTGAATTTGTGGATACTTAGCATCCTTCAAGGCTTCATAACAAGCATCAATATCTGATTTGACAGAACGGGCCAAACCTGTCACGGCTGTCTTGGTCAAGACCTTGGCAATCTCTTGAACAGCTGTGAAGGAATCAGGACTAGCTGCAGGAAAACCTGCTTCAATAGCAGAAATGCCCCACTTTTCCAATTGTTTAGCAATGGCAATCTTTTCTTTGATAGAGAAATTAACTCCTGGAGTCTGTTCGCCATCCCGAAGGCTGGTATCTAAAAATTCAACTTTACGCATAGGGTCTCCTCATTTCTATGTAGTGGATATAAAGAAAAACATCTCACTCGGTTAACCAAGCGAGATGTTTTTGCCCGCTTGGTAAGCCAAACAGGACTAATGCTTCTGCACTAGCCCTTATACCTCAACAACAAAGCAAATTGAATAAACTTAACTGTTTTCATGTTTGACTTTCTCCTTTGTTCAATGTCTTGTTTAGTATTTTAGCATAGGGAAAAAGCAATGTCAAGAATTTTCTACAATATTCTGAATTTTTTGAATAGAAACAAAATAGAGCTTTCAGTTCTAGTTAGATTGAAGATAAAGTCATCTTAGAATCTTTCCTTAGGTGAAGACGGACGTCAGCGAACTTCAAAGAAGTTCCATGACTAATTATTGAGCCTAAGGAAAGTTTTTAAGATGACTTTGAATTCAATTTGAATAACCTCTTCCATCCTACTTCTTCTGATACAAATCAAAAACGATCTTGTCATTATAGAGGTCAATGGTATTGGCCTTGACATATATTCCAAAGTCATTGTCAATTTCTGGCAATACAATGGTGATGGTAGACTGCTTGGGTGAGATCTGAACAAATTTTGGGATATTTTTATTTTTACTCAAGAGCTGCAAAACCATCCTTTGTGGAATTTGAAAGGTTCCGACTGAAAAATCCTTCACCGTCAAGAGAATGTTCCCATTTTCCAATTTGGATGGTTGAAAGTAAATATATAAGGGATAATCCTTCCCCAAGAGACTCAACTGCCCTTCTAATAGGATTTGCTGATTGTCCGCATAGACCTTGTAGTCGGACAGCTTATATTTTTTCAGTAGCGATTTGATGGTATCATTGAGTTGATCCCGAGTCGTTGTCATGGTTCCAACTTTGACATCTTTGGTGCCAACTGCTTGATGAAGCTGGCTAACATCTTCTCTTGGCGTCGCTAAGCGTCCTTGCACAACTATAGCGAAGGCTAAGAGAAGGCTGACCAAACCTAAAAATAACCATTTCCAAATATTGATTTTTTGAAGGAAGGGGACCTTCTCTTTGATGGGATTATTTTTGACTCCAAGTTTTTTTTGTGGCATTGATTTTCTCCAATATTGCTTGTTTCATCTTTTCATAGCCCGTATTGTTGGGGTGAAAGCTATCCTCTTCATACAGGGCATCATTGATAACAGTTGTCTTCCCGTCACTGATTTCTGATACGCCCATTTTGCCATCAATTCCTTTATAGAGCAAATCATTGATCGGAACGAAATAGACCTGATCAAATTGCGCGATGGTTTCTTCCGTCGTCTCATTCCAACGATCTACAGCCGTCTGGATACTGGTTAATTCAGGAAAATTCAGGTAAAGAGGATTGTAGATCCCCACTACATAAATAGGAAGATGGGGATTGTCCTTTCTGGCCTTTTTAATAATTTCTTTGAGGTTAGCTGTATAATACTTGAGCGGTTTTTGGATATCTGATAGAGAAAAATCACTCAGATGATCGACAACAACTTTGCGCAGATCATTTCCCCCAACTGTTAAGGTCATGACACGCGCCTTCTTGAGATCCTTCTGAAGGTCTGTTTGCTTCTTGAGTCGATCTAAGATCTGAGCACTTGTATTCCCAGCTACTCCATAGTTGACAGGCTGGTACTGGCCGTCATTTTCATTGGACAGGCTTTGGGCAAGGATGGGCACAAAGCCCCCTTGATTGGTGCTATCCCCTACTCCTTCGGTCAAGGAATCTCCTAGAGCTACATACCTATAGGTGATTTCTTTCGCAGCCGTTTTGGGCTTGGTCATGCGAGGCGATGCAGTTGGTAGTAAAGCATGAAATAAATACACAAAGACAAGAAGGCTGGTTAAAAAGAAAACCAAGCCTTGCATCATTTTTTTAAGATTCATATGAATACGATCGCTTATCCTTGAAAAATCACTTGTCCATCACAGATTGTATAAGCAACTTTCCCTTTTAATGTTTCACCCACAAATGGTGAATTGCCAGCTTTTGAAGCGAAATGATCCGATACCAGACGATCTGCTTCTGGATCAAAGATGGTCAAATCTGCCGGTCCATCCACTGCGATATAGCCAGCATCAAAATCATAGAGACGTGCTGGATTATAGGACATCTTTTCAAGCAATTGCATCAGGTTTAAATGACCTGCATGCACCAAGTAGGTCAAACCAAGAGAAAGCGAAGTTTCAAGCCCAGTCATGCCAGATGGTGCTTTGGTAATATCAGGAACATTCTTCTCATCTGCATGGTGAGGCGCGTGGTCCGTCGCAATCACGGAGATGACGCCTGACTTCAAGCCTTCAATCACTGCTAGACGGTCAGATTCCAAGCGAAGAGGTGGATTCATCTTAGCATTGCTTCCCTTAGTCAAGAGCAGACTTTCTGTTTTCGAAAAGTGTTGAGGTGCCACTTCTGCCGTCACATGAGCACCTAATCCTTGGGCAAATTCCACCACCTTGACACTTTCTTCCTTGGAAAGGTGTTGGATATGGAGGTGAGCACCTGTCGCATGGGCAATCATGGCATCACGTGCAGCCATTGAATATTCAGCTACACCCGTCGCCCCACAGACATGGAAGTGTTCCTTGGCAATGTTTTCATTCAAACCAAGAATGCCATTCAACTCAGGGTCTTCTTCATGCAGACTAATAAAGGTTCCTAGACGCTTAGCTTCTTCCAAAGCTTGGCGGACAACCTTAGTGCTTTGAAGGGGAATCCCATCATCTGAAAATCCTACTGCACCAGCCTTAAGCAGGCCTTCAAAATCTGTCAGGTGTTGACCGTCAAAGTTCTTAGTCACCGTCGCAACCGTATGAATGTGAAGATTTTCCTTGGCTGCAGAAGCTAAGACTTCCTCTAAGGTCGCAATATCTGAAATGGTCGGATTGGTATTGGCCATCATGACCACTCGGGTAAAACCACCAGCAGCTGCGGCTAAGGCACCCGTATGGATGTCTTCTTTATGAGTTTGACCGGGTTCGCGGAAATGCACGTGTACATCGATCAAACCAGGTGCCACAACCAGACCAGTAGCATCAAGGACTTCTTGTCCATCCGTTGGGAGGTTCTCAGCGATCTCTACAATTTTCTTTCCTTCAATGCGAAGATCACAGACTTGATCCAAGCCAGTCTTGGGATCCATTACGCGACCATTTTTAATGACAACCATTGCATTCTCCTTTATTCATAAAAATCAACATGCGACTCTAACAAGCGGTCGCCGTCATAGCGAAACATTGCTGAAAAGAAGGGTTTATCCTCCAACAACCACTCGACAAAGGTGTGGTCCCCTTCCCAGGTTGGTTTTGAGAGGACTTGATCATAAGGCACCCACTCTAAGGTGCCTTCGTTACACTCGATTAGTTCTCCTTCAAAATCTGTTACCTTGAAGACATAGGTGTACCAGTCTAAATCTGGAGTGAACTCCGGAAAGGTAATGATCCCTTTTAAGACTGGCTTGGCTCTAAGGCCTGTCTCTTCAAAAATCTCACGCGCAGCACACTCCTGTGGGGTTTCCCCGCGTTCTAATTTTCCACCAACTCCGATCCATTTACCTTCATGGACATCATTGGGCTTTTTATTGCGATGTAACATGAGAAATTCTTTCCCATTGTCAATGTAACAAATCGTTGCTAATTGTGGCATTTCTTTCTCCTATCTTAACCAATCAATCGGCTCGCGTCCTGCCTCTTTCAAAAATTGATTGGTTTTTGAAAAGGGCTGGGAACCAAAGAATCCTCGGTAGGCCGATAAGGGACTTGGGTGAGCTGATTCAAGGACCAAATGTCGATCGTGGGTAATCAGAGGCTTTTTCTTACGAGCGTAAGATCCCCAGAGGATAAAGACGACTGGCTCCTCCAACTCATTGACCACCTTAATCACAGCATCTGTGAACGGCTCCCAAATTTGACCTGCATGGCCATTGGCCTGACCAGTAGGCACCGTCAAGCAGGCATTGAGCAAGAGCACCCCTTGCTCTGCCCAAGAGGTCAGATCATGCGACCGCTTCTCTCCAATATCTGATCGCAATTCTTTGAGAATATTTTGCAAAGAAGGCGGTGCTGGTACATAATCCGGGACAGAAAAACTTAAGCCTTGCGCTTGATCCGGTCCATGATAGGGATCTTGCCCTAAAATCAAAACTTTGACCTGGTCCATCTCAGTCGTCTGCAAGGCCTTAAAGACCTTGTCACGCGGTGGATAGACCACTCCTTTGCTATAGACCTCATTCATAAAGTCATTGATCTGATGAAAATACCCTTCCGGAAGATGGGATTTGATGGCTTCGTGCCATGGGGAATGTTGCATGGAAACTCTCCGCTATCCAATAAATTCTTACCTTTCATTATACCACATTTGACAGAGATCCACTGGATAAAAAAGAGGCTGGGACAAAAGTCCTAGCCTCTCAATTATTTTTGGATTGTCGAGCAAGACGCAGTGGTTGAGTGGGCTCTACTACGCTGATTTCATCAGCTTTTACAGCCCTACTCAACTG